>PCBO01000075.1 GCA_002730975.1 Opitutia bacterium
AATATGGCTTGGAGGATTGTGAGAAGGGTTGATCATGCTTACACCTGCAAGCACCAAGAAAAGGGCGAGTGGGAAAATCGGTCTCCAAGGGAAGGCAAACGGCAGACCCTCTCCTTTCCTCAGCAACAGTACTCCCAAGAGTCCACCCAAGACAATTGCCACGGTAAACCATTCCGTCCATGGCGACAAGAGGCCGGCTTTCGCCCAAGAAATGACGACAACCAAAACAGTTGTTTGCCCAAAAAGAAAAATTTCGTGTGTTCTCAAACTACTAAGCTTGAATTCATGCGTAACATATTCTAAGAGGCATCTAAATATTGAAAGTTTGGACTCGGCAACACTTCGATTTTAGAGTTGCCGTGTTGAATAAGGTAGTCAAAAATAAGAATATAGACTTTTTAAATACCCTTTAGCAAATCTCCAGTTTAAATGCCTGCCCGATTTTTTGAAATTAACAAAGAGTTAATTCTTTATATTTTTTTCATAAGCATTGTTCTTAATTGCAATACATTTGCCTTGAAGGAAAGCGCTTTAGGCCGGATCGACCTTAGCGCCTCCCTCTCAGCGGAATACGACTCTCGCGTATTTGGTATTTCTTCTCTAACGCTAAAAAAGGTCAAAGCTTCGAACATGTCCGACGAGGTCGAAAGCGAAGACGACTTACTCCTGACGTTTACTCCAGCGATTCACTACACGAAGAAACTACGGTGGTTTTCTTTTAATGGGTCTGCGGGCGTCCGACTTGCCCAATATGTGAAGAACGACAAAAAAAGTTATGTTCAGCCAACCAGCACTTTCAACATCGACTTTGATGAATCCTTGAAAAAAAGAATTTCAAATAATGCCAAGATTCGCTTTGATATGAATTTTGATCTCGGTCAAAAAGTTGAGACTAGTGTTTTAGAACAGGATCTCGTGAGTTACTCTTACTTTCTGGTCGCAGCAAATGTAAGGTACAATCACAGTTCAAAATTTGGACTTGGGGCTGGCACTTCATACCTCTATCGCGATTATCAAGATTGGACAACTGGCGGACAAATTAATTCCGCATACAAAGATCTTGCGACAATTCCAATTTATGCCAGAGCTTTTTATATTTATTCGGAAAAACTCGACTTCTATACTGAATACAACTTTTCAAAGAGTCGAGATATGTCTGGGAACAGTGGACCCAATCTAAACAACGGGGCTACTCATGGAGTGAATTTTGGTGCTCAGGGTGATTTATCTCCAAAGCTATCTGGCAACGCTGCAATCGGTTATGTTCGTCAAGTTTATGACAATGCCAATTTCTCAGGACAAGGCACCCTTTCACTATCTTCAGGATTGCAGTGGAGTTTAAATCGTAAAACCTCCATGGGTTTTGATTTGAACAGAGGCTTCACGCCATCTGCTCAAGGTTACACGATGCTAAACACCACAGGTCGACTTTCATTAAATCATCGATTCACTGATGATGTTGCAGGAACCGCTTTCATCTCTTATGGGATGACCGATTACACATTTAGAAAGGGAGAAACAACTTCACGCAGTTCGAATTCTCTGGATAACATTGGCTTTGGAACCAACATTAACAGGACTCTCAACAAGCATTTTTCTACAAGTGGCGGGTACAGTTTTTCACACATTGCCCGCGATACCGAATCTTATGGAAGGCATTTAGTCCGAGTTGACCTGAACGGCCGATTTTAAGATGATGGGTTGATTGTGAGAGTTTTTCCAAACTTACCTTTGTACTGTTTTTTGGTTTTAGCCATCTCGCTATTATCTGCCCGCAACGAAGATCCCTCCATACTGCGTGACCCGACTGGATACAAACTAAGATCCGGAGATCGTATTAAAGTATCCGTGCTGGGAGAAGTTGATTGTAATATCGAAGCAACGATTAGCAATGATGAAAGTGTGCGCTTGGCTTATATTGGGGAGTTGCTCTTGGCCAAAATGAACACAAAACAAGCGGAAACATACATTGCACAAGAGTATCGTAGGCAACAGATCTTTAGGGATCCCAAAGTGACCGTGACAATCTCAAAATATGTTGAACGTTTCGTTTTCCTTTCAGGTTCAGTCAACAAACAAGGTGCCTATGCCTTTCCTCCTGAAGCCGAAGCGATGAATTTAGTTCAGGTTATCGCACGCGCTGGGGGGTTCACAGATATCGCCAACAAGACAAAAGTTAAGGTAACTAGAACATTCTACGATGAGTCAGGAAAAGTCAAAAACTCAATGACATACGAGGTTAATGTCGAAGCCCTAAGCAGTGGGTCTTCTGATGAGAGAGAGTACTCCACCTTCATGATTTATCCTGGTGATCAAATTTTTGTAAAAGAACGTTTGGTATAAACTACTGCCCAACCGACGCTCGCTCGTCATAAAAAAAATGGACTCCTACTCCAATCCTGACCCATCTCAGGAAATTATACAACCTGCTTCTCGAAGTAGGCTCAGGGGTGTATTCGATTATTTTCTAATTATACGTGACCGCTGGTTGCTTGCCACGGCGCTCTCACTTCCGATTGCTTTGGGTTTTGTTTACAAGGAATATCAACAACCAAGTATCTACCAATCTTCCTCTTCTTTTCGCCTCATCCCTCCGCCAGCAATTTTGAATCTACAGCCCGTCGAACAAGCTAATCAATTAGTGGATTTGGTTCGAAAGCATACAGAAGGGCTTAACAGTCAAGAGTTGAGAGCTCGTGTTCTCGAAGCAATTAAAGACAACAGCTTTAAAAAAAGTACAATGCTTGCACCATACGTACATGATCAGCAGTTGCCGGAAATCGCATCAATCATAAACTATTCCGTTTCGGTAGGCGGAGAGGGAAGACCTGTCTTCACAATAACAGCAACTGGGCGTAGTCCCGAATCCGTGCAACTAGTTGCAGATCTTGTTCAACAATATTACGACGAGTCTCACAAGAAGGGAGCTGGTGAAATAGTCAGAGGTGCTCGCAGTGTTCTTGAGTCCCTTTTAGAAAAGAGCCAATCTCGGGAAGACAGCATTCTTGAAGAAATGACCAAATACAAAGGAGAAAGAGAGCTTCCATTTGTTGAGGACGAAAGATTGGATAATGCCGCTCGAAAAAGTAGCTATCATTCGGAAATCACTAAGGCTAAGGTGGAGAAAGTACGAATAAATTCACTCCTTCGTCAAATCATTCAAATACAGGCCAGCATAAGCTCTCGTATTCAAAATGATGGAGCTTCTAAAGATGTGAATGCAAACATTGATGCCATCAAGGAATATTTTAAAATTGATGCCATAGAAAGTTTTGGAAATGTTCCCGCCTTACAGAAAAGACTTTTCGATCTGGAACAAAGTCACAAGCTTTACGGTCAAAAGTATCTGGCTAATCATCCAAAGATGATCGAGACTGCCCGGCAAATAAAGGATGTGGAAAGGATTCTGCAACTGGAGGTCAAAGCTTCGATTGAAGATCTAAAAAACTCATACCATCAACTGGAGGCTCAAGAACAAGAATACGCTAACGAAATGGATAAAGTACAGGTCGAAGCAGTTGAACTTAGTGAAATGGAAAAAGACCTAGAAGTACTGGATCGAAAACTTCAGATTCAAAGAGGTTCCACGGACACGATTCAAAGGCGCCTGCAAGATGTTGTGATTCAGATAGAACTTCCCCAAGAGCAAGACGACCCCCTTCATAAAGGAAACATTGCTTATCCAGGAATCCAGATAAGTCCGAACTTGCCTGAAATTCATAAGACGGGATTTATGATATTTGCAGCACTATTTGTTCTGATCCCTTTTGGTTTTGAGTTTATAGATAATCGGATAAAATCCCCTTGGGATATAGAAGTTTTCCTAGGTCAGGATTTAATTGCTGGAATTCCAAAGATATCAGAGGTAAAAGAGGTCGACAGACCACTTATCGTCGGAAACGAACTAGACGACGGCCTCACCGAAGCCTTTCGGAGTATGTACAGTCGCATACAAATGAACTCCAAGACGGATTACCCAAAAACTATTTTGATTACTAGTGCGATACCAAGTGAAGGGAAAAGCCTACTTGCAGCTAACTTGGCTTACAGTTGCGCCAATCACGGGCGCAAAACTATACTTGTCGATTTTGATTTAAGGCGACCTGGACTTCATAAATTTTGTGGAGTTAATAATGATAGAGGGTTACTCACGCTGATAAATGAGACTGTTGCAAACCCTACTCCAAATTATAACTTTTGGGACAGCGGTACACTTGTAGAAATTTATCCAAATCTTTTAATTTTGCCATCTGGCGGAAAAACCCGAGCTGCCACTGAAATGCTTGAAAAGCCAGAGTTCGATAAAATGCTCTTCAGCCTCAGACAAAACGCTGAAATCATTATTATCGATAGTCCTCCCATTGGACTATTCCCCGACTCACTTGCAATGGCAAGGAAGGTGGATGAAGTGATTTTTGTGACTCGTTATGGCAAGGTGGCTCGTAAAGTAGCGAAAAACCTAATCGAGAGTCTGGAGGAAACGGGTGCAAATATGCTAGGCGTTGTACTAAATGATTTACCTGAAAAGAAGACTCCAGGATACTACTATTCGGGATACTATGGTTATGGTTATTTCCGATATAAGTACTACAACAAATATTACGGGAAACAAGGTGCTGAGAAAGCTCAAGGTAAAAACGCAAAGCTCAGTTAAATTTAGAAAATTTACACTCTGTCCTGAACTAAGACTCAATCTCTTCTTCAGACAAATAAAAAAAGGTAAACCAAATCAGAATCAGATTGTTTTGAAGTAAAACAACATTAAAAACATAAAATAGATTCCAATAAAGTTATTATGCAAGAGACTTTTTATAAAAAAAGCTTCTATCGCAATTGGTTCCCTTAAATTACTTATGCACTTCCATTCTCTGCCAATCTGAAACCGAGTCCAAGTTGACTTTGCAGATATCTCATTGGGTATTAGAAATTATACTATTAAAAGAGTTAAAATATGCAATATGAATACAAAACTTGTATAATTTATCCTAAAGGTCTCCGCGTTAGTGGTGATGATCAATCTGCTAAACTTGCCGAAAAGCTTGAAAAAGAAAGTAATGAATTGGGTAAAAGCGGGTGGCGACTAACAGCCGTAACCCCTACTTTAATAAACGGTGGATCTGTTGCAAAATTATTACTTACTTTTCGTAAAAAGTCTCAGAACGTTTCTTCAGTAAAGGATTAAAATAACTATTCATTCGAGAAATAAGTTGGCTAGTATTCGACTGTCCTGACTACATCATTTGCAAGAGTTAATTTAAATAGCACTCTCTCTTGATCGCAAATCTCGAATTCTTTTGAATTATGTCCAAAACGAGATGCAATTAAGTGCCCGACTCTGTAGCGTCTCGTTTCCCAAACTGATCCAGCACCTGGATTCATAGCAGTTGCAAGTACTTCAAAACGATACCCCATAACTTTATTTAACTCAGAAATGAGAATGCCGGGTTGTATGTGAACTAAAGCGCCACTCTCAATCAAAGCCAAATTCTTGCTTGTAATTTTACTCTTCTCAATTTCGGATTGCCGTATAACTTCCTCATGAACTCGTCTTTGTTCAGCAAATTGCTTATCAGGGTTCCATGAGCCTTTGCGACACGCGGTTAAAGCCAAAGCCATAAAACCAGCAATCCAAAAAATATGCATCAAATGAAGCATTAAATTATTACGGATGGTTTTACTGAAAAGGCAAATGTAATTAGTAACTAACCTGTACTGAAACTTGGTATCAAACCTGCTGTAAAGTTGTAACTTCACCATCCACAAATATTATTTCAGCGTGGATTTTAATTCCGCACAAAACTCTTACCCTTATGCCTTGGAGAGACAGGCGTCTCTTGTCGCGGCTTCATTGCGGTTTCCAGAACCTTCTTCTGGAAGGTGGTTATTAAGACTTGTCAGGTTACCTGCCAAAGGTCGGGAAACCATTATTGATTTGGAAAAGCAGGACAACCGATGCCTTGCAACAGTTACTCGCTTTTTGAAACCTCTTCGACAATTGTGGGAGGCACTAGATCGTCCAAGTGAGATACCTCGCTCTGAAATACCTCTTGAAGTATCTATGGCAAACCTCGACTACAATGACGCACTCTTCCGAGAAACGGAAAGGGGCACAGTCCTCGATTGCATTAATGCACCGATAGACGATTCTGGCTTGGACCACTACCTTATTTTTTTTACAGACACCATCGATTGTAAAATTGCCGCGATTACCGACCCGTACAAAATCCGTAAAGCTGAAGCTTGGCATCGCATAATCAATCGCTCATACGGAGCCGAACTGGTTCCACCGCGGCGATGTTTTGTGGAAGAAACGGTTTCCGTTTTATGAGTAAAATCGATGCGGTTGAACAGGGTAGGGTACTTACCCTACCGAAATTATTACCTAACATCTTCACCACAATAGGACTATGCGCCGGACTCACTGGAATGCGTTTCGCTATGGAAGGCGAATGGGAAAAAGCGGTCTTCTTCATTCTCGTTGCGGCAGCATTCGACACCGTGGACGGCCTCTCCGCACGTTTATTAAAAGCTCATTCTCGTTTTGGAGCTGAGCTAGATAGCTTAGCCGACACAATCAGTTTTGGAGTTGCCCCCGCGGTAGTAATATATCTTTGGATTAGAGCACCGTTGGTCGGCAGCGGTTCCGAGTACCTTCTAGAGTGGTTTTGGATTCCGATACTCGCATTTTCGACCTGCAACGCCTTGCGCTTGGCTCGTTTCAACGTTATGCACGAAGAGGGAAAACCGAGAGACAAAACTTACTTTACAGGTGTGCCGGCTCCGGCCGCTGCAGGAATGGCCATGATGCCGATGGGAATGGAATTCATTCTCAAGCGGTTTGAATCAGGTTTCATTGTCGCTGAATACCCTCTTTGGGTTCTAGGCTGGATTGTTGCGATATCTCTTTTAATGATTAGCAGAGTTCCCACTTTTTCATTTCGAAACGTCCGTTTTCGGGTTGCTCGAAATCGGGCTATTCTTGTCCTTTTAGCGGTGGGATTAAGCGTTGCTGTTTTTTCAAAGGAACCTTGGATATTTCTTTTTTCGCTTGGAGCCTTGTATCTATTAAGCTTACCATTCAGCATAACTGCATACCGTAAGGACAATCCAAGGAAATGATGTCGCTATGACTTGTTTTTAGGCTTTTTTGAGGTAATTTGAGAAAGATAGGCAGTGGCTTTTGCATTTGAAGGTTCAATATCGGTGACAATAAGGAAGTGCATCTCTGCCTTACCGAGATCTTTTTCGACAAAAGCAATTTCCCCAAGTCGAAAATGAGCTTGGGGATGAGCCCATTCAGCCTGAACGACAGCTTCGTAGTGCCTAATTGCTTCGTTTTCCCTATCACTTTCGTCCAGGAGAGTAGCTAATTCATAACGAGCTGGAACGAATACCGGCGACTTGCCAACCGCTTTGCCGAGAAGCTGAATTGCTTTTTTAATATCTTCACCCATCAATTCAATCTTTGCCAAATAAAATAATACGGGGGACTGAGACCGCCGAGCGTGCTCGGCCTTTTCCAAAAGGCGTCGCGCTCTGATGAAATTTGCGTTGTTGGCAGCAACATCCGAGTCACCCCTGAATTTTTTCTCGTCTTTATCGAATGCGCTCAAAGCCTCAATTAGGTCTTTTTTCGCTGCATATGCCTTACCTTGCTTTATAAAAAGCTCCGCTCTTTTCAAAAGAGATTTTCCCTTAACTTCTGGTTCTCGAATAGCGAGATTCAGGCAGTTTTCGACTTTGATATTGTCGTTATCCGCAAAAGCAAGTTTCGCGAGGCAAAAGAGAGCATCTCCGGCAATACCTTTCACTTTTGCAGCTTTTTCATAGCAATCGATTGCGGCTTGGATATCTCCTTCGCCTTCAAGCATAATACCTAATCGCAGGTTAGCGGGACCATAAGATGGATTTAAACGGAGTGTTTGTTCATAATATTGCTTGGCTGAAGTATAATCAGGTTCTCTGAGAATATTACCTTCGCGATCAGATTTTTCACCCTTATCGAGTAACTGTGCAAGGTGATAGGAAGGACGAGGATCCTCGGGTAGGAGATCGATCGCTATTTCGAGCAAAAGCTTTACTCTGTTGAAATCATCAGGATGTTCAAGAAATGTTGCTAGACGAAAGTGAGCTTCACCATTAAGGTGATCTAAACTAACGACACTTTCAAGTTGATCTGCCGCAGCCTTAACTTGACCTTTGGCCGCAAGAAGCTCTGCTAATCGAAAGCGAGAAGTTGCATCACCGAGATTTCCGGAACTTGCTTCTAAAAGATGCTTTATTGCCTCCTCTTCCTGCCCTTCATCAATTAATATTTCCGCTAGAGCAAAGTGTGCGGCAGGAACATCAGCTTCTCCCTCAATCGCTTTTGAAAGGATGGCCTTGGCCTCATCCAAGAGGTTTTCTTGCCAGTAAAGATCAGCTAACGCAAGGCGAGCAGCAAGATGATTGGGGTCAAGGGCGATAGCCTTTTCTAAATGACCAAGCGCATCGGGATGAATCATGGTCCAACTCCGGCTCCACTATTTTTTCTTAGGGACAGTCCGGGACTTTCCCTTGGTTTTTGATTTTGGAGAAGCAGTTTCTTTTTTAGCCGAAATAATTGGTTTGCGAGACGGACTGATTTTAGGTTTTTTGGGAAGTAAATCTTTGGACGCCGCAGGATCCATAAGAAGGACAGCCATGCGATAATGAGCTTCCGAGTAATTGGGGTTTATCCTTAAGGCTTCAGAATAGTGCTTGAAGGCATCAATGTAATTCTGCAACTCGCTTAGCAATAGCCCTAAACGGAAGTGTGCCTTTGCATAGTTGGGGTCAATTTCGATAGCACGACGGAAGTGATGTTCGGCAATATCTAATTTGGGTTCTTTAACCAAAGTGCCATCGGCGGTTAGTCTTTCCCCGCCTGCCAATATTTTTGCCAACCAGTAATGGCTTTTAGCATGCGTGGGCTCGATTTCAATTGCCGTTTCGTAGTTGCGAACGGCTTGATCGTATTCGGCTGGTGTTGTGAGGATGCGTGCAAGGTTGAAATAGGCTTCAACATAATTCTGGTCTACATCCGATGCTTTTTGGTAGTGCATCTTAGCCTCAGTGAGCTCGTTGGTGCGCTCGAGATGACCAGCCAAGTGAAAGTAGGCTAAGGCGAATTCAGGATCAATTTCAAGAGCTCGGTAAAAGTGCTTTTTGGCAGGGGCGGGATCTTCATCCGCTGAAAGCAACCCAGCAAGATGATAATGAGCTTCCGCGTGCTCGGGATCAAAGGCCACCGCTTTTTTGAAATTCTGTAACGCTTCTTTGTCATTTCCTTTGTTGCGAAGAATCAGACCTAGCCGAAAATGGGCAGGGGCATTTTTCTCGTAAAACTTGAT
Source organism: Opitutia bacterium (assembly GCA_002730975.1). Taxonomy (GTDB): domain Bacteria; phylum Verrucomicrobiota; class Verrucomicrobiia; order Opitutales; family Seribacteraceae. The sequence continues at coordinate 9,372 of PCBO01000075.1, forward strand.
GGATTCGATGAAATGATTCTGGGCTTGGATCGAAAAATTTAATTCAACGAGAATATGGGCTAGTAGAAAATGCGCCTTCGAGTATTGTGGATCAATCGATATTGCCTTTTCCAATCTTTCCCGCGCTTGCTTGAAATCTCCTTCCGTAGAGAGAATTTTGGCTAAATTATAGAGAGCCTTTGAGTGGTTTTTTTTAAGCTCCAGAACCTTGATGAAATGATCTTTGGCTTCAGGCAGATCAGAGGAATCAATAATTACTCCTTCTTTATCCGTAGAGATTCCACCTGAAAGCAGTTTACCCATGTAATAGAGGGCATCGATGAAGCCCGGACGAATATCGATGGCAGTTTCAAAATTCTTTCTGGCTTCTTCAAAATCATCAGGATTCGATAGTAAGCGGGCTTTATGGTAATAAGCTTCAGCGTAGTTTTGATTGATTTCAGTTACTTTTTCCAAGTTGTTCTTGGCCTCTTCGACATCTTTTAGCTCAATCAACAGAAGAGCGTAATTAAAGTAAGCGTCGGCATAGTTGGGATTAATTTCGAGAGCATTTAGGTAATGACTTCTAGATGTTTCGAATTCACCTTTGGCAGCAAACGCGACAGCTAGTTCGCACTGGGCTTCGGCATAATCAGAATTCAAGGATACGGCTTTCTGAAAATATTCCCATGCTCCTTCGATATTTCCTTCGCCTTTTTCAAGAAGACCAAGTTTGTAGTAAGCTTCGGCGTATTCGGGATTAATCTCTATTGCTTGCTCTAAGTGTTCACGGGCGGCGTTCATAACGTCGTATCAAGGAAAAGTGTGGGTTTAAGAGGCGACGTAGTCAGGTTAAGTCTTACTTGGAGGTCATTACCCAAACGCCGTCCCATTCACCTTTGGGGGGAGTTTTCTTCATGTGAGCGCAACGGTCAATATAGAGTTGAGCAGCTTTGTCTTCTGGGTTGATCTTAAGCACATCCTTGAAAAGCTTGGTGCTCTGATCCCATTTACCTTCGTTCCAGCAGCGGTGACCATCATTGAAGGTGCCGAGGGCATCTACTAGATTTGGGTAAGATTCGTCGTCGTGGTAATCGAGCACTTCGTACACACCCACTGGCTCGGTCTTGCCCTTGACTATTACATAGTCTACCTGGCGTGTCCGGTAAGTGGCCTTGACCGCCTTGAGCGTGAACTCACTAATTAGGATATGGGCACCGTATTGTTTGCATGCGCTTTCGATACGTGCTGCCAAGTTCACTCCATCACCAATCACCGTGTAGTCCATGCGCTTAGGCGAACCAATGTTACCAGAAACTATAGAGTCGGTATTGATGCCCATGCCGTGATCAATGGGCAACTTACCTTCGGCGACTCGCTGGTCATTATATACCTTCAAGTCGGTCATCATGCGAATAGCAGCACGCACTGCTCGATCGGGATCGTCGTCGTGAGCAACGGGTGTTCCAAAGATACACATCATCGCGTCGCCAATGAACTTGTCGAGCATGCCGCCTTCATCAGTAATGCAGTCGACCATAATGGTAAAGTACTCGTTGAGGAGCTTAACCGTGCCTTGAGCTCCAAGCTCTTCGGTAATGGTTGTAAAGCTACGCACGTCCGAGAAGAGGACCGAACCAATACTTTGTTTGCCACCGAGAAAGTCGTCGCTGTCGCCTGCGTCCATTAACTGATCAGCCAATTCGGGGTCCATGTAGCGAGACATAGTCGACTTCATTCGTTTCTCGGAACTGATGTCCTCGATCATGACCATTGCCCCGAGCACTTCCTTCTTTTCGCCTAAAAGGGGCATTACAGAAACATTAACAGACAATGTTTCGCCCTCGACCTTTAGTTCGGCATCAAGAAATTCATCTTTTTCAGTTACATCTTTCAGCTTTTCAGCGAGCCAAAGGTTCGAGCCGGTAAAGAAATCGTCCGCAGTCTTACCTATGACCTCGGTCATGATAGGAACCTTAAAAATGCGCATGCCAGAAAGGTTACAAGTCTTGATAACCCCTTCATCGTCTAGAGTGATGACTGCATCGTGCATACTCGAAAGAATGCTCTCTGAATAATTTTGCTGAGTCTGCACATCAGCAAACAGTTTAGCGTTCTCAATCCCCATGGAAATTTGAGACGTGAAAGCAGCTAACCGTTTTTCGTCTTCTGAATTGAAGGATCCACCCCGCTTATTAAGCACTTGGCTAACACCTATGGTTTTGCCTTCTTTGTTAAGAACAGGCATGCACAACATAGAGCGCGTAAAGAATCCCGTCTGTTTGTCGAAACCCGGATTGAAACGTAAATCTGCATAAGCATGTGGAATATTTACGGGTTTTGCCGAATTGAAAACAGTACCTGCAATACCCATATGATTCGGAAATCGAATCACTGACTTTTCATCCAATCCTTCACCGACTTCGGTATACAACTCGTTAGTTTTTTCATCATTGATAAAAAGTGTAGCCCTTTCGCAATCAAGCATCTTGGAGATAGTGCTTATTATCTTTTGCAAAAGGGGAGTGAGTTCCAATTCTGAAGATACTTGAGAGACAACATCGAGAAATTCCAACTCTTGCTTCCGAGCTGCTTCAATTTGCTCAACAATTATATTTCCCTGAATGGCAATGGCAGCTTGTTCCGTCATCGCCTCGAGGAGGTCGAGGTCGTCTTGTGAAAATTGCCCGTCAATTTTGTTGAGAATTTGAGATACCCCAATTTTATCACCACGGACAGTTCGAAGTGGGGCACATAGAATACTCTTGGTTCTAAACCCAGTCCTGACGTCTACTGCTTTATTGAACCGCTCATCCTTGTAGGCATCATGGATAATCACGCCTTGATCGTGTGAGAAGGCCCAACCCGCAACTCCCTTAGTATTTAGGATTCGGATTTCTCGACGAAAGTTACCTTGAGCCACCCTAGAATACAGTTCACCCGTTGCCTCGTCATTAAGGAAAATGGTTCCTCTTTCAGCCCCGATCGAAGAAGTCGTTATATTGACTAGCGTCTCAAGTGCTTCATCCAACGATTTTGTTTGAGCAAGATCATTAGTAACTTGAAGCAGCATTTTTGCAAAACGCTCCGTTCGTTTTACCCGAGCATTCCGCTCGAGATCTCTATCAACCTTACTTTTAATTTCCATGGGTCTTCTCTAGTTCGTCTCTTAGCTCGACAATGGTCTCATGTAGTTGCTTGAATTCCATTGTCTTAAGCTGATTTTCCTGCTGGATTTTTTCATCGTGTAAATTGCCTTTGAGCTCAAGCTCATCACGAAGCGCATTAACTATTCGTTTAAAGTGAGTAACCTCTCCGTGCTGGGAGGCAATAGCTTTTTGCACCGCCTCCTCCCGAATAACTTCAGACCGCTCAAGTTCTAGACGCAGAGAAGAGATGTTCTCTCGAAGGCTTCTCAGTTCAGCAGCAGTCTCAGCAATAGCACTCTGGACAGCTTCTTCGCGTCCTGATTGCAGACGGTCAATTTGATCCCGCAATGCTCTGGCAGTGCTCTTGAGCTGTGCCAGTTCTTTACCTGCAGATCCGGAAACTTTCTGAACGGCATCTTCGCGCTCAATATCTTTGCGCTCCAATTCTTCGCGCAATTGTGAAATGTTGACTTTGAGCATACGATTTTCATTCTCACCTTGAACGCGGACTTGTTGAACGGCTGTATCCTTGTCTTGTCCCGCCCGCTCCAAACGATCACGCGTAATAGCGAGGCTTTCCCGCAATTGGCGAATTTCAGTGACTGCTGCCGCTTCTACTTGTTGAACCCGAGTGGCTTCTCGTGCACTAGCCCCATCAAGTTCCTCCCTAAGGGAAGTAGCAGTCTCTCTCAGGGACTTGACCTCTCTTTCAGAGGTAGCAACCGCAGATTGTAGTCTCTCATCCTGCCGTGCCTGAGTCTTTTCAAGCTGATCTCTGATCGCCTGAAGTGAATTTTTTAACTGTCGAACTTCTCCATGGGCAGTAGCCATAGCTTTTTGCACACTATCCATTTCATGAGCCTGAGCATTGTCGAGTTCATCACGCAAAGCGGTACAAGTGGATTTTAGGGCGCGTATCTCGTTTTCTGCGACGACCACCGCTTTCTGAATACGACCTTCTTCATTTGCTTTGGATTTCTCCAACTGATCTCGTAAGGTAGAAAGAGAGGTTTTGAGTTGGCGCATCTCGTTATTGTGAGAGGATACGGCACGTTGAACGGTCTGCGCCTCATTAATAGAAGCTTGCTCAAGTTCGGCTCGAAGACTAGTTGCCGTTTCTTTCAACGAACGAATTTCGGCTTCCGCGGTGGCAACCGCTCTCTGTATCATGTCACCCTCTCTCGCTTTGGCCCGTTCTAAATGTTCACGAGAAATCAATAAGCCGCTCTTTAATTGTCGAATCTCGTCCCCAGATGCAGTGACGGCTTTTTGAATATTGTCCGCCTCCTTTGAAGCAGCGTGGTCAAGCTCCTTCCTCAAGTTAGTAGCGGTTTCCTTTAAAGAGCTGATTTCTGTGTTCGCGGACGCCACAGCCCGCTGAATCCGATCGTCGGCATCAGCCTTGAAGCGCTCCAACCTATCTCTAACAACCACAAGAGAGCTTTTCAGTTGTCGAATTTCTCCCTCTGCTGCGGAAGAAGCTTTGCGAGAAGACTCTTCTTCCCGAACATGAGATTGATCAAGTTCATCTCGCAAAGAGATGAGACTTTCCTTCAGGGAACGAATTTCGGTCCCAGCCGTAGCCGTCGCTTTTTGAACTCTCTCACCTTGCTCTATTTTGGCATGCCCTAATTGCTCTCGCAGGACTTGGGATGTCTCTCGAAGTTGAAGGATTTCATTGTGCGAAGACGAGAAAGCCCTTTGCAAGGCTTCATCCTTGTCTGCGCTCGCCTTGTCTAACTGCTCTCGGAGCTTTTGCAGGTTGCTCTTTAAAGCGCGACTTTCGCCTGCGGAAGAAGCCACCGCCTTTTGAATGTTTTCATGTTCTTTGGATTTTGTTCGTTCGACCTGCTCTCGCAAAGTGTTGACAGTCTCACGAAGTTGGCGATTTTCTTCACGGTCAGTCGCAGCGATTTTCTGTCGTTCTTCGTCAAATTCTATACGACATTGCTCCAGCTGGTCTCTCAGTTCAAGAGCGGTGATCTTGAGTTGGTCGATTTCACGACGAGAATCCATATTTGCTTGCTGCAAACACTCTTCTCGAAAAGCCTCAGCTTTTTCTAATTCACCTCGGAAAGCAAGAATCGTTTGCTTGAGAAAACGATTCTCCTTAACCGACAAATCTTCGGTAGGTTCGATCTCCGACATCAGCAATAGGGGTTGCCATTAAAAGAGCACATGGGAAAGAAATTATAAATAGAACTTTCACACAAGCTTGTAAACATTAACATTGACTCTTCAATTTAGGGTTGCCTAGGCATCATTTTTTTTAACTAAATAAAATCAAGTGCTTCTCTCCCTAGACCCACGCCCAATGAAAATTCTCCATACAAATTCCTTAGCCTGTTCCTATGTCGCACTTGTTTTCTGCCTTGTTTCCTGCGGTGATAGTCTTACTAGTGAAAATCACTCCGATTCAGCTAAAGGCAATAACTCTCAAACCGCAAAGGCTCAGAAGACTCAAGAAAGCCTGCTCGCCCTGCTTGAAGGGACCGACTCGCCTCAAGGTGAGACAAGTGTTCAAGCACCTATTTCCGACTTAAACGGAACCGTTTTGTCAAAGGGTGATACCGCACCCAGTATTACAGACGCCATGGAAGCTTTGTTAAGCGAGGATGCTCCTGTAGAAGGTGAGCCTGCCCTCGGAGCTAAAAGTCGCGATCACTCTCAAATGACCAACACGACAACCGCAGCCACGCAAACGGAGGCAAAAAAAAGTTCAAAACCTAATCCAGATCAGGATCTTCAAGAATTGCTTACTAAACTTTCTAACAGCAAACTGGCCTTTGAGGAACAAATTAACAAACTTAAGAAAATGGTCGGGCAACGGGATGGTACGATCAATAGTCTAAAGCTAATTAATCAGCAATTGCGCGAAGAATTGACCCGAATTAGGAAAACGAGTTCTGGAGAAACTAGCAGTCTTCCCGTAAATGGAGAAATTCAGGTATTGAGAGATGAAATTTTAAAATTGAAGAATACCTTTACGCTAAAAGTTAAAGAACTTGATGAACTTCGTAACTACAACAAGCAACTAGTCAACAGGCTCGACTATTTAGGTCCAGTTGCTGAAAGAGAATTGGTTGACCCTCTTCCATCGAATGTCAGCACTGGCAGACGGTCGACAATTATTGAAACACCTGAAAACAGGCTTAACGGGCTGAAACTGGACCGGCCCGTAATTTCCCCGAGCAAGAGCTCCGAAAAAGCATTGACCGCACCTCGACCGACAACAGGGTCACTCGACTTCGATGCCGTCGTCACAGCCGCAAACGGCAAAATCAAAGAAGCATTCTATACTGAATTTTTCATAGTGAAATCTGATTTACGCGAAATTTTAGAGAACGCTGGCATCACCCTAGAAAACGCAAAATACAAGGATATTGAAAATCATGCAGAGCTTTGGGCGCAAAGTAGAAAATATCCTTTTCGTTATCCTGACCTGCAAAAGAAGATAAGAAAAGCCCTGCTTGACTCTATTAGCGACGAGAAAAGTTCAGGTCGCCGCATCCGTACGGATATTGACGGCAACTCGGGTGCAATTAGAGATCTTGCCGCTGGCAGTTACTACATCATAGGCACGGCTTCCCTTGGTCAGGTTGGAGTAACTTGGTCGTTACCAGTCAAGATAGAGACTGGGCGTAATAAGGTTTCTCTTACGATTGCAAATGCGTCTTGGAGCCTCTGAACTCCTAACTCCTATTGCGTTCGACCTAGCGAAATTAGGTGTTGCACACTCTTTCGAAACCTTCTGTAATTAATAACTTATCTAAAAGTCTTTTCAAGACTCACAACCCTACATTGAATAATTGCCATGTCTACTGAACAATCATCTGACCAAGACAAACTACGACTGACGACAAAGCAGAAAATTGGCATCCTCTGTTCCTTTGCCAAGGACAAAGTGGTCGAGCAGATTCAGTGCGTCTGGTTCATTATTCTCTATCTCGTCGTCTTTCAATTGCTAGTTCTAGGTTTGCCTATCGTATACTCGTTGATGATAGCGGTTGGTATAGGCATAGTTATTATCGGTCTTGCATTTTTCATGGAGGGACTGCGGCTGGGGCTAATGCCACTAGGGGAAACGCTCGGGTCCACTCTTCCACGAAAAAAGATATTTGGCATTCCATGCCTACCGGCAAGTTTGGCTTTCGGATTTGTTCTCGGTTGCTTCGCGACATTCGCCGAACCTGCAATCGGGGTGTTGCGAGCAGCAGGTTCCGGCGTGGATCCAACCCTCGCTCCATTGCTTTGGACCATTCTAAATACTGGAGCCGCAAACCTTGTGAATTCCGTGGGGGCAGGAGTAGGAATTGCCGTTCTACTTGGTGTGCTTCGGTTTTACAAAGGCTGGTCTCTCAAGCCTTTCATCTATGTTGGAGTTATTGTTCTTTCCACATTTACATTATACTTTCAGTTCTCGGATGCACGACTCCAGCATGTACTCGGCTTAGCTTGGGACTGTGGGGCAGTAACAACAGGACCAGTTACCGTGCCGCTTGTCCTAGCACTTGGTATTGGGGTTTGCCGAATTGTCTCAACTGGCGGGTCTAGCAACACTGGTTTTGGCGTTGTTACTCTTGCCTCGCTTTTTCCAATACTAGCGGTTCTCTGTTATGCAACATATCTTTTCAAGGGAGACGATTATTACTACGCTACCGAATCTAAAGCCACTTGGCATAAAGAAGCTGGTGAATATGGCAAAAACTACGACGAAGATCTTCAACGGTTCGGAGACATAGTTGCAAAAAGAAGATTAGCTTCGGCAGGGGGTGCTTCCGAAAGTGACATGGCAAACTCTCTGTCAATTGAAGAGGAAGCCATCGTAAAGGCGTCATTGAAAGATTCCGGTGAACTGCCATCAGGATACTCACTCCGAACCCAGATTAAAGGGAGTGCCCTCGAGTCGAACCCACTGGATGCAGATGATAATAATTCTCGCTCCATTGTGCAACCAACGGGCACCGATTCAATAATCGTTAGGGACGGCGTATCCACACCCGATGAAGTGTGGAATCCTAAAACGAAAATCATGGAGGCTTTGACTAATAATTTTGATTTCTTTCCAAACACATTCAAACCCGATGAAGATACTAACGGAAACGGATTATTAGATGAAAAAGAAGATATATACAGCATCAATGATAAAGGTGAGATTGAATACAACAAGCCAGGTTGGGTAAATCCTGCCGTAGTAATTGGAACCAAGAAAGGCTTGGACGGACCCGATCAGGATCGCGGCGCTATCGAAGGTGCTCTTTGGGCTATTGTTCCCCTTTGCTCCATTTTATTGCTCGTCCTTGTTGTTGGCCTAAGGCAACCCCCAAAGCACTACGACGAATTATTCATTGGGATCATTTGCGCGGTTATAGGAATGGGTCTGTTTAACCTAGGCATCGCACTTGGTCTAACCCCTTTGGGAGAGCAATTGGGCGGAAATGTCGTGTCTAGTTTTGCCGCCATTGAACCTTGGGCAGCGGAAGGCTTCGTGGATCCGATGTTCGCCTCCTCAAACTTGGGTAAAGCTTTGGCAATACTATTCGGCTTTATTCTTGGCTACGGGGCCACCTTGGCCGAACCGGCACTTAACGCGCTCGGCGCCACCGTGGAAAAAATCACAGTAGGTGCTTTTAAGAAAAGTTTGCTCATGCAGACCGTCGCAACTGGAGTTGCCATCGGCATCTCTACAGGTGTTGCTAAGATCGCCTTTAATCTCGATCTCTGGTACTTGCTTATTCCTCCTTATACAATATTGATGTTCATCACCTACCTATCGAGCGAGGATTTCGTAAACTTCGGTTGGGACAGCGCAGGTGTCACTACTGGACCTATTACCGTACCGCTAGTGCTCGCCATGGGCTTGGGCATCGGGTCCAAGACCGGAGCCATAGATGGCTTCGGGGTGCTTGCTCTCGCCTCTATCGGGCCCATCATCACCGTTCTCACCGTAGGTCTTATCGTTCGAAAGAAACCGAAGGCTGATGAAGATGAAATGATAACCGCAACGGAGGCTGTTTAAGATGAGTAACTACACGCAAAGCGAACACTTCTCCCTTCTCTCTCTAATACTGCCCAAAGAGTCTGTCGTTACAGTCTCCGAGGCCATCGGCAAGGCGGGAGCATCAGGAATCTTCGAGGTCTCTGCTCGAGGTTCGGTATTGAACGAAGGAGGGTTCCTTCAACGGATGTTCCCTCCACCAGCACCTGAACAACAACTTCTACAAACACTGGTTCCAAACGACAAAGTAGATGCTGTGACAGATGCAGCGGTACAAGCAGGTAACCTCAATCGTGTTGGAGCAGGCGCCGTCTTCGTTATAGATTGCAATGATACCCGCCACACTGAAAAGTTTCCGGCTCCTCCTTCATCCAGTGAAGATTCGAATGATTCTTCAGGCACTTACACAGCAGATCTCGAAGCCATTTGCTGCATTTGCGAAATAGGCATAGCCGACGACATCGCAAAAGCAGCACTCCAAAATGGTGCTCCGGGACCTACCGTGACCTTCGGAGAGGGTGGTGGCGTGCGCGACAAAATACCTCTTCTGCGAATCACCAAGGGACCTGAAAAGGAATTCGTATGGTGTGTTGTTGATAAGAATGAAGCTGACGAGATTTTTGCTGATATGGCTCGTGCCGGTCACATATCCGAACCAGGTCGTGGATTTATGTATTCCATTCCAGTCAGCTCGGGTATTGTAAATGTTTCCAGTGTTGCTGCAACAGCTGCCCATGGCGCCAACATGGAGCAAGTCATTGCTGCCATCGATGAAATCAAAGGAGATAAGGATTGGCGTGCCACCGCCGCAGAATCGGCTAAGAGCAAGGCTTTTAAAACCAATCCTTTAAAAGATTTAATTGGTTTATACTGCATTGTCCCAAGAGATAATTACTCAGATGTCTATGACGCGATCCTTGCTGCAGGTGCCCCTGGAGTGAGCACTAATTTTGGCGTTATGAACGATGCAGATGCCGGTGAAGGAGATCAGGCGCAGAATGAGGAATGGGCATTAGTTTATACCTCTCTCGGTTCTGCCAACGTTGATAAGGTGCGTGACTCTGTAGCCAAGAAAATCGATGAAATTGGTCTTGATCGTGCAGCCTTTTATACTCTTCCCATACCACGAGCGCTCACTTATTTGGGAGGCTAATTCAACAAATCAAAAGTTGAATTGAAGATAACATCATTCTAGTAAACTTACTTACTAGATGAGTTTTTTTTCTCTAAGTTACTTTAGCAAGCTGAACAGTTTTATAATAAATTGTTCAACTGACTTAAAAGGCCAAGTTAGGTAATTAGAAATTAATTTATTACCTAGCTGCAAAAAAATCAAAGCTTTGCTTAATCTACTTGTCTGCGTCTGGATCTGAGCACTTAGGTCCTTTAAGTGGATCCTTTTGTCCGACAATCTGGGGATGTTGGTCTGCCTGTTCGTTTAGCTCTATCCATTCCTGCATTTCTTCAGGCACATCCATGTCGGGATAAATCGCTTCCACTGGACATTCATCCATGCATGCATTGCAATCAATGCAAGTCTCTGGATTAATGTACAGGCGATCTGGTAATTCGTGAAAAGCATCAACGGGACAAACGGATACACAACTTGTGAAAACGCAATCCACGCATTTTTCGGTAACAATATAAGCCATATATAATAATCTGCAGGTTAGAAAAAAATATTAGCAGTATGAGAGGCGAAAAACCTCTTTGCTCTGTAAATTAACCCTAGAAAAAACGAACAGGTGTTCCTTCGCTATTTTCTAATGCCCTTGCGGCATGCTCCTCATCAGAACAAGGAGAGTTGGTCGGTACTGAGGGGTCAACCCCATTAGGCGCAACCAAATTGTTTCCCAATAAATAGTTTTCGACTTCCTCTCCGCTTACATCCGCAAGCATAACTCCATCTACTTCAACGCATGGAGATAATGGTTGTCCCGACTTTTCGACCATTTTAGCATAAACGTCTGGATTATTCACAATATCAAGATCGTTGTACTTAAGGTCATATTTGCCCATGATGGCTCTTACTCCCATACTCCATCCACATTGTGGTTTTAGATAAGCATTAATTTCCATGGCTGTAATAGTGTTTCTAATTGGTTGCGGAAGTACTTACCTAATAGGATTTTTTGATAAATGGCAAATATAAGAATGAGTTTTTTTGGGATCCGATATGTTTCGAATAAGGTTAAGGATTTGAAACTAAATTGGTGGCTTAATTTGAATGCATTAGCTGCCGATACAGTTTTGATAGCAATTTGCTGGCAGTCATTGACGGCAAAAGCATTTGATATAAATCTACAGAATAGTCAAATAATACTACTAGGAACAGCAGTCTGGCTAGGATATATGGCCGATCGCATATTGGACGGTTTCCAAATTACCGATCGCGTTTGCTCAGCGCGACATTCCATAGCTTTTCGCTGTCGTAAACATCTATGCTTTGTATGGATCGCAGTCTTACTTTTAGCTCTTTTTCTTGCTTTTAATACCTTGTATTTCAGTGAATTGTATAAATGCTTCTTGTTAGCAACTTTTTGCGGAATTAACTCACTCGTAAACGTATTTGATAAATTTGGAAAGTTTCCGATTCCAAAGGAGTTGCGCACGGCGCTACTTTTTGCGAGCGGAGTATTTCTTTTTGTCGCTTTGGGGTTGCCCGAGCTTACGACATGGTTATCGATTACATTCCTTTCATTCGCGTCCTTATGCTTTTTAAATTGTTGCTACACAGCAAGATGGGATCGGACGACGGACATCACTCAAGGTCAAAGTTCTCTGATGTTGAGAAAAAGACTCCCATTTGGCATTTTCCATTTAATGTCGTATTTAATGGGATTGAGTTACATTTTGTTTAGTTTCTTTTTCTCGGAAAAACAAAACCTTTTCTTTCTGGCTATCGGCTTAGCTATGCTATCGCTTCCTTTAATCGATAACTTGATTAACGGAACTGAGCAAAGGAGATTACTTGCAGACCTCGTACTAATTCTTTCGGCAGTGTTCGTCCTCATATGAAAAACTATTCAAAGTCTGTTTCATTTTGTCGGTTTGCTCGTTCTTACAGCATCCTTGAAAAATTCGTCTTTAAAGATACTTTGGAAAAGGCAAGATTCGCTTGCTTAGATTCGATTTCAGAGGCTAAGAAAATTCTTTTGCTCGGCGAAGGAGATGGGCGCTTTTTAGAAAAGCTCACTTCAATTAACAAAAATTGCCAGATAACCGTATTGGACGCTAGCCCAATTATGCTGGGTTTAGCCAAAGAAAAGGTTCCCGTTACATTTCAAGGAAAGATTCACTTTTGTGAAGAAGATGTCACAATATTTCCGTTCGCCTGCGAAGCATTTGACGTGGTGGTCTCGCATTTCTTTTTAGATTGTTTTACTGAGGAAACTTTAACGGCTTTGCTAAAGAATATAAGTTCAACTTTGCACCCCGGTGGCAAATGGCTAATAGCGGACTTTGTCGAACCTTCTCTGGATACTATTCGCTCCATTAATCAATTTATTTCACTTAGAATACTTTACGTCTTTTTTAGGTTAATATGCGGCATTGAGGCTCACAAAGTAGTTTCACCAAATAAAATGCTAAAGGCTCACGGATTACATGAATCACACTGCATTAGTTTTTCGAAAGGCTTGTTGAAAAGCTTAATTTACATCAAACAGGCTTGAGATTTCCTTCCATTGGCAGTTAAATAAGAGACATGAAATTACCTTGACCAAACCAAACCGAAGTTCACAATATGGGATACCCTCTTAAGGAAAAAGTAAGGTGCCGATCCGAAATTTTACTTTTGAAATATTTACTCCAATTTCCTATTCCTAAACTGATTTGAATGATTTCCAAAACTAAAAGTTTTAATTCACCGGTAGCCCAAGGGCTATACGATCCAAAGTACGAACGGGACAACTGTGGAATCGGACTAATTGTTGATATGAAAGGTCGGCGTTCTCACGATATTGTGAGTGGTGCCCTGGAGATTTGTCGAAATCTCGATCACCGTGGAGGTTGCGGTTGCGATCCAATTACCGGAGACGGAGCTGGCATATTTATTCAACTTCCTCACAAGTTTTTCATGGCCAATCCCAATCAAGGAATTAGTTTTGAAATTCCTGACGAAGGTGACTACGGCGTAGGATTCACATATTTGTCCAAAGATCAAACTTCTCGTAGATCCCAAATGGAGGTCATCGAACAAATCTCGAATGAGTTGGACATGGAGATGCTCGGATGGCGCGAAGTACCGGTGAATAGTGAAATTCTTGGTAAGGCGTCCTTTGATTGCGAACCTTACATGAGTCAATTTTTTGTAAGGCGCAGCAAAGATACCGAGCGGGGCCTCTCATTTGAACGCAAACTTTATATTTTGCGACGAGTTGCGAGTCATCGCCTTCGATATTTACGCGGAGATCTGTCAGACATGTTCTACATCGCGTCTTTATCTTCTCGGACAATGACCTACAAAGGAATGCTTACGACAGGGCAGTTGGATCAGTACTTCCCCGACTTAAGCCATCCCGACATGGAATCCGCTCTTGCCCTAACCCATTCACGATTTTCTACGAATACTTTCCCCAATTGGTTGCGAGCCCAGCCTTTCCGTTACCTTTGTCACAACGGTGAAATCAATACTGTCCGAGGGAATGAGAACTGGCTTCACGCACGACAGATGCAATTTGCTACAGATGCCTTTGGAGATGATCTTTCAAAACTATTGCCCGTAATTCGGGAAGATGGTTCGGACTCACAGAAATTCGATAATTGTCTTGAATTCCTTATCCTCTCAGGTCGAAGCTTAGCCCACGCCATGATGATGATGATCCCGGAACCCTGGGAACGACACCAAGATATGCCAGATTTCAAGCGTGAATTTTACGAATTTCACTCCTGTCTTATGGAACCTTGGGATGGACCAGCATCCATTGCCTTCTCCGATGGTGTTCAAATAGGTGCAGTCTTAGATCGCAACGGCTTGCGCCCTTCACGCTATTACGTCACGGCTGATGACAAGGTCATTCTTTCCTCTGAAGTTGGAGTCTTGGCTTCCGTGCAACAAAAGGACATCGTAAAGAAAGGTCGGCTCGAACCAGGTCGCATGTTTCTTGTCGACATGGAAGCTGGTCGCATAATCGAAGATTCTGAAATTAAGGAAGAAGTGGCAAAATTTGCTCCCTACGGAAAATGGCTTAAGGAAAATCTTATTGAATCGAAAGATTTGTCGATTCCGACAATTGGCAGACAAGATGACTTCACCACTTTGCTTACCCGTCAAAAGGCCTTCGGATATACTTTTGAAGACATGCGATTCCTAATCATTCCTAGTGCCGAGTCGGGAAAGCAACCGCTTGGTTCGATGGGGAACGACGCACCGCTAGCCGTACTTTCTGACCAATCGCAAAATCTGTACAATTACTTCAAGCAACTTTTCGCTCAGGTTACGAATCCTCCCATCGATCCAATCCGAGAAGAGCTTGTAACGGGAACTGTCAGCTTCGTCGGTTCGGAAGGTGATCTCACGCTCCCGAACCAAGACAGTTGTCGGATGATAAAATTCGATGCACCTTTAGTTTGTGATCTCGTTGTTGATCAAATGCGCGAAATTGATGTCGGAGGGTTTGGTTCCGCCACAATTCCAATTACCTTCGAACCACAATTTCAGAGTGAAGGTTCAGATTTGGAAAAAGCTTTGAAGGAAGTATTTTCAGCCAGTGATACAGCCATCAATCAAGGGGCGAACCTATTGATTTTATCTGATCGTGAAATCGGCCCTAAAAAAGCTGCTATTCCAGCATTATTGGCTGTTTCTGGTCTTCATCAGCACCTTATCGGGAATGGGAAAAGAACAAAAATTTCAATTATTCTGGAATCAGGTGAACCCCGTGAAGTTCATCATTTTGCCCTGTTGCTCGGCTATGGCGCAGACCTAATTAATCCATATCTAGCACTTGAGACTTTACGCCACCTTATTTCGGAGGGTGACATCAAACTCGACCCGGCGAAAGCCGCATCAAATTTCCTCAAGGCAAATACCAATGGCGTCGTAAAGACCATGTCCAAAATGGGGATATCGACAGTAGCCTCTTACCGAGGCGCCCAGATCTTTGAGGCTATTGGGCTTAACAAAGAAATCGTCGACAAATACTTCACGAACACAGCATCTAGGGTTGAAGGTATTGGGATGGATTTAATTGCCGAGGATGCTCGCTCATTTCATGCAAACGCCTTTGCACCGCGTCCGGATGAGAAGTCCGCACCACTTGATCCCGGCGGAATCTACCAGTGGCGGGCTAACGGTGAGCGGCACCTTTTCAACCCAGTTACGATACACAAGCTACAACAAGCCACCCGACAGGGCGACTTTGCAGTTTTCAAAGAATATTCCAATGCCATCAACGACCAGTCCAGAGAGACATACACGTTGCGTGGGTTGATGGAATTTAAGTTCGAGGAGTCCAAGGCCATAGCAATAGACGAGGTTGAACCAGCTAGCGAAATTGTCAAAAGATTCAAGACGGGGGCGATGTCTTACGGTTCAATATCAAAGGAAGCACACGAAACTTTAGCCGTAGCCATGAACCGGATTGGGGGAAAGTCCAACACTGGAGAGGGCGGCGAAGATATGGATCGATTCATTGCCGACGAAAATGGCGATAGTCGTCGTTCAGCAATCAAACAGGTGGCTAGCGGTCGATTCGGAGTTACTAGTTTCTATCTCGTCAACTCGGACGAGATTCAAATTAAAATTGTACAAGGTGCAAAACCCGGAGAAGGTGGAGAATTGCCAGGCCACAAGGTTTTACCCCCTATTGCCAAGACTCGAGGCACCACCCCGGGCGTCGGACTTATATCCCCACCTCCCCACCATGACATTTATTCCATTGAGGATTTAGCTGAACTCATCCATGACCTCAAGAATTCCAACCACAAAGCCCGAATCAATGTAAAGTTGGTCTCTGCTGCAGGGGTGGGAACCATAGCAGCGGGTGTGGCCAAAGCCAAGGCAGACGTCATCCTTGTTTCAGGATACGATGGTGGTACAGGAGCTTCCCCACGCTCATCCATTCAACACGCCGGAGCACCATGGGAACTGGGACTTGCAGAAACCAACCAGACACTGCTCCTCAATGATCTCCGCAGCCGAGTCGTGGTAGAAACCGATGGCCAGCTTAAAACCGGACGAGACGTCGCGATAGCATGCCTGTTGGGAGCGGAAGAATTCGGTTTTGCAACCGCTCCTCTTGTCACCTTGGGCTGCTTGATGATGAGGGTTTGCCATAAGAATACTTGCCCCGTCGGGGTAGCCACACAGAATCCGTTGCTACGGGAAAAGTTTCGTGGTGGAGCCAATGCGGTTGTACACTTCATGAACTATGTCGCTGAGGAAATTCGCGAAATCATGGCCAAGCTCGGCTTCCGTTCGATAAACGAGATGGTCGGCCAAGTCGATCAATTGCAGATGTGCAAAATACCGGTCTCCGCAAAGCACAAAGGCCTTGATTATTCAAAAATACTGTACAAACCGGAGGTCGGTCCCGAAGTCGGAACTTATTGCCAAATCAAACAGGACCATAAGTTGGAGATGGCACTCGACAATCGAGAAATACTCAAACGTTCAAGCCCTGCTCTAGATGATGGAACTCCTGTTGAAATCGACCTGCCCGTCCTTAATACAGATCGTGTTGTCGGAACTCTTACCGGTGCGGAAGTTTCTCGCCGTTTTGGCGATGACGGATTGCCAGCCGACACCATACAAATCAATCTCACAGGATCAGCAGGACAAAGTCTTGCCGCATTTTGCCCTAAAGGCATGACGTTTACTGTTTCAGGTGACACTAACGATTACTGTGGCAAGGGACTCTCGGGAGCCAAAGTGATCGTCAGACCCACCGCAGACTCTACATTCATCGCAAAGGAAAATATTATTGCCGGAAATGTATGCTTTTATGGAGCCACCGGCGGCGAAGCGTACATTGCAGGAGTGGCCGGCGAAAGATTCTGTGTCCGTAACTCGGGCGTAGATGCAGTCGTCGAAGGTCTTGGCGACCACGGTTGTGAATACATGACAGGTGGTCGAGTTATCTGCCTCGGGCGGACTGGTCGTAACTTTGGCGCGGGAATGTCTGGCGGAGTTGCATACATTCTCGATACGGAAGGTGATTTCGTAAAGAAGCGGCTGAACCATGAGATGGTGAAAGTTTATCCGCTGATGGAATGCGAGGATCATGAAATTGCTGCCGTTCGTGCCCGCATCGAAAATCATGTCGACTACACGGCCTCCGTACACGGCCAAGCAATCCTCTCCGATTGGAATTCCTTCCTCGACAAGTTTCTCAAGGTCTTGCCTGAAGACTTTGAACGTGTTCTTAACGCCATGAAGCGGGCTGAGGATCGGGGACTCGAAGGAGACGATGCTGTGCAAGCCGCGTTCGAGGAAAACGTCGCGGCAGGTCACTAATTCGAGGGGCCGAAATCCGTTCATTCAACTTAAGTCTTTTCATTTCATGGGTAAAGCCACTGGATTCATAGAATACGAACGCCGACCGATACCCGACCGGCTTCCTCTCGAACGCATCAAGGACTGGGCCGAAATCCACGAACCTTTCGATGAAGATAAGGTAGTTACTCAAGGGGCTCGTTGCATGGACTGCGGAACGCCCTATTGCCACACGGGTATAATGCTCAGCAATATGGCCAGTGGCTGCCCGATAAACAACCTAATCCCCGAGTGGAACGACCTCGTTTACAAGGGCAAATGGCAAGAGGCCCTTGACCGTCTTCACAAGACGAACAATTTTCCAGAATTCACGGGTCGAGTCTGTCCTGCTCCCTGTGAAGGTTCCTGCGTACTGGGTGTGATCGAGCCTCCAGTGACGATAAAGAGTATCGAGTGCGCCATCATCGATAAAGGCTTCGAGGAAGGCTGGCTAACTCCCTGTCCACCCCAAACTCGAACTACAAAAAAAGTAGCTGTCGTGGGATCCGGTCCTGCCGGTTTGGCTGCCGCCGATCAACTTAATAAGGCCGGGCACGCGGTCACCGTCTTCGAACGCGACGACCGAATTGGCGGACTCTTGATGTACGGTATTCCAAACATGAAGCTCGAAAAATCTATCGTTCAGCGTCGAGTGGATCTCATGACTGCAGAAGGCATTGACTTCAAGACCTCCATAGAAATCGGTAAGAATCTTCCTGCCAAGCAACTTACAGATGAGTTTGACGCCGTCGTGCTTTGCTGTGGTGCAACCAAGCCTCGCGATCTTGACATCGAAGGTCGAAATCTCGATTGCGTCCACTTTGCGATGCAGTTTCTTACACGCAACACCCAAGGTCTCCTAGAGGCGAAGGATGCAACAGCTTTTGAGAAAGCAGCCAAGGGCAAGGACGTCGTTGTCATTGGCGGCGGTGATACAGGGACCGACTGCGTGGGAACCTCCATGCGTCACGGTTGCAACAGTATATCTCAGTTGGAAATCATGCCCAAACCACCAGTGGAACGTGATATAGGAAACCCATGGCCCGAATGGCCTAAAGTGTACGCTCTCGACTATGGCCAAGAAGAAGCGAAGGCAGTTTTCGGTCAGGACCCTCGGCAATATCTTGTTTCTACCAAAAAGTTTCTTGGCGATGAAGATGGTGCTCTCCGCGGAATCCTGATCTGCGATATTCAATGGAAAGAAGAAAACGGTCGTTTTTCTCCTCAAGAAGTTCAGGGCAGTGAACGTGAAATCCCTGCACAGCTCGCCTTTCTTGCTATGGGTTTTCTTGGTCCCGAAGACTCCATTGCGGAGGAACTCGATCTTGAGCGCGACAAACGCTCCAATGTGCGGGCTGAATATGGTCAATTTGAAACGAGCGTCGAAGGTATATTTGCCGCAGGTGATATGCGTCGTGGACAATCACTTGTAGTGTGGGCCATCAACGAGGGACGTGCAGCGGCAAGAGAATGTGACCGGTACCTCATGGGTGAAACTTCGCTCCCCTGAAAACTTTCAGGTCATGCAGGTTGTATGTCTTGACCTCGAAGGAGTGCTTGTTCCCGAAATATGGATAGCATTTGCCGAAAAAGTAGGGGTAGAAGCTCTTAAACGTACCACTAGAGATGAACCGGATTACGACGCACTTATGCGTTACCGGTTAGATATTCTGGGCGAGTATGGTTTCACTCTGAAACAGATTCAAGAGGTGATTGAGACTTTAAGCCCTCTGTCGGGCGCACTCGAATTTCTCAACAAACTTCGCTCGACCCACGAGCTTGTAATTCTCTCGGACACTTTTCGTGAATTTGCTGACCCTCTCATGAAACAGCTTGGATATCCAACGCTTTTTTGCCATGAACTTAAAGTAGATGAAGATGGAACCATCTCTGATTACTGCCTTCGGATCGCCGAGCACAAGAGGAAGACCGTACAATATCTGCAAAAGCTTAACTTCGAAGTTATTGCCGCCGGCGACAGCTACAACGACCTCGGCATGCTTAAGACTGCCGAGCACTGTATTTTCTTTCGTCCTCCTCACTCTCTTGCCGCGGACTATCCAGAAGTTCCAATTGCTAAAGAATTCCACGAGCTCCTAAGCCTCATTGAAGACTGTTCGTCATGATTACTATTATCGTTGGGACCAATCGCGCCGGAAGTGTTTCTGCTCAAGTCGCCGACTTTGTCGCCAAAGTATATGACGAGCTTGGCATCAATAACCGTGTTCTGGACATTGCCGATCTACCACCCGAAACCTTTTCGCCGAACGCATACGTCGAAAAACCTCCTCGCGTCGTCGAGTTTACGGAGCAGATTCTTTCCTCGTCCGGTCTTTTTGTAATTACCCCCGAATACAATGGAAGCATGCCTGGAGCACTTAAGCTCTTCATCGACATGCTTCCTTTTCCCGAAAGCTTTGAAGATCGTCCCGTCAGTTATATTGGGATTTCTGCTGGACAGTTCGGTGGTCTTCGTCCCGTCGAGCACTTGCAACAAGTATTTGGCTATCGCAACGCCCTAAATTTCCCTCGCCGCGTTTTTATCCCTGGCGTTGGGTCGGTCATGAAGCAATCGGGAGGATTAGAGGCAAGTGATTATGGAAAGCGAATTTGTGAACAAGCCAAGAGTTTCGCTGAATACTGCAAAGCCCTTGGCAAACTATAATGTTTACTCTTTCACTCCCCCTTCAAAAAGACAAAATCTACGGATATGTCAGAGTCACCTGCTGAAGATCGATATTCGCAACGCGGTGTTTCCTCGTCGAAGTCCGAGGTACATGCAGTGGTGGACAAATTGGATCACGGTCTCTTCCCGGGAGCATTTTGCAAGGTTACCGAAGATTCGCTAACAGGAAATCCCGATTCTTGCTGCGTCATACATTCGGACGGCGCCGGGACAAAATCCATTCTTGGATACCTTCACTATCGTGAAACTGGTGACCCCGGTGTCTTTCGGGGCATTGCACAAGACAGCATCGTCATGAATGTCGACGATCTCGCCTGCATAGGCGTCACGGAAAACATTATTATTTCCAGCACCGTTAATCGTAACGCCCGCAATTTCCCGGGAGAAGCTCTCGCCGCTCTTATTGAGGGGACTGAAGAGTTTTTGGCCACTATGCGGTCACTGGGCGTGGAAATCATCAGTGGGGGGGGCGAAACTGCAGACGTCGGCGACCTCACGGGTACCGTTGCCGTCGATTCCTGCGCTGTAGCTGTTATGCCTAGGTCTCAAGTTCTAGACAATGCCAACATCGGTCCGGGCTTAGCCATTGTAGGATTGTCCTCCACCGGACAAGCGACTTACGAGAATGTTGAAAACAGTGGCATAGGGAGTAACGGACTCACTAGTGCTCGTCACGAAATGCTTTCTCCACACTATCGAGAGACATACCCCGAGACCTTGGACCCCCATACTCCAAATGAGCTCGCTTACTGTGGTCCGTACCGCATGAATGATACTCTTCCCGACTCGACCCTTACGGTGGGGCAAGCTCTCTTGAGCCCTACGCGAACCTACTTGCCCGTGGTCAAGGTCTTACTTGCCGAGATGCGACACGCCATTTCCGGTCTCGTCCATTGCTCGGGAGGTGGCCAGACAAAGTGCCTACGCTTCGGCTCCGGTGTCAAGCACGTGAAGGACAACCTCTTTCCCATACCATCTCTCTTCCGCCAAATTCAACGGGCTTCCGACACCACCGATCGCGAAATGCATCGCGTCTACAACCTAGGTCACCGTTTCGAGGTTTTCTGTGAACCAAAGGCAGCCGACGACGTTATCGCCGTCGCCAATGGCTTCGGCATTGAAGCAAAAGTCGTGGGACATACCGAACCCACGGAAAATGAGGACGGAGCCAACCAACTCGTCATCCGTCGCGGTGAAACTGAACTCGCCTACGCCTTGGACGAGTGAACCACAATGTCATGAGCCTTCATAACGCCCATGCACTTGTCACTTCCCGTTGGCCGGAAGCCAAACCTCGACATGCCATGGTTTGCGGTTCGGGATGGGGTGAAGTCGGCGAATCCTTTTCTGTTCTTGGAACAATACCTTACGGCGAAATTCCCAGCTTGGGAGCTTCCACTGTAGAAGGTCACGCGGGACAGTTGCTGCTCGCCGAAGTCGCGGGAACGGAAATCCTTATTTTTCAAGGCCGTCGCCACTTCTATGAAGGTGAGGGATGGGAACCTGTCGTTGCTCCTGTCCGTATCGCCAAAAGCCTTGGCGTTAAAACACTGCTTCTAACCAATGCCGCGGGGGGCATCAACAAAGCCTTTGAACCCAGCGATCTCATGGTCGTGACCGATCATATTAACCTGATGCCGGGCAATCCCCTTATAGGTCCTCACGACCCATTCTTCGGTCCTCGTTTCCCCGACCAGACCGAGGTCTATGACCCCTCCCTTCGCAAAAAACTCCTCGCCACCGGCGAGGAAGCAGACTCAACCCTACAACAAGGCGTTTATCTTGCTCTCTCGGGACCCGCCTTTGAAACTCCTGCCGAAATTCGTGCTTTAGGCAAGCTTGGTGCAGATGCCGTAGGCATGTCCACCGTACCCGAGGCCATGGCGGCAAACGCAGCTGGTCTCCGAGTAGCAGCGCTTTCCTGCATCAGCAACCTGGCCGCTGGCATTTCCAGTCAACCTCTCTCACACGAAGAAGTAAACGAAACCGCCCAATTGGCCATGCCTCGGATGAGGCAGTTGGTGGCGTCTTACTTTGAGGGAATCTGCGAGGAGAAATAGTTTTCTTTTCCTTCTCAGTCTATTCCTCCAATTTCGGCGAGGGTGCAGGAATTTCGTCTGGAATCGCTTCCGGTACTAAAGCTGCCTTTTCGCTTTCGAAGTAATCAACGCCCGCCCTGATTGTTTTCAAGGGAATGCTTACGTCGGTTGAAAATCTGCCATCGTCCACGCTGAGGGAACCCGTAATCGGAGCAATTTCGAGTTGCTCGATCGCTTGCGAAAACTTTTGGTTCGATTCATCGTCCAGAAGACCGCCCATACTTCCAATGATGAGCTTAATGTATTTCTTTACGTCCACGCTCCAACGAGCCGATTGTCCCGGTTGCAGCGATAGTGACTCCGCCAAACTGTTTTTCACTCCGTTTCCTCCCTTGACGACTTGTATGAGAGAGCCCAATTGCGTTTCGTCCATGGCCATGATGTAATGATCATTTGTCACGGCGTACAAATAGGTCATATTGGAATAAGGTAATTCCGTGGGGAAAAGTGATGCGTTTGCTTCTCCCATATCCATCTTCATCGAATACCGATAGGTGGGTACTCCTTCGACCGGTTTGCCTTCAGTATGCTCAAGTTCGTACTTTATGCCCATGTCCTCGATGAAATCGATGTGTTTGATTAAGTCTTGGGATAATTTCAAGCCTTCGGTGAACAGTTTGCCGAACTCTTCGTGAGACGCCTTGGTTGTACCGATTTGCACGATATTCATGGCATTGGATTCTGCTGAAAAGTCGTAACGCATAGCCAATTGTCCGCCGTAGAGCTTGGACATTTCCGCCATCATTTCTTTGTATTGAATTAGAATTGTCTTCAACTCACCCTCAATGACAGGGGAGAACTTATCGATTACATGATTAACGTAGGCTATTAAACCAGACATTTCGTAATCACCCACCGCATCCAGAAAGCCACCGGACTCGACGTATCTAGCAACAGAAGGATTCCCACCGTTTGCTTTGGACGAAAACATGGTCGACAAGGCTGTGCCGCTTTTGGCGGACATGGCGAAACGGGCAACGATTTCCTCGGTCGATAGAAACAGGTTGAACTTGGCGGCATCAAGGGAACCTACCTCGTCTAGGATAACATGAATCAGTTTTGCCAGGTTTGCTTGAGTCTCCTCGTCGAACGGACTCATTGTGAGACCACCTTCGACAGTTCCCTTGATTTTTGGCATTTCTTGCCAAATGGGTTGAAAAAGAATGCCTACCTCTAAGTCTCCTTGCGGAGATTGTTCGGCAATGTCGAGCAGGGGAGACCAATCTTTAACTTGAGAGAACAATTCGGGAGCCTTGGTAGCAAGCGTCCAACCGTCCCGATCGGCCAAGGCAAGGTCAAGGGTTTCGGACTGCTTGCGAATGGGACTGTCTTTCGTCAATTTGACGGCGAGCACGAAGGTAACATCGTCGCCACCCTCAAATTCATCGAAGACAAATAAGGTCATGGGCGCATCCGCATCGATGGAAGTTAGGCCGGGATCACCCAAGGCCATTCCGGCCAATGCGGAGACCATGGCGATTTGAGGGTCAGGCTTTACCGCTTGTGCCACGGCAACGGCCTTCTGCAAGAGTTTCGGCAAAGCAATAGTTTTCAGATACGCGAAAGGTTGCGTTTCAGCACCCGCAAGTTCAATAGCCGGCGCAAGAGGCGGAAGCTTGGGTGTGACAGGAACATTAGGGGTAGAAGTTTCGACGGCAGCTGTGTCGTTCGCATCATCGACCGCAGTGGTGGATTCGCCACCGCAACCGGAAAAAAAGAAGATGGATGCAATTCCAAGGAGGAGGGGTAAGATTTTCATGTGAGAAAAAGTTATTGAAACAGAGAGTGTTGCTCGTTTCTGATCGTTTCTGATCGTTTCTGATCGTAACGCAAGCAAGAAATCAGAAGTTTCTCACCTTCTGTAAAAGTTTTGGCAACGCAATGGTCTTCAGATACGCGAAAGGTTGCGTTTCAGCACCCGCGAATTCAATAGCAGGTGCAAGGGGCGGAAGCTTAGGCTTGGCGGCAACATTAGTCGTAGAAGTTTCGACAGCAGCTGAACTGTTGGCACCAATGACTGAAGTGGAGGAATCGCCACCGCAAACGGAAAAAAGAAGGTAACGACAAGACCGAGGAGGACGGGGAGGATTTTTTGTGGGATTTGATTAAATGTTAAAAAACAATGGAGAAAAGGTCAAAGGAAACGGTCGACATCTGTGGGGTAGGGTAGGGGACAAGCCTCCTTCTTGCCGAACCAACGGTATCGATTGCGGGCTATC
>PCBO01000076.1 GCA_002730975.1 Opitutia bacterium
GAAACCGATCCGGTCATACGGGGAAAGTTCATCCGCGAAAAGCTCTTGGCCGGAACCATCCCCGACATTCCAATAACGGTGGATGCCGTCATCCCGGAAGACCATCACAAAACGTTGCGTGACCGTCTGGCAGGAGCAACGGAGACAGCCTACTGCTGGAAGTGTCACGACTACATGAATCCTCTCGGATATCCTTTCGAAGCCTATGACGACTTCGGGCGCTTTCGCAGGGAGGAATCGTTGGAAAGTCCGGAGAATCTCGTAAAGAAGAATCCCGACAAGGCTCCGAACCGTAACCACCTTCTGGACCTGAGAGACGTTTACAAAACCCTCCCGGTGGATGCCACCGGATACCTCAAGGGGAGTGGCGATCCAAAGCTCGACGGCGAGGTCAAGGATGCCATCGACTTGGCCGAACGCCTCGGGAAATCGAGACGGGTCCGGCAGTCCATCATCCGACATGCCTTTCGCTATTTCATGGGACGTAACGAGAGCCTCTCCGATTCGAAGACCCTGATCAATGCCGAAGAGGCCTACGTCGAAAGCGGAGGCAGTTACGACGCCCTTGTTCTTTCCCTTTTAACTTCCGACTCATTCGTGTACCGTAAGCAAATCCAAGAACAAGCACATGACAACTAGAAGAGACTTTCTCAAATTCTCCAGCCTCGGCGCCGGCGCTTTGGTCATGCCCTCCGGCTTGTTTGCAGAGCCTGCCAAGGGAATCCTCCCTAAGCGTTTCATCTTCATTCGTAAATCAAGCGGCATCCGGCCCGCTGAAATTGCTCTTCCAGATTTTTCCGACAAGGACAAAGCACTCGACGAAAAGAAGGAACCGCTCGAAGTCGACCTCGATAAGCACGAGCTTCCGAAGTGGTTGCGCGGACTGGAGGCCCACAAGGAGCATATGACAATTCTTCAGGGATTGTCTGCCAAGATGAGTGAGAACGTTCATTGGTCATTCTCGTCGGTCATGGGATGCTTCAAATCAAACCGGAACACCCTCAGCGCCATCAAGCGCACAACGATCGATTTTGAATTGGCCAAGCTCTTCCCTTCGCCTTTCGGGCATGTCGAGTTGTCCTTTGCGGGCGGCCGGACAGGTATCGTCGACGGTTACTCGGCGCCCGCCCCGCAAACGCGCAATTATTGCTATGCCGACCCGGACACCGCGAGAAGCGAGCTGTTCAAGTCCGTGCTCAATCCGGAGGCGGTCAATTCGGACAACGACATGCTTTCGTTTTTGCAGAGCAAGGAGGGCCTGAAGACCCATGTTGTACGGGGTAATGAAAGAGACCGCCAAGAGAAGCATATTCAGTCAATTGAATCGATTCGTGAACGCAACGCGAAGCTGATCAAGATTTCCGGTTCGCTTGCCAAGCACCTTCCCGAACTTGATCCGGTCCATGCAAACGGCGGTCCCAATGCGAGCACCCCGGAAAAACAAGCAGCCATGACCGACGTGCTGATCGCTGCCTTGAAAGCCGACCTGACTAACGTCGTGACCTACACCATTGACGACCTGGGTACGCCCGTCACGGGGTTGCCCGGAAATGAAACCGACCGCGTTGGCATTCATCCCCTGGGGCATGACGAAGCTTTTGGAGGTGTGCCTGCCTGGAAGACGAGGGAGCAGATCCGAATCAGTCACGTGAACCAGGTCAACACGATCATCGAAAGACTCAAGCGGGTCCCCGAAGGCAAGGGAACGATGTTCGACAACACGATGATCATGTACTTTCCGGAGAATGGAGAAACTCACCATGGCGTGGGCTCGGAGGCCCCGTTCCTGATTATGTCCGGATCCAACTGCAACCTTGATATGTCGGGTCGCTATGTTCGCTTGCCTTACCTAGGGAACGAAGGGCACAAGACCTTGGGCAACTTGTACACCACCTTGCTCAATGCACATGGCAATCCGATCAAGCACTACGGGGATCTGGATCTCGAAATGTCCCGTAAGAAATTCGACCAGTTGGGCTCGATCAAGCAATTCATGAGCTAGGGGAGGGGTTGATGCGAAGTCACTCGATCTTTCTTTTGGCATGCTGGCTTGGCTTCAGTACTCTTGTGTTTGGTAAGCCTGACGTTCCAATCGTGGATACGCACGTCCATCTTTGGGATCTTAAGCGTCCTGCCGGTCTCGGTTGGATCGCCAAGGACAACAAAACTCTTTATCGTAATTTTCTTCCCGAGCATCATGCCCCGATCGCCCGGGCGAACGGGGTACGCGCCGTGGTTCTCGTTCAGGCCGGGCAAAGTTTGCCGGATAATCAATGGAATCTCGACCTGACCGCTCACGACAAGGATCTGTACCGAGGATTGGTCGGGAATCTTTCCGAAGTGATCGGCACCGACCGTTTCCAACCCCTCTTCGATCAGCTTTGCCAAGACAGGCGTTACATCGGTTACCGTCTGTCCGGGCGATATAAGGAAAATCTCACCGACGCTTTCTTCCGCGATCTCGAGCGCACCGCCGCCAAGGGCAGGACGGTAGATTTTCTGTGCGGTAAGTACAGCTTGCAGGACATCGAGGTCATCGCCACCCGTTTGCCCGGACTAAAGATTATCATCGACCACTTTGGAAACGTCCGCCTGGACGGCAAGCCCTTGGATCCTCAATGGGTCAAGCAGTTCAAATCCCTCGCTCGAAGGCCCAACGTTTACTGTAAGGTCTCCGCTCTTTACGGACGCGTAAAGCTGCAACCCGCACCCAAGAAGGTGTCTTTCTATCAGCCCATTCTCGATCTTGCCTACGATGTCTTCGGGGAGGACCGATTGGTTTACGGAAGCGATTGGCCCGTAACCGAGACCACGGGAGATTATGGTTCCGTCCTCAAGCTAACCCGGGTCTGGGCTGCGACCAAAGGAGATTCTTTCGAGCTCAAGCTCTTTTGCAAAAATGCCGTCCGCTTTTATGGAATTCCCAAAATTTTGAGCAGGACCGTCCCGTCGACTATTCCAAAGAAAGTAAAATAGAAGGCCTGTTGAAGGTCTGGTTCAGTGAAAGATCATCGCAGGCGTTCAAATAAGATCATTAGGCATTTAAGTCTGAGTTTAGCTTGCCGGGGAGATATTGATGAGTTCATCAAGATCAGCGGCCGCGTTCAGTTCATCAACCCAATGCTTCGGAATGGAAGAAATTCCATTGGCCGCTCCAAGAAGTATTCCGAGGGCCAGCCCGCGGGCGCAGTTATCTCCACCTGCCATGGCGTTCTCCGTGAATGCTGTTTCGGTATCGTCTCCGTGTTTCATCGCTAAATAAAGTACGGAGGGTAGGGCGGAAGAGATCGAGCAGGCCGGGCCAAGTTTGGCGATTGCGTCCACTGCGTTCTGTGAGAGTACGCTATTTGCCGCTTTGAGCGCCCACTCGGGTGAGGTTTCTTTGAGTGTACTCGCAAGGTCGGCTCCATGCATGAGCCGATAACCCGCTTGGGCAAGGAAGACTGCGGATTCTTCAGCTTCTTTGGAGCTGTGGGTTAGCATGGTTTGCTCAACCGAGGCTTTCACCACTTCACTTTCGGAAGAATCCGATAGGAAGGCTAGGAGAGGGGTAATACGCGCGGGACCTGCAATTTCCACCGAGTCACTTCCCCCCTGAGTTTTGTCGGACTGTTCTTGTATGTTGGCCAAGGTGGCCTTGGTCGCACCGTCTATATAATCATTGTAGTCGGGCCACATGCCTAGCCAGTCATCCATAAAGGCAACGGGATCCCATCCTTTTTTCCGCACTAGAAATTTCAAAAGGCACAAGGACTGATCACCCACATGCCCTTGGTCACCGGCCTGCTTTTGGGGATGGTACGAATCCGGTCCGGCAGCTTTGTAATGGGTTACCCGCCCATGTTTTTGGGCAAGCTCATTCGAATCATATATCCAATGAACTCCAAGGGATAGAGCATCTGCGCAGTAGGAGCCATATAGGAGCCCGGTTTGTTTGTCTTTGAGTTTGTTCATTATGACGAAAAAAATTCGTTACAGGGTTGTTTATTTTTTTATGTCTCGCAATGAAATTACTCTTCACTGTCTCGATCAAGTGGCACATGTCGGATTTGAACCTTTCCCGATCGGTGCTGACACAGGGACGTTGACAGTCGAAACGCCGTCAAAGGTTTTGGGTATTAAAAGAGTTTCATTCTCATTAGGTTCGTAGGCTGTCTAATCGACCGCCTGTCCAAAACAGTATCCTCGAGCCTTTACAACCCCCACCGTTCGTTTGGTCTTATGGTAAGTCGAGTAGCAAGAATCGAGGGGGTTGGGGAATCCCGTGTTTCTAACACCACCTCTCGATGTATTCTATGGCTGGATGTAGTTTTTCCTCTTTTTGTCTGCCGACTGTGATATGTTGCATCGTGTGGTCGCCGATTACAAATCCGTCTTTAGGAGCTTCTTGATTTGTCCTCCTGTAATAAAGTGCTTTTTTTCCTGACGAAATCTAACCTTTCGGTGATGGAAAAGGTCGCTCCTAATCCATTTTCACCACTACTTACATGACGAATTTTTAACGGGAAAGGTCACTCTCTCAGCGACTATTTTCCTCCGTTACAACCCATTCAAGAGACGGGGTGCGGCCTCCCGAGGAACACCTCGGTCCGATGCTTCGGGAAATCAAGATTCCCTGCTTTTAAAGATTTGCAAAACAGTAAGGGCTTGAATGTGCAATTGTTACTGATCATGATTTTATTACCCATTACTAAAATCCCTGAAAGGGAATGATCACATCATGTCCGGAACTTCCAAAACCAGTGGCGTTCGGTTCGCCCATACGAATCTAGTCGCCGACGACTGGAAAAAGACGGTAGCTTTCTACTGCGAAGTTTTCGACTGCGAGCCTGTCGGCGTGGAACGTGATCACCACGGACCTCATGTCGAAGCGTTGACCGGATTGAAAGGCGCACGCATCGTGGGAGTGCATCTGCGGTTGCCTGGTTTCGGCAAACAAGGTCCAACGCTCGAAGTGTTTGAATATGCCGAGAATGCCCCTCCCCCAGCCAGAGCGGCTAACCTACCCGGCTTTTCCCATATTGCTTTTCAAGTTGATGATGTGGAGAAGAAGCGCGAGGAAGTGCTCGCTCATGGTGGTGGTGACCTTGGTCGAATCCAGACCATCGACATTCCGGGAGCCGGTCTCTTGACGCTGGACTACCTTACCGACCCCGAGGGAAACATAATCGAACTGCAACATTGGCACAAGTGAAGTACGATTCGTAATGACCTTCGATTCTAAAGGTTTTGGATGATGCAGTTTCGAGTCCTATTAGTGTTGTCCATCGTTGACGGTCGTGGCCGTATGCCGACTTGTTTTGGTGAGAGGATTTTGTTGAGCAAACTAACTGATGGGCGGAGAGATTCTATATCACGACAATCTTGTTTCCCACACTTTAAGTAAACGGATTGCCGGGCAGTGCTTGTTAACATGAGGAGATACGGTCCGAAAGAAGAACTGTTGTTTCCGCAACCCGAATTACTGTTCGACTCAGACAGGTATTGGAAGTAATTTGAGACCATCATGGAGAGATCCTGAATTATGCTTGGATTACGTGTTCACAAACTCTTCGTGTTCTGTTTCGGATTATGTAGTCTTTTGGGGAAAGTCCACGGGGCGAAACAAAGGGAATCAATTAAGTTCGATCGGGACGTTCGCCCGATTTTATCCGATCGATGTTATGCGTGTCATGGGCCCGATGCACATTCGCGTAAGGCAAAGTTGCGTCTGGACAAGAGAGAATCCGCTGTAGGTACGAATGAGGCCGGGGCTGTAATAGTCCCCGGTAAACCGGAACTAAGCGAACTGGTTTTCCGGATAGAAAGCGAAGAAGACGACGAACTCATGCCCCCGCCTAAATTCCACAAACCATTAAGCCCGGAACAAAAGAATATCCTCGTAAGATGGATTGCGGAAGGAGCCAAGTACGAAAAACACTGGGCTTTCGAACAACCCAAAGCAAGAAAACCTCCTAATTCGAAGTATGCCGCGAAAGTGAAAAACCCCATCGACAATTTCGTTCTCAAATCTTTGCAAGAAAAGAAGCTCATCCCATCCAATCAGGCAAGCCGAGAAACTTTGATTCGTCGGGTCACCCTCGACCTTACCGGACTGCCTCCTGCTCCATCAGAGATCGATGCATTCTTAAACGATAAGCAACCCGATCCCTACGGAAATCTGGTGGACCGATTGATGTCCACGACTGCCTATGCCGAACGTCGGGCTCAAGACTGGCTAGACCTGGCCCGCTATGCCGACACTCGTGGCTTTGCCGACGACAAGATGCGCAGGATTTGGCCGTGGCGCGACTGGGTGGTGCGGGCCCTCGACCGCAACCAGCCCTTCGACCAATTCACCATCGATCAATTGGCGGGCGACATGTTGCCCGAAGCAACCGACGAGCAGCGCTTGGCCACCGCCTTTCACCGTAATGCCCCGCAAGCCAAGGGGCAGACCTACCCGGTCGAAGAATACCGTATCAAGGGAGTCATCGATCGCGTCAATACGATCGGTCGCGTCTGGCTCGGACTTACCCTTGATTGCGCCGAGTGCCACGACCACAAGTTCGATACCATCACTCAGCGGGACTACTACTCGATTCTGGCAATCTTCAACAACGTGGAGCACAGCGGTTCGGGTCATGGGCAGGGCGGGCCCACCATGAAGTACAAGCTTCCGCCTCCCAAGCAGGACCTAGCCATGGCCGCCGAACACAAGCGGTTCCAAGAGGCTCTAGCCCTTGCCCGCAAGGCGATGCCGAAGCCTTCTTCGATTCAGGACGAACAAGTCGTCGCCAAGTGGAAGGGACCGGTGGTCGAGTCCGATGCGCAAAAGTATTCCCTTACGGGTGACCTCACCATCTCTGCGAAGATTCGTACCAAGCAACCCGTGGCCGATTTGGTGTCTAAGTATGATTGGCGGGCCAAGCAGCGCGGCTACGTCTTTGGTATCGGTGGGGAAGGTGACAAGGGCAGTGTGCCCGGACACTTGTTCTTCTGGGTGTCCTCTAGGGCCGAATCTTTTAGCGGCATCACGGTGTACGGAAGCCAACTGGTCAACGACGGCGAGGAGCACGTCGTGGCGGTCGAGTTCGTGGCCGGCAAGTCCGTTCGCTTTTTTGTCGACGGCATCGAAGACAAGGCGGCCAAGACCAGTGGAGCTCCTCCGCTTTTCATCGCCAAGTCGGCCAGGCCACTTGCCATTGGCTCGGGATACAACAACAGCTTGCAGACAAATGCCTATCGCTTCGAAGGTGAACTAAGCGACGTTCGCCTCAGTGACCAAGCGGTGGGTGATCAGCTCACCATCGGAGCTGCCGGTAAGCAGGTCGCCGATCTGCAGGAGAAGCTTCGTAAACTGGATGATCAAAAGGGTGCCACGAAGATGGTGGACGCCGTGCCCGTGATGCGTGAACGGATAAAGCCCCGAAACACTTTCATTCACGTGCGGGGAAGCTTTCTCGACAAGGGAGATCAAGTGTCCCCCTCCGTCCCGGAATTGTTCTCCGTCTCCAAGGAATCCCAGCCGGGCAACCGCCTGGAATTCGCCCGATGGTTGGTGGATGGCAAAAATCCTTTGGTCGCCCGAGTGGTGGTGAATCGTTTTTGGCAAAGCTATTTCGGGCATGGCTTGGTGCGTACCCCGGATGATTTCGGGGCCCAGGGGACGCCTCCCAGTCATCCGGAGTTGCTCGACTGGTTGGCGGCCGAGTTTGTTGAGAGCGGGTGGGACATGAAGCGCATGCACCGGTTGATCGTTACCTCTGCCACTTATCGGCAATCAGCCCGCGTGCCGTCCGATTCCTTCGAGCGTGATCCCGAAAACCTTTTGCTCGGGCACATGCCGCGCGTTCGCTTGCCTGCGGAGCAAATTCGTGACCAAGCTCTCGCCGTGAGCGGGCTCCTGGTGAGAAAGGTCGGTGGTCCACCTGTGTTTCCCGTGCATCCCGCAAACTATTGGCAGCAGAGGGCACTGCCCGGTAAGTGGACCAACAGTCAGGGAGATGATCGTCACCGGCGAACCATGTATGCTTACTGGCGCCGAATGGCCCTGCATCCCTCCTTGGAAATATTGAATGCCCCGGCTCGGGACAATTGCATCGTCCGCCGTGACGTTGCGAACGTGCCGACCCAAGCATTGGTCCTCTTGAACGATCCCATCTTCACCGAAGCCGCCTCCGCCTTTGCCACTCGTCTGCTGGCTGAGGAGGGTACGGATGGTCAGAGACTGGATAGCGCCTTCCGTCTCGCCTTGGGCCGTTCACCTGAGCCCGCGGAGCGAAACCAATTTCTTTCCTTTCTCAAGCTGCAACGGGAGGACTTGCAAGGTGATGCTGCTTGGTCCCTGATCTGTGGAGTGCTTCTCAATCTAGATGAAATCATTACTCGGCCATGAGTGATCCGTTTCGTGGAATGTCTCCCTTGCAGGCCGTTGCTCGCCGCACCTTCCTGAAGGATTCGGCGATGGGATTGGGCTCGATTGCCTTGGCTTCCCTGCTCCAGTCGGAAGGTCATGCGAATGGTTTGGAAGAAGACGGTGGCGTGCTGCGGAAACTACATCTTCCGGCCCGTGCAAAACGCGTCATCTTTCTCTTCATGGCGGGCGGGCCCTCGCATGTCGACTTGTTTGACCCTAAGCCCTTGCTCAATGAAATGGACGGAAAGAAGATTCCGCTGCACCTGCTCAAGGATCACCAAAGTTTCGCCCTTATCCGGGGCACGCCGAGCCTTAAGGGTTCACCCTACCAGTTCGCTCCTCGCGGGCAGTCCGGCATCATCATGTCCGAGCTTTTGCCGCACCTCGCCACGGTGGCGGACGAGTTGACCGTGATTCGCTCTATGAAGACCACCACCAACGTGCATGATCCCGGGGTCAACATGATGAATTGCGGGACGCAGTTGTTTGGCCGTCCGACTTTGGGAGCCTGGCTTTCCTACGGCTTGGGCTCCGAAAATAGGAACCTGCCCGGTTACGTCGTCCTGACCTCGGGCTCCGATGACGGGCAGCCCCTTCTCCAGAGTTTCTGGGGGAATGGGTTCCTCGATTCCAGGCACCAGGGCGTTCCTTTCCTCAAGGGCCCCGATCCGGTTCTGCACCTGACCAACCCCAAGGGGGTCGATCGCGACCGCCGGCGCCAGCAACTCGATCTCATCAACTGGATGAACAAGCGCCACCACGAGGAGGTCAACGATCCGGAGATCTTGTCCCGTGTCGCCTCCTATGAAATGGCCTACCGCATGCAGGCGAGTGTGCCCGAGTTAACCGACTTGTCGAAGGAATCGAAGAGTACTCTTGGCCTCTACGGAGCCAATCCCGGCAAACCATCCTTTGCCAATAATTGCCTTCTCGCCCGCCGCTTGGTGGAGCGCGGAGTGAGGTTCGTTCAGTTATATGACCGCGGCTGGGATTCCCATACCCATATCGAGCGCGAGCACAAGCGACAGTGCGGCGTTGCTGACCGGCCGATCACTGCCTTGTTGAAGGATTTGAAGCAACGTGGCCAGCTCGAGGATACTTTGGTCATTTGGGGAGGGGAGTTCGGGCGTACACCCGTCGCCCAGGTGTCCGGCAAGACCTATGGTCGCGACCACCACCCGCACGGATTCACCATGTGGATGGCAGGTGGCGGAACGAAATCAGGGTTGACCTACGGTTCAACCGATGAATTCGGTTACCATGCCGTCGAAAACGTCGTGTATGTCCGCGATCTCCATGCCACCATCCTTCACCTAATGGGTATCGATCACCACAAGTTCAAGTACAAGTTCAAGGGCCTCGACCTTGGCCTGACCGGCGTGGAGTCCTCTCGGGTGGTCAAGGACATTCTGGCTTAAGGAGTGATCCGGACCAAGTCCCTTTGCGAACGGACGTAGATGCCTGACTGGTCGATGGCGGGCGCGCCGAAGGTCCATGATGCGCCTACTGGATCTGTACCCAACCAGCTCAATGCGTCCGGGGAAAACGGCTTGGTCAAGTCTATGAGGTAAAGCACGCCGGCGCCTCCTTGCCAGTAGAGCTTGTCCTCATGTCGAACCGGCCAGGCCGGGTTGGTGTGGCCGAACCCGCCGCGTTGTATGCCGCGGACCGAGCCCACCCGTTTGTTCACGTTGAAGTCGCGGGAGTTAAGGATTCCCTTGGTGAACTGAAAATCGACCTTGTTCCAGACTATCTTGTCGGCCAATACTTGAATCGGAGCCTCGACCAGTACGGACTTCCCGGTCTTTACGTCGATGCAACCAATATCTCCGCTGTCGTAGCGCCAAAAGTAGATGCGGTCTTCGAATGCATGAACCGTCGAGGGGGTGGGCTGACCTTTGCCCTTTAGTGTTCGGTCAGCGTATTCGGGAACAAAATCCGCTTCCGCATATTCCTTCCCGTTCCAACCGAAATAACGGTCGGGTTTCTCGAAGGAAAATTCCTTGGTGATCTTGGCGGTCTCCGGATCGACCAGGTGAAACTGGGTTTCCTTGCGGTTGGTTCCCGTGACGAGGAACTTTCCTTGGCAGAGCTGGTTCTTTTGGTGGGGAATCGCGGGCGGCAGGTCGAAGGTCAGGATCGGTTTTCCGTCGTCGAGCGAAAGCAGGTATCCCTCGCGTCCCAGTTTGAACTTCCAGTGGGAGAGGTCGATCATGGAGGCCACCATCACCGTCTTGCCCTTCCACTCACCGAATGAGTATTGCGTGGCGTGGTGAAGCAGGGTGGGGGAGACCCATAGGTCCTTACCCGTCTGCAGGTCGATGGATCGGATTTGGTAGAAGGGCAGCGCGGGATGCTTTACGCTTTCCTCCACGGCGACCTTGTCGGAAGGGAGGGCTACCAGCAACTTGCCTTCGTTCAGGTACATGCGGCAGTTCTTTATGTCCGGGTCGGGTGCCTGCCATCTGCGTTCCCAGACGGGTTTCCCCTCATGGGTAAAACAGGCAAGCATGCCGTTGAGGTTATGAAAGACGATGTACTTGTCGGTGGCGACCGGTAGCAGGCTGGTGGAGTCATGCCACGACTCAAGAACGCGTCCTGGCCAGGTGCCGGGCAAGTCAACTTGCCAAAGCAAATTGCCCGAGCTTTTGTCGAGGCACTGACCGACGATATTTCCGTTGAAAAAGAACCCTCCCTTCATTCGGCCTTCCAGTTTCGAGTGCACGGTGAGGAAAAGCCGGTCGCCATGCAGGCAAACACCGGATTGACCCGCCTCGTTCAAGGGTTGGCGATATACGATCTCCGCGGACAGGGCGGTTGCCTTCAGGAAGACGGTCAAGCCAAGGGCAGCTAGGATTCTCACGCAAGGATTTCCTTGATGACGCCCGTGCTGTCAGAAAAGCTTTGGGTGCGGACGTCAAGCGACTGCAGAAAGCTCATGTATAGGTTACAGAGTGGCTGCTTGGCCGTCTCGAGGAAATTATGATAACCGCAATGTTTAATTCCGAGATTGCTCCCTCCTGCCACCAAAAGCGGGTAGTTCCGGTTGACGTGCGTCTTGCTGTTGCTGGTGCCGTAATAGACTATGGTGTTGTCCAGTATGGAGCCATTGCCTTCCGGTGTGTCCGCCATCTTGGCCAAGAATCGTCCTAGTCGGTCGCCTTGGAACTTATCGTAGGTTCCGAGATTCTCCATGGATTTTCGGCCTGAGCCGGCGGCCCCGTGGGCCAATCGGTGGTGGCCTGTTGGAAGACCGAGAGCATTCTTGGGCATTTCGTTCCATGGGCCGTCGATCATGCTTTGCAGCATGTAGGTGGCGTAGCGGGTCGAGTCCGTCTTGAAGGAGAGGTAGATGAGGTCGTACATCGTGTCGATGAACAGTTCGGGTTCATTGACGGTGGCTTTGAGTGAGAGGTTGCTTGGGTCTACTTCTGGCTTTGGCGTATCGGACCAGGCTTCCATGCGTTCTATGTTTTTTTCCACGGACCGTATGCTTTCCAAGTAGGACCCGATCTTTTGGTTGTCGTCGGCGCTGACCCGGCGTTGCATGCTCTTGGCTGACTCCAGTACGCGGTCGACCAATGCCCCGTTGCGGGCATAGAGCGCCTTCTCCTTGCCAATGATGGCGGGATCAGAGTTGAAGAGCCGGTTGTAGAGGGCGAGTAAGTCGTTGTTCGAGGGGATGGCTCGTCCGGAGCGGTTGAAGGAAAGCGTGAGAGAACTACCTGATGCTCCGAGCCCTCCTTCGTTGCCGAGAACGAGACTGGGAAAGCGTGTCGCCTTGCCATGTGCAATCGCTGCTATCTGGTCGATGGATGGATTGCCGGAGGTGCCTTCCGGGTTGCTGCCTGTGAGGAAGGAGTCGGCCGAGGAATGCCCATTTATGCTGGCGACCTGGGGGTGATCCAGTCCTCGGAGCACAGAGACCTTTCCCTTGTCCGCAAGGGGTTGCATGGCGGCCATGGACGGACCGAACTTCAGTTTGTTTTCGATTACCCGTGGATACCAGCTCAAGTCGCTGTTGGGATGTTCGTCGTTGGGAGTGACTGCGAAGCCGTGCCCAACGTAGAGGGCGAGGAAGCGTTTCGGGGTCGAGCCGGCATTCGCGATAGTCGGAGCGGCAAAGGACTCGAGCCGTGGCAGGATCATGGATACCCCGGCGCCATATAGAAATTGTCTTCGGTTGATTTCGCTCATGGTAGCTTCTTGTTTGGATGACGGAAGGCCGGGAGGCGAACGATTTCATCAATCAATCTCGCCATCCGGTAATCGCTTTTTTCAAATTCACTGGTCAAATGGGCCAACGCCTTCTCCTCCTGATAGGAGAGGGTCCGACCCAAGGCAAAGGACAGCATCGATGAACTAAATCCACGGGCAAAGTTCTTGGCATGCTTTTCCCGAAGTAGCTTCTGCAATTCCTTCATCCCCTTCACCTGTGCGCCGCGTGGTTCCGATTCGTCGAAGACTCTCAAGATGCGTCGTTTGACCTTTTGATCAGGAGTGAGGCGCAATACTTTATCCCTGAGCTTACCAGTTGCGTCATAGGACTCCATGGGGATTCCCCACGAGTCGATGTCGGCATGGCAGTCGAGGCAAATGCCTTTTCTATGAACCGAAAGCCTTTCCTTGGTGGACAGCCCAGCGGCATTTGGATCAGCTTCATCCAAGTCGCTCAAGGCAGGCACTTCCGGTGGTGGATCCCGGGGAGGATCCCCTAGAAGGCGACCGCGAATCCATACCCCGCGATTGACGGCGTTGGCATCCTCTCCGTCGCTGTGGGCGAGTAGGAAAGCTGCTTGGGTCAGAATTCCACCTCGCCCCTTGATTGCAGGAGCCCGAGAAAAACGGTGGCCGCTTTCAGGAAGAGGCGCCCCGTAGTACTTCGCCATTACGTCGTTGATCACCATGAAGTCGGATGAGAGGCAGTTGAGGCAACTGAGGTCCTCTTGTAGCAAAGTCTTCAAGAATGCAGCCGGCTCGAGCTTCATGTAGTCTTTGTATTTGGGATTCCACCAGCGGTAGTAGTTGGGGTTGATGGCGATTTGTTCCAATTTTGGGAATCCTGCCCAGCCGGAGGTGAAGTCGGAGATGAAGCGATCGGACCGCGAGTCCGCCAGCATGCGCTTTACCTCGGCGCTCAGCTCGGTGTCCGTGATTGGGCGGTCGCGGGAGGCGAGGCCGAAGAGTTGTTGATCGGGGACACTACGCCATAGGAATGCGGCCAAGCGACCGACGAGTTCGTGGTTCTGCATGGTTTGCTTCTTCTCGACGTCCGAGTAAAACAAGTATCGTGTATCTGCTAATACCGCCATGAGCAGGTCCCGAAGGGCATCGCTTTTCGATTCGGCGGTTTTCAGGGTTTTCTCGATCAAGGCATTAAGTTCCTCGTCTTCGCTTTCCGTCAAGGGGCGCCTCCACGCCCTCTTGGCAAGGCCCTTCACTCCTGCGGTGATGGCATCGTCATCCAGTTTGCCGTCTTTCAGGAAGGGCTGGACGCTGGCCGGTGGCCATTGCCAAGGGAGGTCGAACTCGATCCGCTCGATAACGGCATAGCTCGTATCCTTCATGACTTCCTTGTAGACGGCCGGTTTGCCTCGGGTGGGGTGATCGCTGCCGCCATGGGATGTCTTCAGCCAGTTCGTCTTGGCGAAATCCTGCCCCCATGCGTCGGTCCATCTGTCGTCGGCCCGAATGAAGTGGGCATCCCCGAAAATTACCCAGTTCTTGTTGGTCACGGGTTTGTCCGAAGGGGAGGTCAAGGGCGAAGTGTTTTGGACTGTCAGGAAGCGATAATGAAAATGGGCCGTGATGCCGTAAGGGTCTTCCTTGGACACAGGGGCCGGATCCACTCCCGGAAAGTCGAAGACATTTCCAAATACCTCGAATTCTTGGGAGCCGGGCTTCGCCTCGACTGTAAAATTGTCGATCGTGTGCTGGGGTGACTTGAATCCCCTGTCGAAGAATACGGAAAATTCATGTTTGGCTAGATCGCCTCCATTTTGTGGCGATTCGTTCCTCATTCGAATGCGAATGC
Organism: Opitutia bacterium; assembly: GCA_002730975.1. GTDB lineage: Bacteria > Verrucomicrobiota > Verrucomicrobiia > Opitutales > Seribacteraceae. The sequence goes on from PCBO01000076.1 coordinate 14,433, forward strand.
GGAACCGGCCTTCCGGACGGTTGTCGTCGACGTAAATACGGAAGAAGTGATTGGGAGGAACTGGGACCTCGAAGTCGTCACCCAGCCATTTTGGACCGCGATAACGGCGATGTTTGCGACGGTTGCCATGAGCGAGGTCGTTACGGTTCAAGTAATGTTGCTTTTCCCAGTCGTTTCCATGCAGAACATACGGTTTCGGTGGGTTGTTCAAATCAGGCACTGCCAACTCAACGGCATTCTGCAGGGCGTTAAGGTACACCTCCATGTGACCGGCCGTGAGTTCCAGTTCCGATTGCAGAGACTCACCGTGCTTGCCCACTGGGTCCTCGATCAAATCACCACTGAAGTCCCGGTCGATCTGCAGGAGGTCCCGCAGGGTCCATGCGATTTGACTATTGGTCAGGCGGCTGAACCGGAAGTCCCGTTTGTTGGAACCGGCATAGACGATGTCTAATTCTTTCAGCACCTGGTCGACGAAGACTTTGCGATTCGCCGTGCTGGGTTGGATCGATTCTTCCGGTGGCATGTCGCCCCGTTGCAAGTTGTCCAGTGCTTCCTGCCAGTGCTTGGCGTTCTCCAATCGAAAGTCGGTCAGTTTCAAGAAATTGATTCCGCCTTTTTTCTTTTCGGCATTGTGGCACTTCGTGCAGTGGGCCTTGAAGAACGCCGAGATGTTGGGAGTTTCTTCGAGATGGGTTCCACCCTTTGGGGTTGTGTCTTCCGGCAAAGTTGCTTTTGGCTCTTTGCCAAAGCCAAACTCACTTGCCGAAAAAAGGACGATGGAAATTATTCGAGCCAAGTTCACGCTACTTCATATAAGGAGCGGTGCCGATCTTCGGCAAGCTAAAGCCTTGTATTTAATAGCGAAATTTAATTTTGCCTGAAACGAAAAGCAACGGACGCATAAGGAGTGAGATAAAGAGTGGCGAGGGTGGTTTTTGGCTTAATCTGTCTTCCAGCGAAGGTTTCGGAATTTCGGGGGGTTACCTTTCCAAGGCGCGCCGATGAGCTTGGTCTTGGCTTGGGATCCTCGCGGAGGCCTGAGTCTTTCGGAGTCGTCCAGTCGCAATTGCTTGATCCCTTTCCAGTTGGTCATCGGTTTGCTTTCGGCGTCCTTGAAGTCGGTTGGAGAAAGTTCAATGGCGTGCCAATGCTCTTTGCCCTGCAGTTGCACTTCGCAGGCATGATCATCGATTCCCACTGTCAGGACGTTCGCTTGGGTGGCGAGAACGTCGAAAGACACCTTCGCTCCTAGTGGTGCGGCCCATTGCTCATCGTATAACTTGTGGGTTTTGATGCCCCATTTCTCGGGCTTGTAGCTGAACCATTCCTTTTGCCACTTTCCTTGAAAATCCTCGATCAGGGTAGTCGCCTTGAGCGAGACAAGCGTTTCCGCTGCCTGTAGTTGCTCAACCGACGCCACCTTCATGATGGAAGACAAGTTGAATGAATGCGCGGTGTAGGGACCATAGTAATACCCCGCTCCCGAAACCGGTTTGTCCAGCTTGTAGCGAACGTTCGCATAGACCCAAAGTGGCTTGTTCGTCGAAAAGAGTGACAATCTTGCCGCCCATTTCCCTTTGTGCTTCGCAACGGGAGCATGGCGCCAAAAGCGGCTTTTGGTGTTCGCCGTGTCATCCCTTTTGCCGTCCATTTGGCCGTGCTGGGTATAGAATACGTCGATGTATGATATTTCCTTGGAGTCATCTGCCGCGATAGTCACTACGGGGGCTTTCCCCTTGGACAGACCGAGTTGTAAATCGGGTGTGGCGGGTATCTCGAAAGTGCTCTTGAGGTGTTGGTCGAACCACAATTGCGTGGCCACCTCGTAGGGTGGACTGTCTTGGTGGTTGTGGTGTGGCGAGCATGTGACCCGCCAGTCCTTGGTTTTGATTTCCTTGGTCGATCTTTGTAGGTCGTTGATTCGCCCATGGAAGTCATTGGAAGGACTCAGGAATAGGATGGGACAAGTGATTTTCTTGAGGCTTGGGGGATCGCTCACCGTGGCCAAGTGAAGGGGATATTTTGAATAACGGTCACTAATCCCCCCGCAGGACGGAGCAGCCGCCTTGACCCTTTTGTCCGAACCCGCTGTCATCACGGTAAGTTTACCCCCCATGGAGTGCCCGTAGACGCCGAGTCGCGTCCCATCGACTTCCGGTTGACGTTCGAGAAAGGTCAGTCCCCGTCTTGCTCCGAGAGCAGCAAGAAACCATGAATTGTTCCGTGGAGACTCCACTGGATCCAATGTCCAGTTGGCCACCGGAATCGAAGGAAAGGCATCCTTCCCGTGCTTGCTTGGAGCATGATAAGCATCCAGCGCACCCCAATCCGTGGTCAATTTGTACTTCGGGTCATCCGTCTTGCCCTCCCAGAAAAGCTTCACCTCGTTCGGCCTCACCGTGTAGGCCGGAGCAAAAATACGGCCCGCCCAGGAAATGGAAATGGATGCATATCCGCGATGGGCATTAGCCAATGGAGCCCGGTAGTCGGCATACTGCCCCCCTCCATGAATTTGCACAAGCCCGGGTAAATTCTTACCCCCCTTCGGATAGCCGTACACAGCCGCCATCATTGCCTTCTCCCCTTTAAAAACTCCAATCCGGTAACGCAAGACTTTGAGGACTACTCCTTGTTCTTCCCATTCTTTTAGAATTTCAACGTCGAGAGTTTCGGTTTGGGGATCAAACCCCGACCAGGTTTCTCCAAGGTTTTTAGGGGCCACCTTTCCCTCAAGATGAGGTAAGGTTTCCGCGAGAGGAGTTTTCTCTTCTGCATAAAGGAAAGTCGACGAGGATAGAAAGATCCAGACAAATAGGACACGTACAAAAACATTCATCGTTTCTGCTCTCACCTATTTGCTTGGTCATGGCAACACTTCGCGCTCTTTTCTTGAGCTGAAAATGTTGCTGGTAAAACACTCGTCCTGCATGCAGTTTCCACTAGACTGTTTCCGCGGTTTCGAGCTATGGTGGGAACCTTATGGAAATGAATCGTAGAAGAATGCTTCAAGCCGTCATTCCCCGTAGCTTCGTATCCATTACTTTCGCCTTTCTTTTCCTCGGGCCCTTCCAGCTTGGAGCCGTTGAGAAGCGCCTCCCGATGAAGGGAGAAGTATTCGCGATTGAGGATCGTCCCGCGTTCCTCATCCTTCCGAAAAAGCCCAAGCCGGGACCGATCCCGTGGGTTTTGTACGCTCCCACGCTGCGTGGGTTACCGGGTGGGGCGGAGAAGTGGATGTTCGAGCGTTTCCTCAAGGCGGGGATCGCCATTGCCGGGGTGGACGTGGGTGAATCCTACGGCAGCCCGAAGGGTAGGGTGGTCTACTCCGTCTTGCACGAGCATTTGGTGACGAAGCGAGGGATGGCCAAGCAGGCTTGCCTCCTTGCCCGCAGTCGCGGGGGCCTCATGCTCTATTGTTGGGCCGCCGAAAATCCGGACAAGGTGCGGTGCATCACCGGCATCTACCCGGTCTGCAACATCGCCAGTTATCCCGGTCTCAAGCGGGCCTGCGGAGCTTATGGCTTGACCGCTGACGAGCTCGAGGCGGAACTGGCCAAGCACAACCCGATCGACCGGTTGGCAGCGCTGGCCAAGGCGAAGGTGCCCATCTTTCACATCCACGGCGACAAGGACCGCGTCGTGCCACTGGACAAGAATTCAGCCATCATCAAGGAGCGCTACGACAAACTGGGTGGCCCCATGATTCTGGAAGTCGTCCCGGGCCAGGGCCACAACATGTGGGCCGACTGGTTTCAAAGTCAGAACCTGATCGATTTTCTGATCGCCCATGCAACGCGCTAAAAGTATCGCTGAAGTGGTCAAAGGTATAACCACTGTTCTTTCCTTCTTTAAAGTACTTGAGAGCTTTTCTTCCGGAGTTGCCCTGACATGCGTCCATTATTAGTCTAGGATATATGAAAAAGGCCCTCTTGTTCATTGCTTTGTTGGCTTTGCTGGCAGGGTGCGGAAAAGACAGTTCCATTATTGGTAGTCTGGATCAGGCAGCACTAAAAGATGCAGAGGTTATCGCCTTTCCGGGAGCCGAGGGAGCAGGCAAGTATACCAAAGGAGGCAGGGGCGGAGACGTCTACCACGTAACCACGCTCCAAGACTCGGGCCCCGGATCATTCAGGGAAGGAATCGAATCGATCGAAGGACCGCGCACCATCGTATTTGATCTCAGCGGCACGATCCGGCTGAAAAAGGACGTCAAGATCAATGAGGTGTCTTACCTGACCATTGCCGGGCAGACGGCGCCCGGCAAAGGGATCACCTTTGCGGACCGAAACCTGAGGATCGAAAACTGCAGTCATATCATCGCACGGTATTTTCGCATCCGCCTGGGCGATGAAAACAAGCCCGGTGGAACGAGCCCGGATTGCATCACGATCGAATACAGCAATCACGTCATGCTTGATCACCTCTCCTTGAGCTGGGGCATTGACGGAAACGGTGATTTTCGGGGACTCAGGCATTCGACTCTCCAGTGGCTGATCTTCAGCGAAGCCCTTCACGACAGTCTTCATGGAAAAGGCCCGCATGCAATGTGCACCTCCTTTCGGGACAACGAGGGGTTTGCGACTTTGCATCATAACATCTACGCAATCAGCCGGAACCGGCACCCATCCACTGCAGGCGGATCTCAAGTCATGGAGTTTGCCAACAACCTCAATTACAATTGGAGCGGTTGCCATAACCTATCGGGCGAGCAATACAACCTGCTCAGCAATTAC
>PCBO01000077.1 GCA_002730975.1 Opitutia bacterium
CCGTGGCATGCAAGAGGACGTCCTGCTCGTCGTGACCGGGGAAATGGGACGATCCCCCAAGCTTAACAAAAACGGTGGTCGTGACCACTACGGTAACCTAACTTCTCTGCTTCTAGCAGGGGGAGGTTTGAAAGTTGGGCAAGTCGTCGGTGGATCAGATCATATTGCTGCTTTTCCAGCGCCCCGTCCATATGGCCCCGAGAATTTATCCGCCACTATTTTACATCACCTTTTTGACCTTAGCGAACTGCGTCTCATGGACGGACTGCCTAGCGAGATCTTAGCCATGTCCAACGATTCTCCCATCGAGGAATTGTTCTAGGGTCTTCTCAGCACCTACTCCGGGTGGCTTTACTGGCGGTAGCTTTTGCTCGATTACGATTCTAAAGAAACAGAGCCCTTTGGCCCATGGGCATGATTCCGAAAACTTAACTCTATAGATATCCAAACCATGAAGCTTAAATTATCCTTATTATATATTTTCCTCGGGTGCGCCTTCGGCATGACTTGGATGAATGCTTCCATCAGCGTTGATCGTATGTTCAGCGATGGCATGGTACTTCAGCGCGGGCAGTCTATTCCGTTCTGGGGTATGGCCGATGCCGGTGAGCCGGTCACCATAGCTTTTCGAGAGCAATTGAAAAAGACGACTGCCGGCAAGGATGGCAAATGGTTGGTCAAGCTTGATGGCTTGAAGCTTGGACCTGCGGGCAAGTTGACTGTTTCCGGCAAGGCGAACAAGGTGGAGTTCAAGGATGTTTTGGTGGGCGAAGTCTGGGTCGGTTCGGGCCAGTCGAACATGGCCGGTGGGGCCGGTGGATACGCCAAGAGAGATGCGGCCTTGGCCAAGATAATTGCCAGTGGACCCTATCAGAAAATACGACTCTACGCCGGTTCGGCATGGAAGGTCGCCGACGAGGCATCCATGCCGAGGTTTTCGGCCATTCACTTGTCCTTTGGCTATGCCTTGCAACAAGAATTAAAGGTGCCTGTGGGGTTGATGGTCGGTGCGGTGGGTGGTACGCCATCCGGGCGTTGGTTGTCTGAGGAAATGGCTGCCGCTGATGCTGAGCTATCGAAGAAATTCAAAGCCGCGAACAGTTACTCTTTGTCCGATTACGTCAACGATCGGGAAGCCTTCATGAAGGAATGGCAGGCCAAGGTGGCGAAGGCCAAGGCCGGGGGGAAGCGTCCGCCGCGAGGCCCCGCCAAAATCGGTGATCTATATGCCCGGCATCTGGAATACATGGTGCCATACGGGATACGGGGGGTTCTTTGGGACCAAGGAGAATCCAAGACGCAGATTCCCGGTGTGGCCGACCAGTACGTTGTTATGAACGCTCTCATCACAGGCTGGCGCAAGGTATGGGGCCAAGGGGATTTTCCTTTTCTGCATGTGCAAAAGCCGAGTGGTGGGGTTTGCCCGTGGGATCCTAAAAATCCGGTGAACCGTGGAGCGAAGGCCTTTAGCCCCAATTTGCCTGCCAAGCATTTTGATAAACCCAACTCCTTGGCCTACCACTTGGATCACGTTCGGATGGGCACGCTCAAGAATGCTCCCTTGGTTACAGCCCTCGACTTGGGGACCGGGGTGCACCCATCCAACAAGTCCGGCTATGGCAAGAGAGCCTGTCGAGTAGCCCTAGGCTCTGTTTATGGACATGAAATAGCTATTTCAGGCCCCGTCTACAAGTCGCACAAAGTGGAGGGGAAGAAAATTCGGGTGTCTTTCGATCACGTCGGCCAGGGCCTCGCTTTCCGCCACGCCAAGGCCTTGAAAGGATTCGAAATTGCGGGAGCGAACGGCAAGTGGCAGTGGGCCGAGGCGAGCATCGATGGCGACTCGGTCGTTCTTAGTCATCCCGACGTATCCAAGCCGGTGAACGCGCAGTACGCCTTCAGCAACAACCCGAGCTATGCGAACTTTTACAACAAGGACGGTCTACCCGGGCTAACTTTCACGACCGTTAAGTGGGAAAGATAAGCTTCTTCCGGTTTCCTTATGAAATCTTGTAGTCGCCTGTTTCGATAAATTTAATTTTGACTAATAAAGCTAGTGATTAGACGACGAAGTTTTCTTAAGAGTGGGGCATTTTGCAGTGGAGCTGCTGCTGTGACCGCCGGTGCGAAGCTTGAAGGAGCAACTTCGAACCCTTCGGGAGTCGTGGGGTATGATTATCGTCTCCCCGAAATTGCTCACGGTAGCCGTTTGCTTTTTCAGGGTGATTCCATAACGGACATGAAGTGGGGAAGGAATCAGAATGATCGCAACCACTACCTAGGTCACAGTTACGTTTACTTAATTGCCTCTAGACTGGGAGTGGATATGGCCGAGGCCGGTCTCGAGTTTTTCAACCGTGGTATGAGCGGGCACACGGTTGGGAATCTCAAGGCTCGGTGGCAAAAAGACGCCATCGATATGGAACCTGACCTGCTCAGCATTCTAATAGGCGTGAACGACGTTGGTCGCAGTGGGAAAAAGGGTGTCGATTTGAAACAGTGGGAGGATGACTATCGCTTTATTCTGGATGCAAGCAGAAAGGCGAATCCGAAGTTGCGACTCGTTCTCCTTGACCCATTCGTTCTTCGTTCCGGGCGTCTTAAGAATGAAGAAGCTTGGAAGCACATGAGAGGAGAAGTGGACAAACTTTGCGGTGTCGTCGCTGAGTTAGTGAAGGATTATAAAGCCGTCCATCTCAGGACGCAGGAGGTTTTTGATGCCGCCGCCAAGTCAGTTTCTCCCGAGCAATGGATTTGGGATGGCGTTCACCCCCTGCCGCAAGGTCACGAACTTATTGCTCGCAATTGGTTGCAGCAAGTCAGCGCTTAAGGAATTAGATGAAAGAATGAAAACTCACTCGATTATCCTCGCTCTAGCAGTTTTTCTCTCTTGGTCGACTGCTTCTACGGCAGAGCCCACTCATAAAGACATTCGTTACAGCAAGGAATATGTTCGGAGCGTACTAGACCTCTGGACGGTAGACGCGAAAGATCCTGCGCCGCTGGTGGTCTACTTTCATGGGGGTGGATTCAAGGCGGGAGACAAAGCGGGTTTCGGTCGTAGCCAAATGCTAAGGAAATATCATTCCAAGGGTGTAGCTTTCGCTAGCGTGAATTACCCGTTTCTCGTTAACACCAACAAGGATTACTTCAAGATCATGAATCATTGCGCCGAGGCTGTAAGATTTCTTCAGGTTAACGCCAAGAAGTACAACCTCGATAAAACTCGAATTTCTGTTTCTGGAGGATCTGCGGGCGCCTTGATCAGTTGCCACGTCGGACATGGTCACGATCTTGGGATTCGTTCCGTTTTCTCAATCCAACAACCGATGGGCACTCCACTGTTGACTTATCCCAAACTGAGGAAGGGCGGTCCTGCTATCATTCTGTATAATCATTCCGGACCCAACGATAAGGTGCACCACCCCGATAACGCAGCCCTCGTGCACAAAAGGTGTAAGGAGCTTGATGTGGTTAGTGCCCTTTATGGCTCCAGACAATCCGATTTGCCGGAACTGCCCTCAGGTCTGAAGCTACATGACGTCGCTATGAAATTCTTCTTCCAGTCATGGCAATTACCCTTTCCTCGTTGATAGAAAAATTTCTCTTCGTCAGCATGATTGAAATTCCCTGAGACCTTTTACTTAATTCAAACTCTTTTTTCACAGAAGGAAAAGCAAATGTCAGATGTTGATATACAGCCGATTGGTTCGCGTGTTTCAAAATGGGGGGAGGGACCCATTTATTGGAAAGATCGCTTGATCTACGTAGACATTGAAGCCCATGCCTTGATTCGCCTGAATCCCGAGGATGGGAATGAGGAAGCTTGGGATATGGGGGAGCGCATCGGAACCGTCGTTCCGATGCAGGGAGGCAATTTCCTTTGCGCAGGAGATTCCGGAATCTATTCCTTTGATCCTCAAACTGGCCGGAAATACAATTTGGCTGATCCTGAGGCTGACAAGCGACCTAACAACCGATTCAATGATGGTAAGTGCGATCCGTCGGGACGATTCTGGGCAGGTACGATCAGCACAGTAAAGAAGACGGGTGATGCAAATCTCTATATGCTCGACGGTCAGGGAAACTTCAGCCTTAAGGTGCAGAACGTAACGAACTCGAATGGGATATGCTGGAATGCAGATGCAACCATAATGTATTATATAGATACCCCGACGAAGAAGATATTGTCCTATTCCTTTGACAATAAATCGGGACAACTCGGGGCATCATCCTTGGTTACTGATACGGAAGAGAGGGGGTTCGAAAGTTCTCCTGATGGTATGACTATTGATTCCGCAGGTAATTTGTGGGTTGCCTTCTGCCATGGCGGATGCGTGGTTTGTTTCGATCCGTGCTCCGGCGAACAAATTCGCAAGGTGGACTTACCCTGCCTGGAAACTACTGCCTGCGCCTTTGGCGGACCAAACCTCGATCGACTTTTCGTGACTACAGGATTGCATAAGACTTTGCAGGAACCGGAAGCCGGTTATGTTTTTGCTATAGACGGTCTCGGCGTTCAGGGCATGCCCGCATTCAGTTTTCTGGGTTAATGTGTTTGTTGAAGATTTTGTCTAAGTAAACTCGGAAATAAAGAAATCTTTCAATTCCAACAGTCTGTCGATTTGAGCATTTGGCAGAAATTGCATAAAAATAGGCTTTATTCTCCAAGCATCAGATGTGAAAATCTGTTATTCTTTTATAATATTTAGCTATCTCTTGGTTCCTAATCCTATCATTCTCTTTCCCAATATTACCTCGGGCATTTCACTCTCCCGGATAATTATCTCTATTTCCCTCACCTTTAAACGTTTGTTAGTTCAACATACACCATTAGCCTGTTCAATATCGTAAAGTGAGATTCCCCTTCATATTGTCTTTGTCTTGTCTGTTGTTTGGTTCTTTTCCCGTCCGGGCTGATACCCAATTGGATGCAATAGTCTCCGCCCTTCAAGGAATCGACGATCCCGGTATCCAGTCGAGTTTCCTGAAGGGAATGCTCGGAGGTTTGGCGGGGCAGCGTGACGTCGACCCGCCCAAGGGTTGGTCCGTCCTGAAGTCTAAATTGGAAAAACAGGGCAACGATGAGGTAATGGGTCTGGTCGGCCAAATCGGACAAGTGTTCGGGGATGAATCGGCGGGCGATTCGGCCCTGGCTACGCTATTGGACGATGTAGCTTCGCTTGATGATCGAAGAGTTGCCTTGGCGGGGTTGGTTTCGCAAAAAAACCCAAAACTGCCACCCAAGCTGGCTCCTCTTCTGGACCAACCAATCGGGATCGAAGCCATACGGGCCTATTCGGCTTACGACTTCAAGCCGGCGCCTCGGATTCTCCTTTCGAGGTACCCCAAACTTGATTCCGAAGGAAAGAGCGTCGTCATCGAAACGTTGGCTTCCCGCAAGCCTTATGCCCGAGCTTTGGTTTCCGCTATGGGTAAAGGAAAAGTTTCCAAGGAGGATATCCCCACCTACGTTGCTCGGAATTTGCAATCGATGCTGGGAGATTCGTTCGAGAAGGTATACGGTAAAGTTCAACCGGTGTCGGCGGGGAAGGATAAGCTGATTGCCCAATACAAAACCATGGTCCTCGCATCCGATATGTCCAAAGCGGACCCTTCCAAGGGGCGCATGATTTACCAAAGGTCGTGTGGAGCCTGCCATATAATGTACGGAGAGGGCGGGAAGATCGGGCCTGAGTTGACCGGATCGAACCGTTCGGACCTCGATTATTTTCTGCTCAACGTACTGGCCCCCAGTTACGACGTGCCCGAGGGTTACCGAATGGTCACCATCACCAGCAAGGACGGGCAGGTTCTGGTCGGCAACGTTATCGAGGAGAACGCCAACAAGGTGGTCCTTAACATGGTCGGACAGCAAAGTGTGATTGCCAAGTCGGACGTGAAAACCCGTGTGACCTCGAAAATTTCCATGATGCCCGAAGGACTGCTTCTCCCCCTCAAGGACGAAGAAATCCTTGATCTGATCAAATATTTAAGAACTGAAAAACAAGTACCGCTTCCCAAACTATGAAAATTAGACTTATCATCCTCGCTCTAGTGGCATCGGTCCTGAATGGAGCCACGCCGACCAGCAACGCCCCCTTTCTCAAACCGGACGAGGCCATTGCCAAAATGAAAGTCATGCCGGGCTTCGAGATCAAGGCCTTCGTAGCCGAGCCCGACATCGGGGAAGCCATTGCCTTTTGTTTTGATTTCCGCGGGCGGCTCTGGACCTTGGAGAATTACAACTACCAGACCAGACGGGCTCACTCCACGGACAAAAGGAACCGCATTCAAATCTTCGAGGACGTCGATGGAGACGGAGTATTCGATAAGAAAAAGACTTTTACCGAGAACCTTACTTTCAGTTCCGGTATCGCCGTGGGCATGGGCGGGGTGTATGTCGGCATGCCTCCCGAATTGATCTTCATTCCCGATGCCGATGGTGATGACGTACCCGATGGTCCGCATGAGGTTTTGCTTGATGGTTGGGGAATTCATGATCGTCACGAAACCCTCAATAGCTTCATTTGGGGGCCGGACGGTTGGCTTTACGGATGTCATGGGGTGTTCACCCGATCGGAAGTTGGCAGGCCCGGAACTCCCGAGGATAAAAGGCAGTTCATCGACGGTGGAATCTGGCGCTTTCATCCCCAGTCCAAGGAATTCGAAATCTTCGCCGAGGGCTTGTCCAATCCCTGGGGTTTCGACTTCAACGACATGGGCCAGGGTTTCGCTACCTGCTGTGTCATTCCTCACCTTTTTCATATCGTGCAAGGAGGCGTGTACCACAAACAGAGCAAGCAAAACGTAAATCCATACGTTTACGACAACATTAAGACCATTCGGGATCATGTTCACAAATCCGCTCACGGCGGGGCGCGTTTTTATTTGGCGGACGTCTTTCCCGAGAAGTACCGGGACCAACTTTTCATGTGCAACATTCACGAGCATGCAGTGCTGATCGACTACATGGTACCCAAGGGGTCGAGCTTCATTGGCAAGCATGGTCCCGACTTTGTGCACGCCAACGATTTGGCTTGGGTCGGGTTCAGCGTGGAGACTGGCCCGGACGGAGGGATTTATATTCTCGATTGGCACGATCAGAACATTTGCGGGAATGTGGTCAAGTTCGCCAATTCCGCCCGGGTCTACCGGATCATGCCGAAAGGCGTGAAGGGACCTGAACCTTTTGACTTGGAGAAGTTGTCGGATCCGGAATTGGTGGAGATGCAGAATCATTCCAACGATTGGTACGTGCGTCAGTCCCGAACCATTCTTCAGCACCGCTTCGCCGCAGGAAAATTGAATTCGGCCACTGTACACGGGAAACTCGAAACGATGCTTAGGGATGCCAAGACCGTGGGCAAACGTCTGCGGGCCTTGTGGGCTCTTCATGCGACGGGTGGATTCAAGGGCAAGGATGCCAAGCTCATGGCTTTGCTTGATGATTCCGAACAATACGTCCGGTCCTGGTCCATTCAGTTTCTCAGCGAGGACAAGAAGCCTACCAAGCCTCTGCTTGCCAAGTTTGCCGAGATGGCGAAATCCGATCCCTCTCCGGTCGTTCGACTTTATCTTGCCTCCGCTCTTCAGCGTTTTCCTCACGACGATCGCTGGTCCATTCTCGAGGGTCTTGCTTCCCATGAAGAAGACAAGGACGACAACAACCTTCCTCGCATGGTCTGGTTGGCTCTCGAACCGATGGTGCCCGATAACTCGGCCAAAGCTCTTACTTTGGCCGCCAAGGCGAAACTTCCCCGGTTACAGGAATTCGTTCCGAGAAGAATGCTCGCCGGAAAGACCCCGGTCGGTCCTCCTCAGAAGCGGAAGGTTTCCAAGGCCGACTGGCAGAAGTTCATCCAAAAGGCTGCTCCGAATTTTACGGTTGAAGGATCGGGCGAGGGAGGCGTAGTCCGCTTCGGAACCTTCCGAAACAAAACCGCCACCCG
>PCBO01000078.1 GCA_002730975.1 Opitutia bacterium
GTATCCTCGTCGATGTCCCGCAGCATTTCCTCCGCAATACGCATGAGACGACACTCGGTGTATCTGTAGGCCGCTGCAGAATCACCATCAACAGAGCCGAAATTCCCCTGTCCGTCCACTAAAGGATAGCGCATAACCCATGGCTGTGCCATCCTTACCAAAGTATCGTATACGGAACCATCCCCATGTGGGTGATAATTCTTGAGCACTTCGCCGACAACGCCGGCACATTTGTCATATGGACGATTGTGTAGCAAACCTTCGCGCATCATGGCGTAGAGCACACGGCGCTGAACGGGCTTGAAGCCATCTCGAACATCGGGAAGGGCTCGACTGACAATTACCGACATCGAGTAATCGATGTAGGCGGTTTGCATGATCTCAGTTATATTAGTCGGGATCAGACGCTCGGAAATTTCTTCCATTAGAATCTATTGGTTAGAAGGATTGATAGTCAAAAGGTTGCCGGTTTACTTGCAAAAAGTTCCAAATTCACACATCCAGATAGGACACGTTCAAAGCATTATCTTCGATAAATGCCCGACGAGATGGAACGTCTTCGCCCATCAACATGGAAAAAAGATGATCAGCTGCCGCGGCATCGGCAATATCGACTTTCACAAGACTTCGGGTATTTGGGTCCATAGTTGTCTCGAAGAGTTGCTTGGGATTCATTTCCCCAAGACCTTTGTAGCGCTGAATCTGCAATCCCTTGCGTCCGAGCAAGCGAATGTTTTCAAGGACATCGAGGAGGGAGCGTATCTCCATCTCGTTCTCTTTACCCTCCTGACCAAAATTCTCAACGAGCTTGTAATTGGGATTCTCACCGTCGGTTTCGAAATCTTCCAATTTGATACCTTGTTCAGTGATGCCCTCAACTATCTTTTCCATTTCATGAGATTCGAAAATTTCGTGAACCGAAATCCGCTTCCGGACAAGCTGCCCTTCGACCTCAATTTCACGATTCACAGTTCCTTCGCGTTCCTCGGGCGGGATATTTTGCCCATCGTAAAAACCCTCGCGAGCTTCGGCATCGGGAAAGAACCGAAATTCTTCTTTGTTGCCTGTTCGAATACGCGCAATGTAACGGGGAAGTTTTCCGGATTGGTTATCATGTCGCCGAAGATAGCGAGGAAGGTCGCAACCATAGCGACGGACACCGGCTCCGAGTGCCTCGAGTCTAGACAGTGATTCAACCAATGCCCTTACTACTTCTGCTGAAAAACTTTTGTTGTCTTCTGTTTGCAAGAGCGTGACGTCTTCAGATCCCAATTGAAGAAGTATTCGGCTCATTTCGGAATCATCCTCAATGTATTGCTCAGTTTTCCTGCGCTTAATTTTGTAAAGAGGCGGTCTGGCAACATAAACAAAACCATGCTCGATTAAACCACGCATTTGGCGAAAAAGAAAAGTTAGCAAAAGGGTTCGGATGTGCGCCCCATCCACATCCGCATCAGTCATTATTATTATCTTGTGATAACGAGCCTTTTCCACTTCGAAAGCTCCTTCTCCCTCATGATCGCCAATACCCGTGCCAACGGCAGTGATAAGACTCCGAATTTCCGCATTGTTCAAAACCTTGTCCAAGCGTGCTTTTTCAACATTGAGCAACTTGCCTCGCAGGGGCAGGATGGCTTGCGTGAGTCGATCTCGTCCTTGCTTTGCAGAACCACCAGCGGAATCTCCTTCAACAATGTAAAGCTCGCTCTTCGCAGGGTCCTTCTCTGCACAATCCGCAAGTTTCCCGGGTAACCCACCCCCGGATAGAGCACCCTTTCGAACAGTTTCTCGAGCCTTTCGGGCAGCTTCACGAGCTCTCGCGGCATGAACCACTTTGTCGATAAGAGAGCGTGCCTCATCGGGATTGGTTTCGAAATGATATTTCATTTTCTCCCCGACAATTTTCTGCACGATACCATCGACCTCACGGTTGGACAACTTGGTCTTGGTCTGTCCTTCAAAACGAGGTTCAGGTACTTTAACCGAGATGACTGCGGTTAATCCTTCACGCACGTCCTCGCCCGAAAGTGAAAGGTCTTTATCCTTAATAAGATCATTGGTGCGAGCATAGCCGTTTATTACTCGAGTCAAAGCGGTGCGAAAGCCCGATAAATGAGTGCCGCCTTCAACATTGTGAATAGAATTTGCGTAAGAATATATTTGGTCGCTAAACCCGTCGTTATACATCAAAGCAATGTCCACAATAATGGTACCGTCACCGCTTTCGTTAAGCGACTCCCCTGAAAAACTAATGGGGACTGGGTGCAAAGTCGTCTTATTTTCATTAAGGTAGGCGACATATTGGCTAATTCCATCATCGAACTTAAAGCTTTCGCTTTTGCCGATACGCTCATCTTCCAAATTTATTGAAACACCCGGATTAAGAAATGCCAGTTCGCGAAGACGTTTAGCAAGAATGTCAAAATTAAACTCCCTCACTTCCGTGAAAATTTCAGAATCCGGTAAAAATGTTATCTTTGTGCCAGTACGGGTGCTAGAGCCAATCACTTTGAGATTTTGGGTAGTCTTACCGCGGGAAAACTCCATCGAGTGGACTTTTCCGTCACGACGAACCTCTGCGACAAACCACTCGGATACAGCGTTCACGCACTTTGCTCCAACACCATGCAATCCACCAGAAACCTGATAGGCACCCTTACCAAACTTTCCACCAGCGTGCAAATTCGTTAAAACCAACTCCAATGCAGGCATATTATGCTTCGGGTGCATATCTACCGGTATTCCTCTTCCGTCGTCCTCTATTGAACAAGAGCCATCGTTGTGAACGTTGACCTTGACCTCAGAACAATGACCAGCAAGTGCCTCATCGATAGAATTATCGATGATTTCAAACACACAATGGTGAAGTCCTCGTTCATGAGTATCGCCGATATACATGTCGGGGCGCTTTCGCACACCTTCCAATCCTTCGAGCTTTTGGATTTGAGAAGCATCGTACGAATCGTTCTCACTGGCTGGTTCAATATTATTTTCCGGAGGGTTTTCTTCCGACATGACTTCGTGATTAGTGATGATTGGCCATTAGGTATTCTTATGAAAAGTGTCGATGGAAAAGACTTTAAGAGAATACATTTTTTTTTGGTAAGGTAAAACGATTCATTAATAAGCAAAAAGGAGAGGTTTGGTCAAGGGGTTTTGAATAGATTAAACCCTGAATAAGTGAAAAATAAAGTAGTGATTGAGGAGGGCAAATTTAGCCTACCCTTCAAATGTCTTAATATCTTCATTGTGTGTCTGTTATAAAACTTTCTAGTGGTTCCTTTTATCTCATGTAAGAAAGGTTTTCGTATTTTAAAATACAGCCGTGCCGAGTAAGCTTCCGAACGTGTTTCATTTTAAAGCTAAAACACCCTGTTGTCTAGTGGCCAAAATTGGCCCAGAATAATATGCAAAAAAAATGTGGCCTGTAATAAAACCGCAACGAGAGAGAATAAACTCGGGTTATTGAAAAAGACCTCTTATTCCTGCCTCAAAAGGGTGAAATTCCCAAAAGTACCCGATCAATACGACACTTGATAGGAAATAAAGCAAATTTAAGGGTAATCCAATCTTTACAAAGTCTCGGAAGCGATAACCTCCAACACTGTAAACATAAGTGTTCGTTTGATAACCAATAGGGGTAGTAAAACTGGCTGAGGCGGCAATGCAAGTTGCCAAAATAAACGCTCGTGCATCTTCGACTCCTAAGTGAAGCCTGCTTGCCAATTCCAAGGAAATCGGGGCCATCAAGACAATTGTTGCATTATTGGAAAGGATTTCGGTGAGAACAGCAGTTGTAAGGTAGATGGCGGATAATAGAAGGAACGGTCGTAACTCCTCCGGCGCGTACCCAAAAACCCCTGAAGATAGAGCCTCTGCAATTAAATTTGATGCGCCAGAGGATTTCATCGCTAATCCGAGGGTGAGCATTCCATAAATAAGGACAAGTATGTTCCACTCTACGGAAGCGTATCCATCCTTGGGTTTTATGCACCCAGTTAAAAAAAGAATGGTCACCCCTATAATAGCGGATGCGGCAATGGGCATAACGCCAAACGCCGCAAAACCGACTATCCCGCAAATCACGCTAATGACCACAGGTGCTTTTCGGCTCATGTCTTTCACCGGTACTGGAGGGTGGTCAAGCAGTATCAAGTCTTCGCTTAGCCGAATGTTCTCAATCGATTCTTCGGACCCTAGAAATAAAAGCGTGTCGGTAGAGCGAAGGCGGATAGAATCGATTTCCTGCGTTAAGTTACGTCCCTTCCGATGAATGGCTATGACTGCTACATTATGACGCTTGCGAAAATCAATCTCACTTAAACAGAGAGAAATAAGTGGTGAAGCTGGTCCTATGATACCTTCCACCATTACGCCCGAAGCAGAGGAAACCTGTTCTAGACCGAGCGAAGTCCCGCTTAGCAAATCAAGTCCATCAATGTTTTGGGACTCTACTATACCCGAAGGTCTACACGAAAGAATAAGGCGATCGCCTGAACGCAAAACAAGGTTTCCTTTATCTCCGGTAAGCACTCGTCCTTCTCTGCAAACATCAAGAAGCCGCATCCTCTTGAGGTCGGATAAACCCGATTCGACCACGGTCTTTCCGTCAAGAGATGAATCTGAAAGAACAATAGCTTCGGTCAAGAACTCCTTTTGTTGAATGTCCGACAGTATGCTGGCCAGTGCTTCGCGATCAGGCAAAAGCCGTCGACCGAAAAGGACGAGATACAAGGTTGCGACAAAAAAGAGAGGCAATCCGATCTTGGCCAACTCGAACATCCCGAGTGGTTCCATCTCAGGATAAATCTCATTTTTGGCCATTATGCCACTAGCCAAAACATTCGTACTTGTCCCTACAAGCGTACAACATCCTCCAAAGATGGAAGCATAGGACATTGGGATTAGTAGCTTCGAAGAAGATATATTCATCGATTTTGCCAAGCTCATCACTACTGGAAGGAAGACAACGACTACGGGAGTGTTGTTGACGAAAGCAGAAATAAGAGCAACGGACGCTATTAGCACTAGCAGAAAGCCTCGGTATCCAATTCCTACAAGTCGCCTGAGGTAGCTTGATGCCCCTTCGATCAAATGACATTTTCCCAAGGCAGCACTAACAACGAACATTGCAGCAATTGTAAGTGGGGCTGGGTTGGCAAAGACGCCGAGAATCTCATCCAGTCCCGGCAAGCGTTCCGAACCAGTAAAAATTGAAACGATGGTGATGAGGGCAAAAACCGTAATGGCCGTTACGTCCGTCGGGACACGCTCCAAAATAAAACTTACCAATGCAGCAAGCAGCAAAAACAAGACAAATACGATTTCCCAAGACATAGAATGTGGCAACCGTTACAAAAAGTGAGAACCGGTCCTCAGCTCTTAGCGAAGGTGGAGCCGTTCCAACCCCACATCTCCCTGGGAACATCGCGAAAATTCAGGTAGATTCGCTTAGGGGCAACACTAAGCCTTTCACTAAGAAACTTGCACAAAGCACAAGAAAGCGTTGGCGCATCCATAGCAGACAGTCCAATGGAGAAAAGCTCTGCAAAAATCGCCGGTTCCTCCGTTCCGGCGAAGAAGAGACTTTCCCCTAAATTCAGATTTACCATAACAAAATCCTCTGATTTCCCCAATATATCGGCACAAATAAACGAAATTTCCGACAAAAGCTCAGCTTTGTCCGATTGGGAGAGGGATTGGTTCGTAGTGACCGATACAAATGGCATTGGCTCAAACGGTTAAAAGATAAAAAAACACATTTGGGAAATCATTGAAAGGGTAAAGCTGAGACGTACAAACCGAAGTTGCTAAAATTCTATAGAATCAATAATGTAATGACTTTTATAAAGTTGTTACCCTAACTGAAAAATTTAGTTACAAGAATGAACACCTATAAAGTTCTCGATCTGCCTATGCGGCCTCGTCGCCTGAGAAGAACCGCGAAACTGAGGGCTATGGTCCAGGAAACCACATTGCAGCTAGACGATTTAATCCTGCCCATCTTCGTGGTTGATGGAGATGGTGACCCCGAACCGATTAAATCCATGCCAGAGGTCTTTCGCTTGCCGATACCTCAAATCATTGAAAAATGTCAAGAGTTGTACGAACTAGGGCTGCGGGCGGTTGCTCTTTTCCCAAGGGTACAAAGCCAGAAAAAAGACGATCAAGGTACGGAAGCTCTCAATTTAGACACATTAGTCCTGAGTGCCGCCCGAGCCCTGAGGGTAGCTTTGCCCGAATTGATCTTGGTAAGCGACCTTGCTCTTGACCCATATACTTCGCACGGGCACGATGGCGTGCTAGACCTCTCAGGTAATGTGGACAACGATGCAACAGTTGCCATTCTGGCCGAAATGGGAGTGCTTGCGGCAAACGCGGGGATAGACATTGTCGCGCCATCAGACATGATGGATGGTCGCATCGCAGAAATTCGCCGTAATTTGGACGACTCTGGTCACATACAGACAGCAATTATGGCCTATTCCGCTAAATTCGCCTCCGCATACTACGGTCCTTTTCGAGAAGCGGTTGGAAGCGAGAGATCCGACACTCGTTCACCTATAGATAAAAGAAGCTATCAGTTGAACCCATCTAATTTTCGAGAGGCTCAGCGCGAGCTTCTCCTAGACGAAAGAGAAGGTGCGGACTTCTTAATGGTTAAACCTGCGGAACCATATCTTGATGTGATTCGGTATGCAAGTGACAATGCCAATCTTCCAATTGTCGCCTATCAAGTTTCGGGCGAGTATTCTCGCATCTGGGCTGCTGCCGAAAGAGGGTGGCTTGACTTGGAAGCCTGTATGATGGAATCGCTTACCTCGATTAAACGCTCAGGGGCGGACTTGATCCTTACATACTTCGCAGAGAGAATTATCCGCTACCGTCATTTAGGCGGTATTTCATCAGGCGCAGAATCTTCGTAGCGAGTCGGTTCTTTCTCTCGCTCTTCCTCCTCCCACTTCAAATCTTCTGTGCGTAGCATTTTTTCTTCTTCTTTTCCAGAAGACTCTACGGTACTAGTATCGAGATCAGAATAATCCTCACCGTCATTTTCTTCTTCGTCCTCGTCTTTGATATCATGATCAAGAGCAAAGCCTTCGGGTACAAACTCCAAGATGGATACAACCTCTACGCAAAAGTGGGTTCGACGACCTTCAAGATAATCATTGTTTTGGCGCTCGGCCAAAACTTCCTCCATCTCATCTAAGGTAAAAGGTTCGGTAAAATTGATCAGGTCGTTGAGCATCTTTACCCGAAGAATTGAGACATGAGTGAGAAAATCGGCATAGGGGCCTTTGTCCTCATCCATAACGTCTGGCAAAGCAAACAACATGTCTTCCGCTTTGAGCAAAGAATCTCGCACACGGCTGAGCCTAATTCTGCCACCCTCCAACTCCTCAGCAATCTCAAAGGTAAAAAACGCCTCATCGACAATTTCGGAAGCAAGCCCATATTCAGTCATCGAATCCAACAACTCATTCATATGAAAGAATTGCTTGGGATCGATGATGCCTAACCCATCGACATCCCAATTCACATTATCGCTGATTTCGTTTACCCACCAGTTTTTATCTTCGCCCAAGCGAACAATACACCAATCAAGTCTTGTTTCCATCTTATCCATAACCCCCTGCCATAAGTTGGGATTTTTACTCAAGTCAACTTCCTAGTTCAAAAAGAGGTATTTTTTTCTTCATCCCGACCAAAAAATTCTAAGCAAAATCTTTAGAGAATCAGAAAGTATAAAAAAACAGATACCCGTTGTAATTATGAGCCTTCTCTATGAAAAAGTCTTCAGGCCTTTATTATTTAAACTAGAAGCTGAGCGGGCTCATCGAATAGCCGCTTTTTCTATGCGAATTCTTGGCAAAGCAACTCCTTTGAGGAGGCTTGCGGCCATTTATTGTCACACCGAATCTTGCCCCGTTCGTCTTTTTGGCTTAGATTTTCCCAATCCCGTTGGGTTGGCCGCAGGCATGGATAAAAATGGTGAATTCATTCAGTCCGCTCTTGCCCTTGGCTTCGGGCATGTTGAAGTTGGGACAATAACACCGCAGCGCCAACTAGGGAACTCTCGACCTAGGCTTTTTCGCTACCCCCCCGTGGGGGGGATCGTCAACCGCATGGGCTTCAACAACGATGGAGCAGAAATCGTAGCTGACCGGATTAAAAGAAACTATCCGAGAGAAAAAAGGACCGCACCGCTAGGCATTAATATCGGAAAAGCAAAAACAACTGATATTGAACAGGCCACAGAAGATTACATTACATCCTTTAATATTTTGGCAGACCACGCCGATTACATCGCTATTAACATAAGTAGCCCCAATACCAGAAGCCTTCGAACGCTCCAAAAACCTGATCGACTAGAGCCACTGCTCGCCGCCATCAACCAAGCTAGAAAAGAATTTTCGGCGAAAATGGGGCGCCAAAGAGTTCCAGTATTATTAAAAATTTCTCCGGATGAATCATTTAGAGCCCTAGACATTGTTCTAGAACTTGCTCTACTTTATAAAATGGATGGGATCATTGCCACAAACTCAACCGTTAGCCGAGCTGAGCCGAATTCAGTAGGTTGCACGGAGCCTGGTGGCCTCAGCGGCTTACCCTTAAGAAAACGTTCAACCGAGGTCGTGCGCTATCTAGCCAAAGCCTCAGGAGGACTAATTCCCATAATTGGAGTCGGTGGAATATACGACGCTGTAACCGCAGGAGAAAAACTGGACGCAGGGGCATCCCTCATACAACTCTATTCGGGATTCGTCTACAAGGGGCCCTTGCTTGTTAAAAACCTTGCTCGCTCGATGGTCCACAGGTAATCAAATTTGATCTGAAGTGCGTTAACCAGGTTTTCATTTGTTCTTTCCCTATTGCTAGACTACATCCATAATCATAGAATAGAAATAAAAAGAAGCATGAAAAAAGGGCTTTTAGTTGGATTGTTGCTACTGATCGGTGGGGGAGGACTTGCCGTTTTGGTAAAATTTGGTGGGAAACCAGAAAATTTAAAGTCTTGGTGGCACAAATTTTCGCACCATAGCGATTCGCTCCCTTGGTGTCCCTACATAGTGCGCGAAGTCGATGCATCAAAAATGTATGTCAAGGAGGCGACCCAAGTGATTTTTCTAGACCAGAACCTTTTTTGGAAGGGGGAAGGCGCAAGAGTCGGACCAGAATTAGATAAAAAAGGTAGAGTGGTTCGCTTTATCGTCACTGCAGGAGGTGCGGGTTATTCGCCTAAGACCACGGCGGAAGTGATTGGCACCGGATCAGAGTTTTTTAAATTAGGCAAGGTGACAGTTGAAAACGGAAAAGTTGCAGGAGTAGAATTTATTAGCGGAGGAGAGTGGTATCTTACCTCTCGAGTACATGCATACAACTCAGACGGTCGAGTCGAGTCGCTGCCTTACAGCGGAACAACCAAGCTAAAATTCGACAATGGGCAAGTTCACGAAATAAAACAATACCTTTCGGGTGAACCCCACGGCAAATGGGAACAATTTAGACAAAATGGAATACGAGTTTTTAATAAAGAATTTACGCGGGGAGAAAAACACGGGGCGCATATTTATTATTTCCATGACCCGATTGACCCTGAAGACTACAAGACTCAAAATGATTCACCCCTAAAGAAAAAAATATACGCCTCGCTCTGGCTTGAAGTTCACGAAGATGCCAGACGGAAATTCCCCAAATACCCATCACCGGAGGCGAACGAGTGGGCCATAAAAAAGTACTCGGAACGAGGAGGGGAGTTTCGCGTACGACTTCTTGAACATTATGAAAATAACAGGCGCCATGGCATTTTCGAAGGGTATGACTACCTTGGAAACCCTACATTCAAGGATGATTATAAGGAGGGTCTTCGCATAAGCCATAAAACTTTTGACAAAACCAAAAAAAGTTAGCGAATAAGAGTTTCTGCAGATGGTGCTCAGGGGGGGACTCGAACCCCCACGGGTTACCCCACCAGGTCCTTAACCTGGCGCGTCTACCAATTCCGCCACCTGAGCAAGCTAAAACTTCACAATCATCCCGCGAATGAAAGGAATCGATAGAATGGCACACTGTTGTCGTTAATCCAAGAAAAATTCTTCTGTTTGCATTCGTTCAACCATAACCCTTGTCAAAGGGAAAGGGGTTTGTAATTATATAAAAAAAAGAATGACACCAAAATCCGAAGATTCAATGTCTGAAAAAGTGCAACCTAATCTTGCTTCATTGCTAGATGCGAACCTTGGCCCTGCATGGAGCAGCAACAACTTACCTTCGTCAAGCCCTAGCAAAAAAAGGTCAACGGAACAAACCACCCACAGTGAACGAAAAAGCGGACGGGCGCCGAGTGTCGGCCGCTCGCGAGAACACTCCAAAAGTGAACGCGAAAAGGGACGACAGACTCGAAAAGACAAATCAGCCAAACCTCAATACCCCAGGGCACTTAGAACCGAGAAGCCTTTCCACAAAATAAGCTTTTTCCCCTCGCCGGAAACTTTTAATGCAATTGCCGCAAATCTTCGAGAAACGGGGCGCACTTTTGAGCTGTTTGATCTTGCTTCCACGATTTTAGCCAAACCAGAACGGTTTGTCGTTCGAGCGTCCATACCCAAGGAAGCAATAGATCAAGAAAAAACTTTGTGCGTATCTAAGCTAGACGGGTTAGTCTTTGACTCCCCCGAGGCAGTAATTGATCACCTTATCATCAAGGGGCTGGGCAATATATACGATTCCGAAGAGATTGAAACAGAACCTCCGTCAGGTAATTTTCCTGCCATCAATAGATGCGGGATTACTGGAGATTGGCTCGCTCCCCCAAATTATCATCGTTATGCAGAAATGATTCGCGAGCACCACGCCACGAAACTCGCAGATATAACCTTTGATAAATTCGAGAAGAAAATTGAAACTATCCGCGAACCCGAAGCTGCGACCGTTTGGATAGAAGAAATGCGAAAGACTCGGAAGTATAAGCTTACAAAGCCCAGAGCTAACGACCCAGAAAACTTTGACAGCCTTGAAGCACTTCGCAAACACCTCGCATTCCATAAATCTGCTGCATTCGTCCAGACCTGTACAAATACTGAGTTTCACGGAAGGTTGCTGCAGAGTCTTTCCACCGGTACCCTAAGAGACGATATTGAGATCACTCTCGAACAGCAGCGCCGTTTCCCACTAGATACGGCACTGGCTCTTTTGGGTCGGTTTCGCGCCGCCAAATTTCATCACTTCAAGCGAGGGAAAAAGGGCATCTCTTATATCTCACCTGTCAAGCGTCGGCGTCGTGTCGCAGGCGAAAGCTTCTCTCCCTCTATAGAAGCGCTGATTTCTTTTTTGGAAAAACATCCACTTACCGAAAAAGGTTCACTGGCTGAAAAGCATCTTGGGATTTCTGCCGAGAAGAAAGATGAACTCAAGAATTCAGATGCCATCCGCACTCTTGCACAAGACCTCCATTGGCTAGTTACAGAAGGCTACTCTACTGAGTATTCTGATGGTCGTGTCGAAATCCGTTCGCCGATCGTTACGAGCGAAGCTAAGATCAAAAAGAAGGTAGTTGATAAGGATGAAGAGAAGGAATCCACAAATTCAAAAGTCGAAGAACAACCTGCTGATTCGGAAAAAACCTAAACTGCCTCAGGCATCGAGAAGCTTCACTAATCGTAAGCTACGGCCACCGCAAGGCGGTGATTGAATAGTTAACCGCCAAGCCTCTCCAAAGACAAGTTCGGGAACCTTCTGAGGCCACTCGACCAATAGAATCCAAGGAGGAATGAGCAACTCTTCGATGCCAAGGTTTTCGGCATCTTTGCTTGACTCGAGTCGATATGCATCAACATGTACGAGGTTAACACTAGAGGAAGCGTAGATGTTTACGATGTCATAGGTAGGACTGGATACTTGCTCCTTGACCCCTAGGGCATGAGCAAGAGCAGATGCAAAAAAAGTTTTCCCGGCACCCATAGAGCCATCCAATAAAAGTGTAAAGTTTTCGGGGAGGGTCACAGATAGTCGTTTGGCCACATCGGCAATGTCAGCGGGTTCAGGGCAATGCAAACCAGAGGAATAGAGCTTATCAAAATCCATGACCGACAAGAATAGAAAAAACCATGAAGCCGTTAAAAGCGGCATGAATTAAGATACAGGTTCTAAGGTCACCCGTGCGTTCATAGGATAATGCAAGAATGATTCCGAGAAAAGTCAACGGCAGGAAGGACAGCACATTCTGGTGAACGAGTCCAAAAAGTATGCCGGAAACTACAAGTGCCGGACCAACTCCAAATGGACGTTTCATCGCTCGAAATAAAATTCCTCGAAATAAAAATTCCTCTAGAACGGGAGCAACTACTAGGGCGTAAAAAGCAATGTTGAAAACTTCTTTTAACGATTGTGTTTCGGCTAGCTTTTGAACCGATTCTTGTTTGGGATAGTCTGACAAGGCCTGAGAGGAGATAAAGGATATTGCGAGTAAGGCAGGCCATGCACGCAAGAGTCGAATTAACGAGTCGCTCATTACCTCCAGCCATCCCATTCGGAATATACCGACCAAATTTGGGTAATTATCCTTTCTCGAAATCCAGTAGATTGCAAACATCACCAGCACTGGTAAAAAGCCTAATGGCAAAGGCCCGAAAACGCCGATAAGCAAACAGACGATCAAGACGATCACCTCAAAAAGGTCCACTTCCCACAACCTGACCTTAAAGGAAGACTTACCGGACTGGATTATTTTTTTTCGTAGCAACAGAACAATGCCTGCCGAAGCCATAACTACATTAATTCCAAAAACAAGTTGAGCTCCGAGACCCCACTCTTCGTGAGATGCAATAAATAATACAGACATTTTTATGCCCGAGATAAATCTCCCTCAAGCAAGGGAAGAATCTCTGATCTGTTGGCCAGCCGAAATCACATGAGTCACTCGGCCAGTCATATTTTCACCAAGCCAAGGGGAATTGGACGAGAGGCTCTCTAAGTTTTCGGGAGTGACAATCCACTCCTTTTGCTGGTCAAAAATAACGATGTCGGCAATGGCCCCGGATGACAATGTGCCCTTGTTCAAACCTAAAACAAAGGCAGGTCGGTGAGTTAGAGCAGCTATCATGTCGCTCACGCTGCCCGCTCCGCTTTTCACCATCGATTCAAGACATACCGAAAGAGCGGTTTCCAAACCGATCACTCCAAATGGCGCAAGATCAAATTCCATGTCTTTCTCATGTTCAAGATAAGGTTCGTGGGCTGTTGCGATGCAATCAATCGTTCCGTCAAGTAAACCTGCGAGAAGAGCTTGGCGGTCGCTTTCTTCCCGTAAAGGGGGATTGGTTTTAAGGTTAGTATTGTAATCTGCTAAAGTGGAATCCGTTAAAGCAAGATGATGCGGCGTGACATCAGCAGTTACAGGTACACCACGTTCTTTCGCCCTTTGAAGTATCTCCACGGAACCGGCCGAACTGAGGGACTGCAAATGAACATGGGCCTTCGTGAGCATTGCCAGGGAGACGGCTCGATAGACGAAAAGTTCCTCCGCAGCTCGTGGCCATCCGGGCAACCCAAGCCTTAACGCCAGGGCTCCTTCGTGGGCTACGGCATTAGAGGCAAGAAAAGGATCTCGAGGGAGGTCAAGAATAGGTAGATCAAACATTGCAGCATATTCTAGGCTTCGTCGAAAAATTTCGTTATTTCCCGTGCTGGCCGGACAATCGGTGACGGCAACCACGCCAGATTGCTTGAGAGAGCCAATGGGCGCAAGCTGTTCTCCCTTGCGATCTAGGGTTATGCTGCCTGTAAGCAAAACATCGATGCAAGCATCTTTCTCGATTGCATCTTGTAAATATCGAATTGTGCCGGGGTTGTCGGCCGCTGGGGAAACATCAGGCATGCAAACAACGGTGGTAAAGCCACCTGCGGCAGCGGCACGAGTACCTGA
>PCBO01000079.1 GCA_002730975.1 Opitutia bacterium
TCGAATGGACGAGAAGCTTTAGTTGGATCGTCGTTGTAGCGGGTGCTCATGGCCTTCATGGAGCAAAACCCTGCATAACCAATGCGGGTTACACATGCCTCGCTGCCTCCGGCGAGCATGACGTCGGCCAAGCCCGAGCGCATCATTCGGAGAGCCTCGCCAATTGCATGGGAACCGGAAGCACAGGCGCTGACAACGCCGAAATTGGGACCTTGCGCACCAAGTTCGATGGCGATTACACCCCCCGCAATATTGGCGATAAGTGAAGGGATCATGAAGGGCGATACTCGCCGCGGGCCTTTCTCGAAGAGCACTCCAAGTTGCCTCTCGATTGTTTCCATACCTCCAATGCCTGAACCCACCAGGACTCCGGTACGTTCGGGCTCCAAGTCCTCCTTGGCCAAGCCGGCATCAGACAAAGCCCGACGAGCGGCACCCAATGCGAGATGTACGTAACGGTCGTTTCTCCGAACCTCCTTGGGATCCATTTCGGTTGCAGGATCGTAATCCTTGACCTCTGAAGCGACCTTGCTCGAAATATCGGTCGGATCGAAGCGAGTCACGGGGCCTATTCCGGAGCGACCGGTTACCAGAGAGTCCCAAAATGAATCCACGTCGGTGCCCAACGAGGATAGGACGCCAAGACCAGTGACGACTATGCGGGAGTCGGATTCGGCAACAGACATGGAACGGCGGATAACTTAGAGAAATCTCCGCTGGAGATTCAAGAGATATTAGCCTGCAGCTTGCGAGTCGACATACTCAATTACGGATCCAACGGTCTGAAGCTTTTCAGCTTCTTCCTCGGGAATGTCCTTACCAAATTCCTCTTCAAGTGACATCACAAGCTCGACTTGATCGAGAGAATCGGCGCCAAGGTCGTCGATGAAACTTGCCTCAGGTGTGATTTGCTCGTCGGTGACATTGAGCTGGTCGCGTATGATTTTCTTTACTCGTTCTGCGTTGCTATCTGACATAATGTAAATTTCAAAAGTTAAAAAGAAAGGTTTCTCTTCTTCACATGACCATGCCGCCGTCAACTGTAAAAACCTGACCCGTGACGTAACCGGCCTTTTCGGAACAGATAAAAGCGACCATTTCGGCAATGTCATCGACGGTACCGAAACGCTTTAGCGGAATGGTGGAAATCGCTGCTTCCATTATTCGCTCGTCCAGACCGGAAGTCATATCGGTCTCAATAAAGCCGGGGGCAACTGCATTCACGGTAACGGATCGTCCGGCGAATTCGCGAGCCAAGCTTTTCGTGAATCCAATTATTCCCGCCTTGGCCGCGGAATAGTTTGCTTGGCCTGCGTTGCCGGTCAATCCCACTACTGACGACACATTTACGATGCGACCCCATCTTTTGCGGGTCATCGGTCTCCCAAGTCCTTTAGTCCAATGAAAGCAACTCGAAAGGTTGGTGGCGATGACGTCGTCCCAGTCCTCTTCACCCATTCGAAAGAGAAGATTATCCCGAGTGATTCCCGCATTATTAACCAGAACGTCTACGCATTGCCGCTCCCCAAGAATTTTTTCGCAGGCCTCGTTGACGGCATCGCCATCGGAAACATCCACTGCCAAAGACTGCGCGAGTCCTCCATTTTCAGTAATTGCCTGCGCGGCGGCGCCACAGGAATCCGGGGACTTGCTCACGCAAATGACTTCCATGCCATCGCGTGCAAGGGCGGTGGCTATTGCACGACCGATACCGCGACCGGCGCCGGTCACAAGGGCAAGCTTTGGAGAGTTTTCTTCTGTCATGTAATTACTTTTCGTAGTATTAAAATATTGAGACAATCCTAATTGAATTCGTTGAGGTTTGACTTTTGATGAAATCAAGGGCGCTTAGCAACCCACGAATAGTCATGACTAAAGATTCTTTAAAAAGTAATAGCTACGGGAAGCCGAAGAGCTCAAAGACCGATTGCCCTCGATTACAGAAATTTATGGCTGAGGCGGGCTTGTGTTCAAGGCGAAAGGCCGAGGAGTGGATAGGCGAAGGTCAAGTAACCGTGAATGGCAAGGTTGCTCATTTGGGCATGCGAGTAAACCCATGCGATGACAACGTGCGGGTGAATGGCAGACAAGTAAGACCACGAATAGCAGAAAAAATTTCATTAATCATGCATAAACCGCGCGGATTCGCATGTACGAATGACGACCCGCATGCAGAACGCATCGTATTTGACCTGTTGCCCAAGCAATATGCAAAACAACGGTTGTTCTGCGCGGGAAGACTGGACAAGGACAGCGAGGGTCTATTGGTGATCACCGACGACGGTGATCTGGCCCATCGTCTCACCCATCCTTCGTCCGAGGTGACAAAGGTCTACACGCTGAAACTTTCTCGACCTCTGGAACCTGATCACGTTCCACTTTTGGAAAAAGGTAGAAAAGTGGAGGGTGAATTTCTGCGAATTGACAAAGTGCTTCCAGCTAAATCGAACAAGAGGCTTCCGAAGAGGGTCGAAGTAGAGATGGGACATGGGAAAAAGCGCGAGATTCGCAGGCTGTTTGCCACTTTTGGCTACACTGTCGAACGCTTGCAGCGAGTGAATATTGGCCGATTTTCCATTAGAAACCTATCTCTGGGACAGGTTCGCGAACTGACTCAGGCAGAAATTGATTTGCTCTTCGCATGAGAACACCTTAACGATATTAAACATGGCTAAATTGACGAATTATATCAAACAATCCTCAATTCTCTTCGCCGCGATTTCCTTGCCGGCTACAAGCTACCTCTCCGCACAAGCCTTACATCCAGCGCAACTCGACGCAGGCGAAAGCAGTCCTGTCGTTAGCAGCTTGCGACGAGGCAATCCCCTCTTCCAATCCAGCCCGCCTGCACCGCCAAGTTCCTTGGCCGCGGCGTTTCAAAGGCCTCTCCCGGGAAAGCAACCCTTGCCCTCCAATGAGGTGGAACCTGTTGTTTTGGGGCGCGATCGATGGAATGATGGTGCCGACACCGAGCCTAGTCAGCCCGTGGCCGCCAGTGAGGACGCGACTCCTTCATCTGGAGAAATCAGAGAATTGCCACCGATTGAAACCGACCAGCAGAAGCCGGAAGATATCCGTATGCCTCTCAAACCACCATTTCCTCCACCTGCAGTCAGTCTGCATCGGAACTTCGAGGGTAAACTCGTGTTGAATCCGAGGAAACTTGGTTTCGAAAGAGATTTTCCCTACCAGCTCCTGAATTCGGCCGGCAAACGCCTCGCGTTCGTCGACGTCGGGGGTATGCGAGCCGTCGATCCACTCGACTTTCGTGATCAGCGCGTAACTATTTTGGGAAAACTGGAACCTTTGGAAGAAGGTTCGAAAAATCTTATCATCCGAGCGCGGCTGATGCGCGGTCGCGATTAGTTTCCAACGCGATCTAAAGTTTCCTGCCTTTTCGGTAGGCTCCGCCTCGCTCTTCGGCGAAAAACAGAACTTCCCACAATTTCCAGGACATGGAACTCATAGACGGCAATGACATAGCTCGGCAAGTCATAGAAGAACTTAGCCATGAAGTAGCCTGCCTCGACGGTCCTACGCCCTGCGTAACTTTCGTAAGAGTGGGCGAAGACCCTGCTTCCGTCTCTTATGTTAATAAGAAGCAGAAAACGGCCGCCAAGATTGGAGTTGAAAGCCGTCTCCAATTGTTTCCCGAAAGCATTTCGCAAGAAGAGCTGATAGTTGAGATCGACCGATTGAACGCCGATGCTTCCAATCATGGTATTCTCGTACAGGCTCCCCTGCCCCGGCACATTGACGAAACCGCCATATTCAATCAAGTGGACGCGACGAAAGACGTGGACGGGTTCAACGCCACCAACGTCGGTCGCATGTGCCAAGAGCAGGACGAGGCTTTCGTCGCTTGCACTCCCGCCGGGATTATCGAACTGATTAAGCGTTCGGGCGTGGAAACTGAGGGAAAGCGAGCAGTAGTGCTCGGTCGCAGCCTGATCGTGGGGAAACCGGCAGGTATGCTTCTGCTGCGCAAGGGCATGCCCGGCAACGCCACGGTCACCATTTGCCATTCCCGCACTCCTGATATCGCATCGATTGCCCGTGAAGCCGACGTCCTTGTGACCGCCATCGGCAAGCCCGAGTTCGTAACTGCAGACATGGTCAAACCCGGGGCCGCCGTTATCGACGTTGGAATAAATCGCGTGGAGGACTCCTCCATGAAAAGAGGTTACCGCCTAGTCGGAGACGTCGCCTTTGACGAAGTGGCTCCCCTCGTTTCGAAAATCACGCCTGTTCCCGGCGGCGTCGGTCCCATGACCGTGGCCATGCTCATGCGCAACACGGTGAAGGCATACCGCCTCGCCGAGAACCTTTGAGGCTAACCGAAAGGGAAATTCAACGGGAAAGCAAAGAGCTTTCACTATGATGATGTCGCCAGTAACAACAAAATGAGGCTAACCGACCACGAATCCGGATTCGATTTCAGCCAGCCAGACCATTTGCCTCCAAAATGGATTCATCGAATAGTTGCCTTCGGAATGGATCTGATACTCTTTGTGGTCATCCTTCAGCTCGTAGTTATGTTTCTTCCCAAGCTTTACGGGGAAGCAGTGGAAAAAGAATTTCAAAATCTCATTTTTTCGGCCTCCCAACTTGACCCCGAAGATCACTTCGACACCGAAAAGATGGGTCAATTCATAAAAGAATCCGGTGTTTCCGAGGAAACCCTAAGTATGATTGGCTTCATCGTAGTGTGCGCTATCACCCTTCCGGTATTTTATTGTTTCTTCGGGGAATTCTTCTACCGTGGCAAATCATTGGGAAAAGCCACCTTCGGCTTGCAATCGGTATCCCGCAGAGACGGTTTTCCACCACGCTTCCCTATTGCCTTGTCTCGATCGCTCGTTAAGGGAATGGCAATACTGTGCCTGCTCACGCCTTTCTTTCTCCCGGGCCTCCTTAATTTTCTTTTCGCTTTTTTTAATCGTGAGCGAAGGTGCCTGCACGACTTCCTCACCGGCTCTCTAACAGTACAATCGCCTGCTTCGTACTCCCAACCCAAGACCACCGAAGAGTCTTGAACTCGAAAAGTCGCTCCCACAAACCACACAGCCATGAAACCTAAACTCGCATTCGTCGGCGCCGGAAAGATGGTGACCGCTATCGTGGAGGGATTACTCCGCAATGAAATATTTTCGCCTGAGCAGATGGTCTGCACCTCGGCGCCCGACGGCACTGCCGAGAAACTTTCCGAAGCCACGGGAATTGGCGTAGCGGAAAGTCTTGAAAGCTTGCTCGGTACAGGTCCGGAAAGAGTGCTTCTTGGGTGCAAGCCTTACCAACTGGCGGAATTGGATACCGCCACTCTTGATGCCTGCGAAGGATCTCTCGTGCTTTCCATAATGGCCGGCAAAACCTTGTCGAGCCTCCAAGAAAAATTCACCAAAGCCCGCAACGTCGTTCGCTCGATGCCAAACATTCCCGGCCAGATCGGGGCCGGAGTTACCGGTTACCTCTTCGCCTCCCCTCCCTCTCCGGAAGACGAGGCAGACGTGAAACGCATACTTTCGGCATTAGGTTTTGCACTCAAGGTGGAGGAAGAGAGACACATAGATTCGATAACCGCCATCAGTGGAAGTGGCCCTGCATACGTCTTTGAATTCACTTGTGCCCTAGAAAGCGCTGCCGAGTCTCTCGGATTCGACAAGGAGCGCGCCCGTACTCTGGCCATCGAAACTGTACTGGGAGCAGCTCGACTCATGGCTCGCAGTGAATTGGATCCCGAAACCTTGCGTAACAACGTGACCTCTCCCAACGGCACTACGCAAGCGGCCTTGGAAAGTTTTGCGGCTGAAGATTATCGAGGCATGATAAAACGAGCGGCGCAAGCCGCCTACGACAGATCCATAGAGCTTTCCCATGCATGACCTCGGCGAAGGGGTAACCCTAATAACTGGTGGGGCAGGCTTCATCGGGAGCGCCATCGCTTGGGGTCTCAACAATCGCAACCTCAATAACTTTTGGCTTGCCGATTTCCTTGAAGGGAATCCGACCAAGCAGAGAAATCTCGATGCTCTGAGCTACCAACGATACTTGGATGCGGGTGAATTGCGTGAGCTCGTCCGCACAGACTCCAAGGATTTGAGCGAGGTCAATACAGTCATTCATCTGGGCGCTTGTTCAAGCACTACGGAAACCGACGAGAACTACCTCCACGACAACAATTTTCTATACACCCTCGAACTTTGCGAATGGGCCTTGGCCAACGACGCTCGCTTCGTCTACGCCTCCTCCGCCGCCACCTATGGCGACGGTTCCGCAGGCATGGACGACAAGACCGAAGAGCTTGATAAATTCAAGCCACTCAACCTCTACGGTTGGTCCAAGCATAAATTCGACCTTCATGCCCGCGACGAGGGATTCCTCTCCCGAATTGCGGGTCTCAAGTACTTCAACGTCTACGGACCGAACGAGGAACACAAGAGAGATATGCGCTCCGTGGTGAGCAAGGCTTTTTCTCAGATTCAAGAAAACGGAGGCATGAGCCTCTTCCGCAGCCACGTCCCCGAATATCGAGACGGTGAGCAACAACGGGATTTTCTATATGTTAAAGACGCAGTGCGGATGACGTTGCATCTGGCTGAAAACGACGAGTTCGGCGGACTCTACAACCTGGGTTGCGGGAAAGCCAGAACATGGCTCGACCTCGCCCACGCCATATTCGCCGCTCTCGACAAGGACCCGGACATAACCTTCGTCGACATGCCCGAATCCATTCGTGACAAATACCAGTACCACACCCAAGCGGACATATCAAAAATCCGCCGGACCGGATATTCGGACAACCTGTTCGATCTGGAATACGCGGTCGCCGACTACGTGCGAAGCTACCTGCTTCCCGACAGGTACCTTGGAGAATAAGGGGTCAAGCCTTGCCGCGCGATCGAAAGACCGTAAAGACGGCCACTCCCAGAAGAACAAGACCCGTCCATACCATCCATCGATCGGGCCCGGAAGCCAAAGTGGAGTCGGTAACGGCTTGAGGGTCAGCAGCCGACCCCTTCTGGGATGAATCCGTAGGATCTCCAGAAACAGAAGGGGAAGATTCACCTCGACCTTCAGAAGCTGTCACCGAAACTTTTGCTTCAGCTACTCCATCACCGGAATACGCAGGAACTCCATTCGAAGAGGACAGGATCGGAGCAGCGGGACTCTTAGAGTCAGTGCCTCCAAGGCCAAAATCGGCAAAGGCAAGCAACTCCTTGTCGGCGCCTTTTTCTCCGGCAATCGCACCGGGAGCTGCACCAGCCCCGTGAAGGAAAGAAAAGTTTTCCAACCCCTCCTCCTCTCGCTTCATTGTTTCCGCTGTTGCGTACGAATAATCGTACTGACCTAAAACTGCGTCGCGAGGAGGGGCTGCGCTTCCTGCCGGAGCATCCTCAAGAACCTTTTCTTTGGCTTCAGCACGGTTCAGAGAAGTTTCTTTTCGTAAGGCATATAGTAAGTCCGAGTCAGTCTCTTTTCGAGAACTACCATTTGTGGCACCCCTCGAAATATCTTTGGACAACTCATCAACAACACGAACCAGGGGAGCATTCCGAGTGACGGCAATTTCACTTTGAAACCCCGCCGAACGATCTGGGACAGTTGCAAGGGTGTCCACTTTTTGATTGGACTTTGACTGCAAAGAGCTGGACGGAGACAGTGCAAAAGGAGCGGCGACCGGAACGTCTGGCTTCATCTTGGTTTTTCGCACGGATTTCGGGGCTGAGGCGACCGATTCGTCACTGGCAATAAGTAACCCCGCACCCGCACCGGATACTCCGCCGGACGCGGAAGCAGTCCTCTTGTCGATGGTATCTGCCTCAAGCGAGGAGCGAACCGCACCTGCACTTTTCTTTGTTGTGGACAATTCCTGGTCAAGTACGTCCAAGGAGCTATCATCTTCATCTGCTGATCTTTTGCTTCCGGAAGATGGGGAACGGGCAACACTGTCAATGGCGACTTTCAAGTCCAGAAGCTCGTGCTCAATTGCCTGGCGCCTTAAGCCAAGCTTTTTGGGTTTCCCACTTAAGTTCGAATTTAGCCTGCCCGCAGATTGTTCAAAAACAATTGGGTCCTTCCTCCCGGAAGATAAAACGATGTCATGGTCGTCGGCAAAAGCCTCGGCATTAAGTTTGACAACGTCTTCCACCAGTCGATCAGTCAGAATCTTATCGGATTCCTCAATCACCGTGAGGGCAAGAAGGTCACTCTCGCCAGTGAGATCTCGTCCATTGTGATCGGCTAACTGGTTCGCGAGATTAGTATCATTAACCAAAATTGAAGCTTCCTTTGAACTGGTAACGGCTTCTCGAGTTTTCTCCGATGGCACAAGCAGCACGGGCTTTTCGGTTTCTTTTGCACCGGAGGCATCTTCGGATGCCAGCGCCATATCCTCTTCGTGTTCAGCCTGTTCAATTAAGGAACTGACGATTACTCCCATGGCTCCAAACGTAACGACGGCCGCAGCGGCCATGGGCAAAAAGCGGCTCAGCTTACTGCGAGACTTATCTTCAGATTCGTTGCTGTGAGGGAAACGGATTGCTTCCCCCGATTCTTCGGTTTCGCTGTCCGAGTCCTTATCTGTCCACAACTTTTCCAAAATTCGTCGACGATCGGAATCGAGCTTAAAATCCTCGAGCTCGATATCGGCCTTGGCTCGGGCGGACTCGGAGATGAGGTCGAGAGTTCTTTCCAGTCCAGCTCGGTAAACCTGGAGATCGACGTCCTCGGCAAGGAGGGCTTCGATCGATTTCGCCTCGTCGGCATCGAGCTCGTCCAAAAGCAAGGCCAGCACGCGTTCCTCACGTGATTCTTGTTCACTTTTAAAATTCATGTCTTCTTTTCCATTCATACTAGTGCTCCTTCACGTTCCATTTCACCTGCCAAAAACTTGATTGCATGATGCAGTTTGTAGCCAATGTTGCCGATGGACATGCCAGTGGCTGAGGCCATTTCCTTATAAGAAAGTCCTTCCACAAATTTCATTTTAATCAAAGCTCTCATATCTTCGGCGAGACGATCCAAGCAAAGCATCGCCAAGCCCACTGACTCCAAACGATCGATACGATCATCGGGCAAGGGTTGCTCGTCAATTTGTTCCAAAGCAGGAGAATCGTCTTCGCCGACTACAGGGCTGAAGGGAATTACCTTCCCGTGCTTCCGCTTGTAAGAAAAAGCCAAGTTTCGCGAGGTACGATAGAGCCAAGCACTTGGTTGGCGCACTTCATCGAAATGCTGATGCAGGCGCAGAAAGCTTTCCTGCACAATGTCTTGGGCTTCGTCTCGGTCGTTCATAAGATGGTATACGTAGGCGAGCAACGGTCCTTCCATAGACGCAAAAAGTTCCTCAAGCGTAAGGGGACTCTTGTCCGCCTTGCCCTTTTCTTTGCTCATGTCATCTGACATCTTGAGGGAGAAAACTTCCATTCGCGTCTATTGAAGATATCGTCGTTCACATTCTAAGACGCGCCAAGTGACGACTTCTTGGAAAAAAACATCATAATTATTAAAATACTGTAAGGTCGACGGGAAAAAAAGATGCCGGATGTCATTTCAACTTGCGAAGAGTTGAAGCTTCCAAAGAATTGGATTAATGAAAAAAATCATCTTGTGGTTAACGTTCTTATCAGGGCTTACAATTACACATGCAGGGGACTGGCCGGGTTGGCGTGGGCCTGACCGCACGGGTGTCTCCAAAGAAACCGGACTTTTGCAGGAATGGCCCGAAAACGGCCCCAAGCGTATGTGGCTCAGCAAGGAGGCGGGGTTGGGGTACTCTGGATTCTCCGTAGTCGGAAACTGGCTTTTTACGATGGGCGCCTTCGACCAGAAGGAAAAATTGCTGGCCTTGAACGCCTTAACGGGGAAAAAGCTTTGGGAGGTGGAAGTAGGCTCTTTGCTGACAAATAATTGGGGAGATGGCCCCCGAATGACTCCAACTGTATCGAAGGGTCTTGTCTATGCCTTGGGTGGCCAGGGCAAGCTAGTTTGCGTTAATGTAGAAACGGGCAAAACACTCTGGTCTAAGGGACTGGTAGAAGATCTTGGCGGGAAAGTTCCAAATTGGGGTTATACGGAATCGGTATTGGTCGACCAAGGAAGGGTCATCTGTACCCCGGGAGGTAAAAAAGGCGCCCTAACCGCTCTCGACGCCAAAACAGGAAACGTACTTTGGCAATCCAAGGATTTCACTGACGGCGCGCAGTATTCGTCCCCCATCGCCATCGAATATGGCGGAAACCGCCAGTATGTTCAGCTGGTCATGAAAAATCTCGTTGGAATAAAGGCGGACAGCGGAGATTTGCTATGGAAATCGGCTTGGCCTGGCCGAACTGCCGTTATTCCAACGCCGATCCACAATGACGGATTCGTATATATTTCTTCCGGATACGGGGTAGGTTGCAAGCTTGTGAAGCTCGGGACCAAAAGTGCCGAGGACGTATACGACAACAAAATCATGAAAAACCACCACGGTGGCGTCATCAAACTTGGAGACCATCTCTACGGCTATTCCGATGGATATGGATGGGTATGCCAAGATTTCAAGTCGGGTGAATTGGTATGGAATGAGAAAAAATCACTGGGTAAAGGAGCCATCGCTTACGCAGACAATCGCTTTATCTGTCAGTCCGAACGTGATGGAGCCGTGGTTCTGATTGAGGCCTCTCCGAAAGGATGGAAGGAAATGGGCCGATTCGTCCTTACTCCCCAAACTTTGCTGCGCAAGAAAAGCGGAAAGATCTGGACTCACCCCGTCATCTCAAACGGCAAGCTTTACCTGCGAGACCAAGAGTTGATTTTCTGTTTCGATGTTAAATCGGGTTAATTTGCCGAATCCGTAAACGGGGCCATCATGACCGACTCCGTTTATCGACGCATTCTTCGTCTTGCCGAAAAAGAAGTAAGTCAGGCTCAAGAATCGCTTTCAGATGATTTGGCTAAAAAAGCCAAGGCCGTGCCCGTAATCTTCGAACCTGAGCCAGGCAAAGAACTGGTGGCGGATGGAATGGAACCCGACCTGCTCGGTCTGTTCAGTGGCTCATCCTTTCCCGAAGCTCTCGCAGACGACTCCGCACCACCAACGGTTCACCTCTTCCTTGAAAATCTGTGGGAATACTGCGAAGAAGAAGAACCCACTTTCATTGAGGAGGTTCGCATTACCTACCTACATGAACTCGGTCACTATCTGGGCATGGAAGAAGACGACTTGGAAAAGCGAGGACTTGCCTAACCCGGGAAACAAGAAG
The DNA here is from genome assembly GCA_002730975.1 of Opitutia bacterium. GTDB lineage: Bacteria > Verrucomicrobiota > Verrucomicrobiia > Opitutales > Seribacteraceae. The sequence continues at coordinate 11,247 of PCBO01000079.1, forward strand.
GCGCCCCGGAATTAACCGAGACGCCTTCTTTAAACTAATAGTCAGGCTGAGCCTTACATCATGCCGTGATCGTGATCGTGGCCACCTGGAGCAGGTTTTTCCTCCTCCGGAATGTCAGTGATCATGCAATCCGTGGTCAACAGAAGACCGGCAACCGAACCGGCGTTTTGCAACGCGGTGCGAGTAACCTTGGTCGGGTCGACAACGCCGGCCTTGATCAAGTCTTCATAGGTGTCCGTTGCTACGTTGTAGCCTGTGGCACCCTTCGACTTGAGCACTTGTTGAACGACGAGCGAACCTTCGACTCCTGCATTATCGCAAAGCTTGCGAAGAGGGGACTCAATGGCTCGGCGCACA
>PCBO01000080.1 GCA_002730975.1 Opitutia bacterium
GGCTTTGCGGGAGATCTACTTTGGGAAACTTGGGGAAGCCACCGGTTACGTCGGAGATAGCAGGGGGTTGCCCACCAGCTTGAAAAGAATAAGCAAAGACGCTTTGGCCACCCTACCCGAAAGTGGGCGAAAAAAGTACCAAGTGCTGGCTGCGGGTCAGGTTGAAATACCTCCCATGCCTGATCTTTCCGACAGGAAGTTCGTCCAAAATTGGAAGACGGCTGATTTTACAGCTGATCTTGGATTCAAGGCTTCAGCCAAGACCCTTGCCTCGGGAAGACAGGCTTTCGGGGTCGCTCTTTGCAACCGATGCCATCGCTTTCAAGGATCGGGTTATGCGCTGGGTCCCGATTTGACCGGAGTGGCTCGCCGGTTCGGGCGAACCGATCTCCTGCGGGCCATCCTCTTGCCCTCCGAATCGATCGCCCAGAATTACAGGACCGACGTTCTTGATTTATCCGATGGACGGAACTTGTCCGGACAGATCATCCCTACGCTTGATTACCGGGCTCCCCACCTCTTGCTTGCCGAGAATCCTCTCAATCCTGATCAAGCGCTCAAGATACCAAAAGTCGAGGTGGTCAAAAGAAAGCGTTCCGATTTTTCCATCATGCCTGCAGGCTTGTTGAACAACTTGAACAAGCAGGAGATTCTTGACCTTATTGCCTATTTGGAGAGCTCAGGCAACTAGGCGAGGACTTCCTTCATTTCGCCGTTGCTGTCGGCAAAGGAATCCGCTTTGACTCCCATGCTTTTCTGAATCGTTACGAAAAGATTGGCGAAGGGAACCTCATTATCGAACTTCAGGTACTGACCGTGTCCGTAGCCCATGTTTTTGCCACCTGCGAGAACCAAAGGATAGTTGTTGTTGTTATGGGTCTTGCTGTTGCTGCTGCCATAAAGGATGCAGGTATTGTCGAGCACGCTGCCGTTTCCTTCTTTCATCTCGCTTAGGCGTTTGATCAGGTAGGCCAGGCATTCGGTTTGATAAAGATCCCACTTGCCTTTGTTCTCAGCCCCTTTCCCTCCTTTGCCCGCTCCATGAGCCAGACCGTGGGCATCCTTTGCAAAACCAAGAAGGGAGGGGAATTTGTTGGCGATGGAAATGGCTCCATGCATGCTGGCCAACTGGTAGGTGGCGAAACGTGTGGAATCGGTCTGGAAAGCCAACGCGATCAAGTCGAGCATGGTGTATATCAACTTGCCCGGGGTTTCGTTGTCGGCATCCAGAGTGAGCCCTTCGGCATTGACCCTGGGTTTCGGTACGTCAAGCCATTGCGCGGAACGTTCCACGTCCTGTTCGATCTCGCGCACCGAGGTGAGGTACTGGTCGAGCTTGTCCTGGTCGGTCTTGCCAAGCTTGCGCTGCAGGGTCTTGGCCTCGCCCAAGAGAAGATCGAGGTGACTGCCGGTACGGGTCAGCCCCTTTCTTTGAGCATCGATCGAATCTCCCTTAAGGCCGAAAAGCTTTTCAAACACGAGGGCCGGCCGGTTTAGTGATGGAACCGGTAGACCGTTTTGCGAATAAGAAAGGGTGTTGGCCCGGGTAGGAAGTCCGGTGCCACCATCCGAGGAAAGGGTCAGGCTGGTGAAGCGCGTCTTGGCTCCGAGCCGGTGGGTGCGGGCCATGTATTGGTCGAGTGAAATGGAGTTCTTCAGACCGGTGGCCCCGAGGCTCATCTCCTCACCGGTGAGAAAGGTATCACCGCTGTCGTGTCCGCCGATTCTTCTTACCTTGGGATGTGATAGTCCCCCCAAAACGGTGACTTGGTCACGCCAGGGGTCGAGTGGTTGAAGGGATTTGTTAAAAGTGAAGTCTTTTCCTTCCCCTTTGGGGAACCAGTGCCAATGACCAGTCTCGCCATCTTGGCTGGGAAGGCTCACTCCATAGGGGAAATAGATCGAGCAGAACCTGCGTGGCGTGGCGCTGGCTACAGGAGCAGCCAACGATTCCATCCAAGGCAAAGCAAGTGAAATGCCCGCCGCCTTGAGCATGGTTCTTCGATTCATTTGCAACTTGTTTGAATTCATTATCTTAGAAATTAATGGAAGATTACATGCATTAACGCGACAAAAAAGCTTCGCTTAGAATGATCTTTTTCATGAGGGCGGGTAGGCGATAGCCCTCCTCGGCAAAGCCCTTGCTCAACTCCTTGACCACGGGTTCGTCTGGCAAATCGAGGGATCGGCCGAGGGCGTAGGTCAGCATCTTGGAGCCCAGGGCGTGGGCAAACTGGTCCCGCCTGTGATCGAGGAGATGTTTCTTGAGATCCTCCAGTCCGCTTACCTTATGGTTGCCGGGCAGTACGGCTTCAGTCGAGATGGGCTTTTTCGTGCGGACAGTCTTATCACGGAACAAGCCGATTGCATCGTAGGACTCGAGAGCAATACCCCACGGATCGATACTGCGATGGCAGTCGGCGCAGGCGGCCTTGTTTCGGTGAACCTCAAGTTGCTCGCGGACCGAAAGCTTTTCAAAGTTTTTCACGCTTTGTTCGATTCCAGGAACGTCGGGTGGAGGGGGTTTGGGTGGATCATGGAGCAGTCGTTCCCGGATCCAAACAGCCCGCTTGATGGGGTTAGAGTCGGCCCCGTCCGAGCCGGAAAGTTGGATGGATGCATGCCCCAATACCCCGCCAGGCCTGTCCGTACCATTGAGGGAAACCCGTTCGAAACGCTGGGACTTCGGACCTTCCAATCCGTAGTGCTTGGCCAGGGAGGCGTTGAGCATGGTGAAGTCGGCATCGAGAAACTGCAGGGCGGAGGATTCGCTGCGCAGGATTTCCCTAAAGAACTCTCGTGTTTCCCCCATCATGTCCGTCTTGAGGGAACTATTGAATTTCTGGTAGTACTGGGGGTTGATGGCGACCCGGTCGACCCCGTCCAGATCGAACCACTGGCTGCTGAACTGATCTGCGAAACGATCCGACTTTTCGTCTGCGAGCATCCGGTCAAACTCTTTTTCAAGGATCTTCGGTTCGAGCAAGCTTCCCTCGTCGGCGAGGGCGGAGAGTTTCTCATCCGGCATGGAACACCAAAGGAAATAGGAAAGCCGGGAAGCAAGTTCGTAGGCATTGAGCGCTCTTTGCTTTGGGGCCTTGTGAGGTTCGCTCAGGTAGATGAAGTTGGAAGAGGCCAAAGAAGCAGCCAAGGTCTCCCGCAGGGCGAAGATAGATGAATCCTCCTGCTCGCGAATCCTTTCGAAATGACTGACCCACTTGCCGAGTTCCTCCTCGTTTACCGGTCTGCGCCAGGCTCTGCGGAGGAAACGTCCGATCACCGATTTTGCGGTTCCGGGTTGGGAGAGGTTCTCCCCATGATGAATGATTCTTTGGTGCTGAGGCGGCGGCCATGCCGGATAGTCGTTGCGGACGAATTCCACCGACTCGATTATGATGCGGGAAAATTCAGGATCCTCAGGGTAAACCTTGGCTTTCTTTGTTCGGAGTCTGGGAAGGGGCTTGCGGGCTTGAGGAAGGGCGATTTTTTCCGAAAGGGTCAACCAGTCGGGATCGAGCAAACGGTAGTTTTTTCTCAGTTCCGCCATTTCATCCTTGTCGAGTGATTCAACCCCTCCCAGTTTCCCGGCGACCTTGACCAAGGAGATCACTTCGGCCCGTTCGGAAGAACCGTCGAGAGGAGGGGCCAGCATTGGGGAAAGGGAGAACCTTGGTCTGCCGATGGTCAGACCTGAGTTTTGCAAGAAGTCCAACTCGATGACGAATTCCGAACCGCCTTCATTCTCGATCGACTCGCCGAATTCAAAGGAACACGAGTGGTTTCTGCTCGTCTGTTTGTCCGCGCTCCAGCCCGTCCTTTTCTTGTCCCCGTCAATCGAGGCTGCTGCGAAGAACTGTTCCTTCTCTTGTTTTATGCTGGCCTGCGGGTTGATCAGTTTGACCGGCTTGCCTTTTCCTTTGGCACCCTTTGGCTTGACGAAGACTCGCAGGTCGCTGAGGAGAAAATTTCCGTTACCGGCCCGGCCCGGACCTTTTTTCTTGAGTGACTTGTCGATCAAGGCTTCGATCCGAATGGCCCGAACGACAGGCAAGTCCACTTGGCCCGTCACGACCCACCGCTCATTCTTGGGGTTGGGGCCGGCGAGTAAAAAAGACCCGTCTTTCATTGGAACGAAGTTCGAACCTTCAAGTGACTCTGGTTCGGCATTTCCGAGAATGGCCCAGACCGGCTCCTCGGTCTTTCGCTCAGCTGGATCAAGAAGCCATTTATCGAACCCTCCCGGAAGTTTCTCACGTTCGAAAAGTTCGCGCTGGGCAAGTAATTCAGCCCTTTCCTTTTCCCACTTTTCAACTTTCTGCCGGGTGGCTTCCGCATTGATCTCCTCCACGATTTCTTTGTTTTCGGCTGTCGGAGGAGGTTTGCTGTCATTTAGTACGTTTTGGAAGGTGATCACGCCGTTGAGCTTATCGAGAGGAACATGTGCTTCGGCTCGGGGGAAAAAAGGAGCATGGGAAGAGAATTCGTAGTATCCCGGTTCGCTTGAGGTGATGGGAATCTCTCCCAAGTCATCCATGACGTTGAGAGTCAGGCCGGTTACAAAGTAGCCATAACGCCCTGAAAGAATGGGAGCAGGTTGACCGGGTTTACGGTCAGTCGATGCCTTCACTCGGACGGTCAACCGGCCTTCCCGTGGTGGTTTCTGAAAGGAGCCGTGCCAATAATTGACCCGCCCGAGTCTCGGGGAGGAGTACGCAAGGTAGCGTTTGTTTCCCGGGCCCCTGATGTTCCCCTTGTTCCAGACCACTTGGCTGGTCGAGGTTTCCGGTTTCCCTCCATCCAGAAGAACGAAGTCGAGGGCTTTTCGGGCTGACTTGAGATAGTTCTCGATTTGCACGGCAGAAGTCACCTGAGTGGCTCCGTTGTTGAGAAACCCGTCGGGGGAAAGGGAGTCGTTGGGCAGTTCGTCCGAGTAGTCCATCTCGAAGCCGAGCAGGTCGGTCATGGTATGCTGGTACTCCGCTCGGTTGAGCCGACGCATGACAAGGGAATTCTCGGTCCCCTGCATTTTCTTGAAGGCCTCGGACAAGTTATTGTCGATCCATTCGGTAAGAATCTTTCTATCTTCCGATGAGAGAGGGTCCTCCTCTTCCGGGGGCATCTCACCGAGCTTGACCTGATCGGAGGCATCGTGCCAAGTCTCTGCCGCGGTTCGGTCCTTGAGGAAGTCGGTGGAGAGAGTATCGAAGCGCAACTTGCCCTTTTGCTTTTCAGGGCCATGGCACTTCACGCAATGAGCTTCGAGAATGGGTTTCACCGATTGCTCGAAATCGTTTTTTCCAAAAGCCGTTGTATTGGGGAATTGCAAAACAAAGGCCAGCAGGATTGTGAGATTTAGGTGAGGAATCGTCATTTGAATTAAACTTCTACCTTAGTTTAAAACACCCATTTAGTCACTAATTGAATGAGTAACCATACGGGATTCCTATTAGGAAGCTTTAGTCTTTTCCTCTTGAAACGAGGGCCTTTTCCTGAGCTTCCCAAATCTTTACGAGAGCTTCAACTTGCTTTGGGTTTCCCTTTGCAAGGTCATTGATCTCGTTTGGGTCGTTGGCAAGGTCATAGAGTTCCCAATTGGCTTTCTTCCCATTGTCCCGATTGAAGACCAGTTTCCATTTTCCTGAACGAAGAGCGCGCCCTTTGGCGTGGTTAAAAAAAAGTATCGCAGGATCCGGTTGCTTCTTACCTTGAAGGGATGGGAGTAGGGATCGACCATCCCACTTGATGCGAGGCTTGCCGTCGGAGGTGTTCGGGGGGACTACTTTCGTGGCGTCGAGAATAGTTGGCATCAAGTCCACGAGGTGGGAGAGAGTATCTACAGTTTTGCCTTTGCCTAAGATGCCTTTTGGCCAGTGAGCAATCATCGGTGTGTGGATTCCTCCCTCGTGGTCGTATTGTTTGAAAAGGCGATAGGGTGTGTTGGAGAGGTTGGCCCAGCCGTAACCATAGCTTTGATAGGTTATCTCGGATCCTGGCATTAGTTCGGGGAGATTGCCCGGCTCCATGGGCCGACCGTCTCTTGTTTGGCTCGGTAGGTAGGAGCCTTTGCGAGTGGGTCCGTACTCGACGTGACAGCCTCCATTGTCGACCGTAAAAAGAGATAACGTGTTTTCAAACCGACCGGCTTTTCGGAGAGCATCGATAACCTTTCCGATGGCCTCGTCCATGATCGTCACTTGAGCGGCGTAGACTTCCATGCGGCGTTGTTGCCATGCTTTATTAGATTCGTCTTTCCATGCGGGAACTTTTGGATGGCGATCGGAAAGGGATACGCCTTCGGGGACAACGCCAAGATTCTTCATTCGTTGAAGGCGTTGCTTGCGGAGTTTATCCCAACCTTGGGAGAACGCTCCTTTATATTTTGCGACGTCTTTTTCGGGAGCGTGCAAGGGCCAGTGAGCCGCAGTGAAGGGCAGGTAGAGAAAAAGCGGTTTGTCTTTTGGGACCTGTTTGAGGAAAGCAAGGGCGTTGCCGGCTATAGCTCTCGTGAAATAATATTCTGGGTCGTCTCGGAATTCCTGTTCAACGTTCTTACGGTTTCGACTGAGGCTAAATGGGGCGAAGAAACTGGCGGCCCCACCCAAGATGCCGTAGAAGTTATCAAAGCCGCGGTCATTCGGATAAACTGTTTTTCCATTCTTTCCGGCAAGGTGCCATTTCCCCGACATGAGGGTAGTGTATCCGGCGGAGCGAAGAGCTTCCGGAAGGGTCGGGCAACGCGGATGCAGGTGACCGTCCTTAAGAGATGTGCGGTGGTAGACCCCGGTCAGAAGTGATGCACGTGACACCCAGCACATGTTTTCGCTATAAAAGTTCGTGAAACGGAGGCCGCCTTTGGCTAGTGAGTCGAGGTTGGGCGTACGTATCTCACCGCCAAAGCAACCAAGATCGGAATAGCCCATATCATCCGACATAATGAGCAGGATATCGGGTCTTTTTGCGAAGAGGAAACATGAAACTCCCATAACAAGAAGGATTAATAGAAGGGTCTTGGAAGTCATGACCTTATGGATTGAAATGAAATCTTTCAGGCAACAGCTGTTCCATGAAGTGGGTTTCGAACGAGGCAGTGTCTTTGGCCGACGCAACGTGTACGGGAAAATCATCCCTGCAGAATTCCGCCAGAACTTGCCGGCATGCTCCGCATGGCGCCGCCAATTCGTCAGCCACTATCGCTATGGCCTGAAAAGATTTATGTCCCGCCGCAACTGCAGAGGTCAAGGCAACGCGTTCAGCGCAAATGGTGAGTCCGTAGGATGCGTTTTCGACGTTGCAACCCAAGAAAACCGAACCGTCTTCGGTTAGAAGAGCCGAACCTACGGAGAACTTAGAATATTTCGAATGGGCATTCTTTCGCGCTTCGGCCGCCGCTTCCAGTAGTTCGATCGCGCTATGCTTGCTCATCCGCTTTGGGGAAATGACCGTCGGGAAATCTAATTGTGCTTGGAGTGGCCAGTTCTATGCCGTGCTTTTCCTGTAAATCGTAAGCAGCCTTACGAATGGCGTTCTTAGTCTCAATCAGACGGTGAGGACTCTTTAGGGTGTAACTAACTCGCCATCGGTTTCCGTGGTCGCCTGATTCTTTTAATGCAATAACGGCATTAACGTCCTTATGCACCAGTCCTGTGGCGACTGCTTTTTCCCAGACTTCCAAAAGAAAAGCATTTACCTTGTCGGATGCCGTACCGTAACCAATCATGAAGTCGACATGGTTGCGTACTCCACGTCTTAAGTCGGTTTTCAATATATCTACTCGAGATTGTCTTAGTTTATAATTTGGAAGGATTATGTCATGACCGTCCACTAGGTCGCGAATTATTGTCTGGAGGCCGTTGATTTGAAGAACGATTCCGCTAATACCATCTTCCTTGACTATTATTACGTCGCCTCGTTCTATTCTTCCTTGGCCGATTAAGATAATTCCACTGAGGAAATCACCAGCCCAATACTCCTTGGTTGCAAAAACAAAAAGGGCGAGGAAACCTAGCACACTCGTGGTCTGAAGCCAGTCTTCGAATCCCCAAATGTTGATTAAAAGAACGGTAGCTATGCAGAAGATAATGGCGCAAACAACGAGTTCTAGGGTCCGCGAGGTGTGAGTTTCCGTCGTGCGGGTTACCTCCTCGATAGTACGAGTTTTCCCGTATTTTTGAAGAATTACTGCTTCGACAAAATGAATCAGGAGATAACTCGCAAGAATCACGAGGAAAGTTTGGCTAAAGGATACTGCCAACCGAAACTCGAATACGACTGCCACAAGATAAGTGGCAAACAGGAGGAAGTTTCCGCAATGCAGAATGCGGAGACGAATTCGACTACGGTTTTCGTCCTTAATACCTCCGTAGTGATTCGCAAACTTCTTGGAAAACACCAAAATGAAGAAATTAACTCCCAATGTGAAATAGTCTAGCGGGCCGAGTATTTTTAGGTGTTCCGCAACTATTTGACTAATTTCATTCATTCCTGAGCTTATTCTTGATTTTCCTAGTTCGTCACTTCTTTTTTTCCATGGTCGCAATGTAGTGGACCTTGTGGATTGCAATGAGTAGTTCGTTGCTTGGCGACGGTTTCCCCGGAAATAGGATTTATTGCAAGACAGGGAAGAGGGAGAGGGTCTTTGATTTACTTTAGGCTCGAAAGGTAAGCGATGATGTCACGCATTTCATTCTTCGTGAGAATAGCTCCAGACGGTGGCATGGGAGAGGTAAGAACTTCTTTTGCAATCAGGGAACGGTTTAGGGTAGAGTCTTTTCCTTCGTGAGTTTCAAAGGAATAGGTGGTTGGAGTGGCCTTCACGATTGAGCCGGAAACCGTGGATCCGTCCTTGAGAGTAGCCACGAGTAGCCCATATCCTTCGGCGAGCTCGGCTTGTGGATTGACCAAGGACTCGAGGATTTTTTCAGTAGATAGGCGAGAAGCGACCTTTGACAGGTTTGGGCCGAGCACGCCACCAGTTGAGCCGATTTTGTGGCACCGTATGCATTGAGCGGCCGGGTGCCCCATGGTTAGTTCCTTGCCTTTTCGGGCGTCTCCGCCTTGCAATGTTGGATGGAAGGGCCCCAGTGGACCACGAGTGGCAAGTAGCTCGTCTAGTGCCTTGGCCTTGGCTTTGGAGACTGGCCCCTTTGCAGTTTTGGCTACTTCCAGAAGATCAAGCTCGAGTTCGGGATCAACCTTTGCAAACTGTTCGGCCAGCAACTCGTCGGCCTTTTTGTCATCTGACTGAGCGAGGTTTCCAAGGGCGGACCTTTTTTCAGTCAAGGTTCCTGATTCCAAGGCCTTGGCAAAGACCTCCACCCCGGAGAGTCCAGCGGCCCAGGCTCGTTTTTGCCCAGCGGCCCGAAGGCGGGCATCCTTGGACTCAAGAGCAAATTCGACGAATTTCCCTAATGCAGGATCGCTCAGTTCCGCCATGGTATCAAGCAACTGAGCTTGTAGGTATGGAGTAGCTCGTTCCGATTCATAAGCGGCATGAACCACAGGAAGAAGATCGAATACATTAAGCTTTTCAATGGCCTTGGAAAGCACGGTGAGAATCTTGGCGGATGCATTCTTGACCAAGTCATCCGAGACCATGGCCAAAGCTTTGGCGGCCGGCTTGGGGTCGCGTGGCGGGTATTCCCGATAGCGTCCTTCGACTGCATCCAAGACGGGAGGTTGTGCCCAAAGGGCGAGGCAGGCGAGGGCAGTGGTCCGCATGTTTTCGGGAGAGGATGGGTTGGCGGCATAGCGGGCCAACCGTTTGGCGTCTGATGGTCGGCCCACACGGAAGTTCGCATTGATCGCTCGTCTGAGAAGTGGCTCGCCCTCGAGATCGGGTCGGTCAAGAATTTCGGCTAGAGCGGGCAGGGCTTCGGGAATGGAGAAGTCATCGTGGATTGCACGGGCTGTTTCCGTGACCAAGTAAAGGTCTCCATCCTTGAGGAAGGAAGAGATTCCCGGGTGGGCGTGTCTGCGCAGGGCAAGGATGGCAGCAAGGCGGACCGAGGAATGGGTAGAGCTTATTGTCTCAAGGAGGACTTTTGGGTCGCCTTTGGTGGAACCGACCAAACCCATTACTAAGCTGTGGCGCAGAAACACATCTAGGTCATCATTTTCCTCGACCAGTTCGAGCAGGGGGCGAATGGCTTTCGGGTTCTTGAGTTTTCCGAGGGCGATAGCCGAGTGAAAGCGGACGCGAACGGATGGATCCTTGAGCAAGCCAACGAGGGGTGCACCGGCTTGCTCGTGAGCAGACTCACCCAGCACCTTGGCTGCTTGAGCCCGAACTTCTGAATCCTTGTCGGTAAGGAGTTCCAGCAGAGGACGTACAACGTCGGGATCCTTACCCCGTCCATCCGGCCAGCCTCTGGCAACTTGGCCTATTCCCCAGATCGCGTGCAGGCGGGCCAATTGGTTTTCGGTTTGTCGCGCTACTGCGAGAAGGGTATTTTGCCCGCTTTTCCCCTTTCTGGCCAATTCGAATTGAGCGGCCTTGCGGACCCTGAGATCAGGCTCTGCAAGGCAGGCCATGAGGTAGGTTTCGTCTTTTCCGGACATTCCTTCCGACAAGATTTTGCTCGTTCTTGTGCGCGCGGAGTTGTCCTTCCCTTCGGTTGAATCAATCTTCCAGACTCTTCCCCGTTCGCTCGGACCGTTCATCCAATCCGTGACGTAAAGGGCTCCATCAGGTCCGAATGCAACCCCCGTGCTGCTTCCTCCTGTGGGGATGGTCTGCTCGTCATACATCTCGAAGGCGGCTCCTTTTGGGCGGACCTTGAACGCAGTCATTTTTCTGCCTTGTGCGAGGAAAAAGAAATTTCGGTATCGATCGCTCAGGGCGGTACCCGGATCATAGGCGAAACCGCAGGGACCGTTGGAATAATTGGCCAAGGGTGGCACGATGAAGGCCGCTTGCCCAGCGAACCTGGGGCGGAAAAGGCCTTCCTTCATCCAGACGTTATAGGGCTTCTCACCCGATATCTTGGCGAAGTCCTGATACCCGTGCCATTGCCAGTGGAGGCGCCAGGCGGTCATTCCTCCTTCGATGATATAGATGAAGCGCTCCCGTTCCCCGGGGTAGTCCCCGTCGTTATCCACGCTGAAAAGGTTTCCGAATTCGTCGAAAACCGGTTCCTGTCCGTTACGAACACCCAGGGCAAAGAGCTCAAGATTCGAACCGTCCGGTTCGCAACGCATGATCCCACCCCGGTGCGGGTAGACGAAACGTTCACCGTTTTTTCCCGTGGCATTGATTCCCTTGTCCGCCACCGACCAGTAGATTCTACCGTCCGGTCCCATAGTCAGTCCGGAGACATTGTGTCCTCCCTGTCCGATGTGGATGGAATAGCCCCGACTCAGCAAGGTTCGCTTGGCCGGTTTCCCGTCCTTGTCGAAGTTTTCGTACTTCCAAACGTCTGGTTCGACAGTGGCATAAGCCGCGCCTTCGGCCCAGAGAACACCGGCGGCGATACCAGTGAGAGGGGTACCTAAGTCGCCGTCGATTAGAATGCTCTTGTCCGCCTTGCCATCTCCGTTCGTATCCTCGACGCGGCGGATTTCTTCTTTTTGTACTGCGAGGTCCTTCCAGTCTCTTTGACCGTCCTCATTGCGGTCGGGTGGGGAGTAGGGCCTGACGTCCGGGAATTGTTCGGGTCCCATCGCCTTCTTGTAGAACCTAAGCCTGTCCTCCAAGCTACGAATGGAAAGGTCGTGCTTCACCCAGGGCCTGTGGTTTCGGAGATCAAGGCTGGAAATCTTCCGGCGGCTTACGCGCGTGAGATAAGCTTTGCCTTGCCCGTCGAAACTGATTGCCACCGGACTAGCGACGAGCGGATTTTCCGCCCATAACGAAACCTCCAAGCCACTGGGATCTTTTCTTAGGGGAGGCGAGGCCCTGGCTAATTTCTTGGAAATGGGAATGCCTTTGATTCGAAAGGTATGGAGGTTTACCCATTTGTTTTCGTTGTTTCCTTGAGAGACGAAGCGAATGAAGCGTGCGGAATTTTCGGGAATTTCGAACTTGGCGACCTGATCTCCTTTTCCCGGGCTTTTGCCCTTGTATGCTTCGTTCCATTTCTTCCCGTCCATTGAAGTTAAGACGGAAAACTCATAGTTCCGGGTGCCCCGTGAAAACCCAGCCTCGAAGGTGGAGAAGGTCTCCTTCTTGTCGAGTTTTAGCTGGAGCCATTGATCTTTGCCGTCGGCGGACCACCTGGAGTTCACGTTTCCGTCGATGGCATGCTCGGGACCATTTCCGGATTGAGAAGCAGAGGCGCTAACCTCGATTATCTCCGAGTGGAGCAGGTTGTAAACGGACAGAAATAGCAGGGAACAATATAGAGTGACTTTACGAAACATCTTAGGGATTGGAGTTGAGAGTGGGCATGGGGGCATTCGTTTCCTTGAGCCAACGGGACAGTTTTTGATTGAGGCGCTTGGCGACCTCGGGGCTTTCCTTTGTGAGGTTTCTTTTTTCGCTCAAGTCCTCGTGCAGATCATAGAGTTCGAGAGATTCGTCGTCATAGTTACGGATCATCTTCCATTTCCCTTCCCGTATGGCTCCGGCCAGGCGATTACCCATGTGCCAAGCATAGTTCGGGAAATGGAAATAGATCGTTGTTCTGGCGAGTTTTCCGGTTTGCCTGAAAAGGGGCAGAAGGCTTTCCCCATCGATCGGTTTGTCACTTGGCTTCAAACCCGCCAGTTCGAGGAAGGTCGGGTAGAAATCCATGCTGGTCACGGGTACCTTGCAAAGTTTTGCCGGAGGAACCTGGCCAGGCCAACGGACGATCATGGGTACCCGGATACCTCCTTCGTAGAGATGCCCTTTCGATTCCCTCAGTGGGCGACAGTCTGAAACTCCGGCAAACCCACCGTTGTCGCTGGTGAAGATCACAAGGGTATCCTTTTCCGCATCCATCGTTTTCAAGGCCTTAAGAAGCCGTCCGATGGCCAGGTCCATGGCCTCGATCATGGCTCCGTAGCGGGTGTCGTTGAGTCCGGGTCCTTTGCGGCCCGCATATTTTTCGAGCAACCCTTTGGGTGCCTGCATGGGCCAGTGAACAGTGTAGAACCATAAATGGGCCATCCATGGTTTGTCCTTGTTCGCCCCGGCAAAGCGGATCGTTTCGTCGACTAGACGGTCGGGGAGGTATTCACCTTCCGGTCCGTCTGGGAGCTCGGCGTTTCGGTAGGGGGAAAAGAAACTGGGGGGGCCCCCGTAGGAAGTGCCTCCTACGTTCAAGTCGAACCCTTGTCCGGTCGGGGAAACTGCATCGGCAACCTTCCCTCCTTTTCCCGAGCTGGGAGCAATGTGCCATTTCCCAAAAAAGGCGGAGGCATAGCCTGCTTCCTTCATTCTTTCAGCTATCGTAACGTGTTCGGTGTTGAGCTGAGAGGTAAGCTTGGCGGGTTGGGGACGTGCGTCCTTGGGGAAAAAGCGACCGGGCAGGTGAGTGGTCAAGCCGATGCGGGCGGGAGCTTGTCCGGTCAGCACGGCGCATCGGGTAGGCGAGCAGACGGGAGCGGCTGCGTACGCATCGGTGAAGCGCATGCCTTGTTTGGCCAACCGGTCGAGGTTGGGGGTATCGACCAAGGGGTTGCCTTGGCAGGCCAAGTCCATCCATCCGAGGTCATCCGCCATTATGAAGAGGATGTTTGGACTCTTTGCCTCTATTGGGGAGATGACCGCTGCAATCGCAAACGATAAACGAGTCAGAGATGAAGCCCTCATCAAGTCATGATGAAAACTTTAAGTAGCGGTCAGTTTTTCCAAGGCTTTAAAGCTTCGGGAAATCATCTCTCTTGGATCTTCGAGGAGATCAGCTGAAGCGAGCGCGTTGTCCAACAGTTGGTGGGCTACGAGAGATGCTGTGTCGGCGTTCGAGTCTCGAAGTTTCGAAAGTCCGCGAATGATGGAATGATGAAGATTTATTTGCAGCTTTACGGGAGCAGGGGGCAGGTTGGAATCGGTACCCTGCATCATCTTCATCATACGACGTGCGGAGGGTCCTCCCATTGCGTCTCCGCCAACTACGCAAACCGGGCTTTCGATAAGCCGTTCACCTTCCTCCACGTCCGAGACGCGATCGCCGAGCGATTCCTTCAACCACTTGCAAAGGGATTTGGTGTCTTTTTTGTTCAGTCGTTTTCCCGCGGGTTCATCATCTAGCTTTTCAAGTTTCAGGTCTTCTGAATCCCCCGAAACAAGCTTTTTCTCATCGAATTCTCCAAGAGTCTGCATGACGTACTCGTCGACGGGTTCTGTGAGAATGAGGACTTCTAGATTTCTCGCAGTTAATGCTTCTAAGTAAGGACCGGCTTCGATTGCCTCACGGTTCCGACCAAAGAGGTAGATGATATCCTTTTGTTCACCAGTCATTCGAGATGAATATTCCTCCAGACCCGTTAATGTACCGGAGTCTAGACCGGATGATTCAAACCGCAAAAGTTTGGCGAGGTTTTCTTTATGCGCAAAGTCGGTCGCGGCTCCTTCCTTCATGAGCAGGCCGAATTCTTTCCAGAACTCCAAATAAGTCTCCGGCTCTTTCTTGGCCTGTTCAGCAAGGAATCGAAGAAAGCGTTTGGTCAGCACTTGATTCAACTTTCGCAAAAGTTCGCTGTCCTGCATGGTCTCTCTGGAAACATTTAGCGGCAGGTCGGTACTGTCGACAACGCCTCTGAGAAAGCGAAGCCATTCCGGGAAGAGCGCCTTGGGTTCGGGATCGATCAATACTTTCCTGCAATGAAGAGCTATCTTTACCTCACTTCTCCACATGCCTAGCTTCTCCATATTGCGTTTAGGGACAAAGAGCAGAGCATTTATTTCGAGGGGGGCGTCGGTGCTGAAGTGGAGACGAAGGAGGGGGGGTTCATAATCATTCGCCTGAAATTTGTAGAATTCATCATATTCTTCGTCCTTGATTTCGTTTTTTGAACGAAGCCATAACGCATCGACTGTGTTGACCTTGTCACCGTTAACCGAGATTGGGAACTGTACGAAAGCCGAGTACTTTTTGATGATTTCCTTAACTCGGTCGGCTTTAGCGAAATCTTTGTGCTCATCCTTCAATTTGATTACGATCTTTGCTCCGCGTCGCTGACCTTCCACGGCTTCAATAGTGTATGAACCTGAGCCGTCACTTTCCCAACATTGACCTTTGGCGTCGGTTTCCCATGAGCGAGAGTATACCTTCACGTTGTCGGCTACCATGAAGACGCTATAGAAACCCACGCCAAACTTTCCGATCAAAGCTTCGTTCTTTTCGCCGTCGCCCTTTAATGCTTCGAGGAATTCCTTGGAACCCGAGTGAGCGATGGTTCCGAGGTTTTCAGTTAACTCTTCAGCGGTCATGCCAAGGCCAAAGTCCTGAATCGTAATGATTCCCGCTTCGTCGTCTGTCGTGACGTTGATTTCCAATTCTAAATGTTCGTCGAATATCTTCTTCTCTGTTATTTGGGTACGACGTAGTTTTTCTAATGCATCTGATGCGTTGGAAACTAGTTCACGAATGAAAATTTCCTTATCTTTGTAGAGAGAGTTGACTACGATATCGAGGACCTGATTGACCTCCGCTTGGAACTTATGTGTGGCAGCTTTTTTACTCATTTTTTACGGAATTTTAGGAGAATTTTTTTAAAATAAGACGTAATGATTGTGTGGCAAGCCGGAACCTGCAATAGGGTGAAGGGATACTGAGGAAGATGGAGAGTTTGTCGTATCTTTAAAGGTCGTACTTTCGTCGGAAAAAATCGTACGATTCATTGATCTCCTTGGCTTTGCGTTCCGCCACCTCTCGGATTTCATCTCCCATGCGGCTCACCTTGTCGGGGTGGTACTGGGCGATCAGACTGCGATAGGCGCTTTTTACGTCATCCATATCGTAAGGGTCGGCAAGTCCCAAGACTCTTGCGAAATTGTCTTCTTGCGGATTCGATGAATTTTTAGGTTCATAGCTTTCCTCTTCCGTATCCTCGTACTCTGAGTGATGAGTTTGTGTGGGTGGGGCAGTGCCTATGTCTTCAAAATTGCACTCTTCTTTAGAATCGGGCTGAAAGAAAATATCGAATTTGCATAATACCCACCACATGCTTGACATTAGCGTCAACCAGATCAGGTTGTGGGTTAATCCGAGAATGTCGTTTTGTTGTCCTCCGCTTGCGAAGAATTGCCAGAAAAGTGCTCGGTCTTGGAGGTACTCCCAGTGTTCGTAAATCCCGCGAAGGGCTTTCCCGGAAAAAGTCGCGAAAAGCACGGCGAATGCGAAACTGGGCAGTCCGCCGATGAGAATGCTTTTCGCAGGAATTCGCATTAAATTGTCTAATGTGGAATGTCTTCAAATCGACCTGTACACATCTTTTGATAAAGGAAGTATATGCATCCACCGATTACAATGACTATCCATTTCCCTACGCGTTTCATTTCTATTTAAGCTGATATTCGTGAATTTGCCTTTTCGCAAAGTGTAAATGGTGGTAGGGGTCGGATTCGAACCGACGAACGCACGAAGCGGGCGGATTTACAGTCCGCATCCTTTAGCCACTTGGATACCCTACCATGCCCAAAAACGCGTTTTTCACCATGTCAATAACTGCACCGATGGCAAGTGGATTCTTGGTGGATTTTAGAAATCGATGGTTTCCGTTGTTGCCCTTAGTTCACTCCTCCTTTTTTGAATTCTTGAATGAATAGCGAGAAAATAGAAAAAATAGTGGTAGGATTGACAGGTGGAATCGCTTGCGGGAAGTCCGTCGCTTTGAACTTCTTTCGACAGGTTGGTTTTGGAATTGTTTCAACCGATGTGATCACTCACCGCTTGCTCAGCGAAGACGAAGGGGTGAAGTGCGCCTTGCGAAAGGAGTTCGGTGAACAAGTTTTTTCTGTAGAGGGAACTGTTGACAAACGGCATCTCGGACATTTAATATTCTCCAATCCTTTCAAACGAAGGTGGCTTGAGGGTTTTCTTCACCCCATAATTCGCACCGAGTGGTTACTCGCGGTTACTAATTGTGATAAAAATCCAGTAGTTGTTGAGTTGCCTCTTCTGTTCGAGAATTCTCTTGAGTCCGAATTCGACTTTGTCGTCTCTATCTTCTCCAATCCTAAAATTCAAATGCATCGCTTGTTGGAACGAGGTCTAGATCAATCCGAGGCACAACATCGCCTCGATGCTCAATTGCCGACGAGCCATAAGGCTTGTCAGGCGGACTTTGTTTTGCTGGGCGATGGCGAAACCTTCTTTTTGGGCAAGCAGGTCGAGCGATTGTGCCGCCATTTTCTTTTTCCCACCATCGTCAGTAATAGCTCCTTTAATTAGTTCACTCAATAATGCCATGGCACTTTCACGATCAAAAAAAACTCGCGGAAACGCAAAGGATGCCGAGGTGTCCCCTGTCGATGACGCGAATGAAAAAAGTCCGAATGTCTCGGTTGAAACCGAAGCTGATAGTTCAAGGGAAGAAACTTCGCGGGGTAAACCTGTGAATCCTGCCCAAAGCGTTTCCGAAGTCGAGGAAGCTCCATCTCCCGAGAAAGGTTCTCAGGCTGTTTTTTTCAGTACTGATGGTTCTGAGCAGACCGAAGACAAGGGACCTCCGCCGGTAGATGAAGAATCCGACGAAAGAAAGGACTCTTCGGTTGAGGATGGTAAAAAAAACCACAACCGTCATGGGCATCGCAAGCAGCGTCAACAAAACTGGCAGAACAAGAAAAGAGGCGGTGGTGGTAAGGGCAAGCAACAGCAGCATAATCAAAAGCAAAGGCATAAGTCTCAAAGAAGGCGGAGGACTTCTCTTTCCGACCCGGAAGATCGCCATCCTCTCGAAATAGGTACTTTGCTGGAGTGTGAAGCGCTTGCAAATTTCGATGCAATCGACGCTTTGGTCGAAGAATGTATCGGTGGTGATGGAAAGGCTTTAGAGTTCAACTCTTTATATAGCCTCGATCTTATAGAGCTTAAGGAAAAGGCCACGGCATTGTTGCCTGAGCTTGATTTTCCTCCCGCCCCTGTTCGAGAGGAGATTTTTGATCTTATTTTCCAGAATCAATTTGAAGCAAAGATTCCAGTCAAGACCCGTGGGATCTTGGAAGGATTGGAAGAAGGTTACGGTTTGCTGCTTCAGGCTAAGGATAATTACAGAATCAAAAGTCAGAGCGCTTATGTTCCGAAGGCAGTGGTTAAACGGTTTGGACTCCAAACTGGACATTTTTTGGAAGGTTTTTTAA
>PCBO01000081.1 GCA_002730975.1 Opitutia bacterium
ATCATTCCTGGTGGAAATCGCGACCACATCCCCTCCATCAACAATGTTTTGTGAGTTCTAGCGGTTTCGACCATGCGCCGTACCTGCTGTGAATTTACGGCTAGCGGTTTTTCGCAAAGAACGGCTTTGCCTGCCTCTATGCACATTTCGGTATTTGAGGCATGTTCAGTGTGTGGAGTCGCTATGTAGACCGCGTCTATTTCTTGGTCGGATGCTAAGGATTCATAGGAAGCGTGACGATTGGCAATCTCCCACTTTTCGGCAAAAGCCATCGCCGTCCCGTGATTTCGTGAACCCACAGCCTTCAACTCAGCATCAGCAAGGACGGAGAGTCCTTCTGCAAACGCATTGGCAATTCGACCAGTACCTAGGATTCCCCAACGTATTTTTTCTTTCATTTTAATTCATGCAAATTCCGGATACGCTAAGAGCAAGCTCGAAACTAATTAAAACGCCACCTCTAGCTTGACCTCATGGTCATTTCTGTTTTTTTTGAATCAAAGATTCATTGCTTGAATCGTTAAACATTTTTCCCATCGCTATGAAATTTTTATTCCTTCTCCTTCTTGCCTTTCTAATCAGCGGCTGTTTTGAGTCAGGCGACTCGAGTGCATCTGATACCAGTCAAGTTTCGATTTCATCCTCTGGGGTTTCCACAGATTTATCTCCAGTTGTTACTGCGACAAGCGAGTCGCCTCATTTGAATAAAGAGATCTTGAAAGCTTTATCTGCGCTGCAATTGGAGGAGATCGATTATGATAGACTGTCGGGAGTTGTGAATGAAAGCCTGAATGATGTGCGCGGAGACATTGAGGAAGCAATAGGCAAGCAAGAAAAAATCAACTATGACCGCATTCACTCCATTATTTTCCAAACGATATCGGATAACCTCAACTCTCAGAAACTTCCCGAACCTTCCCAATACCAGTTTATTTGCGACGTCAATGAACGCTGGATTTACCGTTGTAATCTCCAAAATGGTGAAATCGAATGCTTCAGCATGAGTTCGAACAAACTCAAACTTCTATCAAGTGTAAGGTGAATTCCCATCGTTTGTTCACTCCTCGCTTGCTTGTTGGCCTTAGATGCGTTTTTTTTATTACATGAACTTGATAAGATTATCACTATTTCTAGGGTCGTCTTGTCTTCTGAGCATTACCCTCTTTCTTGGTTCCTGTCGCTCGGTTGCTGAGTATCGCGGTGCTCGCGCCCCTGGCTTTGCTTCTCCTTACAGGGTTGCGGCCGTAGAGAAATCGTGGATGGCTAGACACAAGTACGATCACGATCGTCGGCTTCTTATCCCTGTACACAAAGGAACCCGTTGGGGAGCTGTTCAAGAATATAAGGAAGACGGATCCATTGTTTTTCGTGACTGGTGGGTACGGAACGTCAAGGTCGAGGACTTGGAGGCCAATCCCGAAACCGATGTGGTGAAAGCAGAGAAGCCTGAACCTGCTTCGCTACCTGGAGGCAACTCATTTGTTCCTGCTTCCGCTTTTCCTGCTCCAACGCTTGAACCTTCATCGGAGCCTTTTTCTCCCGATCCGGTCATTTCATCAGCTCCGGAACCTGCTCCCTTTGCCCCGGAACCTGCTCCCTTTGCGCCCGAACCTTTCCCCGTGGTCGATGGAACTCCGGAAATCGCACCCTTCGCCCTTCCCCCTGCGGGCACGGCTTCGGGAGGAATGGCAACTCCCTCGCCTTTTACCCCTTTCCCGGGGGCAGTTCCCTCTGCTCCTCTTCCTGGTACGGCCATGCCTGCGGCATTTCCTAATCCCGATCCTGGAGTTCCTCCTGGTATAGGCCTCCCTGTCATGGAGCAACCTCTTGTGCCACCTCTTGATCCCGGAGATGGACCGCCAATGGCTCCCGTAGTTGTTCCAGGAGGAGCAAACGCCCCAATGCCGGCCAACCCTTTTGCACCTGCGCCTGGAGGACCTCCTCCCGCACCCGGCAATCCTCCGGCAATGGAAAATCCCTTTCCTCCTGCTCCTGGCGGAGGAGTGGACGCCGCACCAGTTGCTCCTTTGGCTCCTGTGCCTGGTGGTCCTGCTCCTGACCCTGCCGGTCCCGCGCCCATTGAAGCCAATCCTTTTGCTCCTGCACCTGTCGGACCTGCTCCCGGAGGAGGTGACGCACCAATGCCTGCTAATCCTTTTGCTCCTGCACCCGGTGGTCCTGTTCCGATGCCTGTCCCCGAAGGCGAAGCACCTTTGCCAGCCGATCCTTTCGGACCTGCAGTAAAACCTTAGCGTTTTTTCCTCGGCCTTGTAATTGAATCAGGGCTTAAAGGTCGAAGTTCTGAGAATAACGATAGGCGATTCCCGCTAATGAATTCCCCGTGGTAATCTCATTGCCTTCGTTCTCTGCTTCGGACTGTGAGTCATCCTTCTTCTTGGCAGTTTCTTTAGGATCGGGTTCGGGCACTGATGAAATCTTTTTTTCTGCGAAATCGGATGAATCCTCTGATTCCATCGAATCCGGTTTGGAAATGGCTATGGTTTCTTCCACATCAGTCGAAATTCTCGGTTTTGAGTCGGGCAAATTTTCGGCTGTACCGATAGATGGTGGAAGGCTTTCGTTCACGCTAATTTCCGGCAAAGAATTTATCGGTTGTTCCACGTACTTATCCAGATCGGCATTCAGGTTTCGCAACCACACTCTGCTGACCGGTATGGAAACTTCGGAGCCAATGAATTTTTTCAATTCGGACCACGGTATCTTGGCATAGCAACCAGCCCCTCTCGTCTTGCCGCTTCCCTTCTTGCGAGGGTTTCCGTCCTTGTTCAATTTAACTGCCATTAATTTATTCTCCCAAAGGTTATCTCATCTCGTTCAATCTATATTGCCTTTGTATCTGACGATAATCATATCTTAAAGTAAATTAATGAATGGTAAATCGAAAATAAAAACCAAGATTCCCGCTAAGGCCAAAGAAAGAGCGGTTCAAGTCAACCGTTTGCAAAGAAGTGCTGATGAAATGGGAAAGTTCGACAATGCTTCCGCTACTTCAGTTCCTATGGCTAAAACCGCTGCGGTGGGTCTTGGCATAGAAATTGTTTTCTATTTGTTTTTACTAGTCTTTCTGTTGTCCGACAACACCAAGATCTTTTACGATTACTTTTATGAGCGTGGGTGGGTGCCATATGTCTTGACCTATCTTACTGGATGGTCCCTTGCGATTCTTTGGTTTAAGAAGAAAAATCTCAGTAACCAAGCGAACGTAATGCAGTTCAAGCTTTTGCCCGAGGATATCTCCGTAGACATAAGAGAGGATAATGTAGGCGACTTCTACACTCATATCAAGAGATTGGGATTCGATCCGAGGCAAAGTTTTCTGCTCACCCGAATTCTTCGAGGCTTGGAGCACTTCAGTGTCCGCAAAAACCATTCTGAAACTGCAGATATGCTTAAATCACAATCTGAAATTGACGTCACAATGGTGGATTCGAGTTATGTGCTGATAAAGGTCTTCATCTGGGCGATTCCGATTTTGGGGTTTATTGGGACGGTCTTGGGCATTAGTAATGCGGTGTCTAGTTTTGGAGGAGAAATGGGAGCAGCTGCCGATATTGAGGTAATCAAGGAACAATTAGGACAAGTTACGGGTGGCTTGAGTGAGGCTTTTGATACTACGCTAGTTTCTTTGATCTTCAGCCTTTTTGTCATGTTTCCTACCAGCATAATGCAAAAGGATGAGGAGGACTTGCTCAATAAGGTCGATGAGTATTGCAACGAGTACTTCTTGAAGCGTTTGCGTGAACCATTTTCTGCTTCTTCCATTTCTGATTCAGGGCAATCCGGCGATACCATCGATCGCATAGAAAACCTTCAAGCCTACCTGTTGCAATTACAGGAATCGCAACACGTCGTAGCCCGGCAAATGACGCAAATAGCTTCTCAATTTGTTCATATTATGCATAATACCTCTATTGAAGAGGAAAACAGTTAGCCAGAACGGGCTTTCCTGCCCCTAGAGACATTGAAAAAGAAAAAGAACGACCTGCAGATTTCTCTGTTCCCGTTCTTGAGCATACTGGCTTGCGTGATTGGAATCCTGACTTTGATGATTACTGCAATCGTCATTGCCCAGATCGATCCTGAGGCGGTCGCCGAGAAGGTCGAGACGGCATTCGAGGATAATGAAGAGTTCCAAAAGCAGATTGCTGAGAAAAAGCAGGAGCTCGAGAAATTGCGCATGGAGATACAGTCGATCAAGGAAAATCCGAAAAAGTCAATCGATCCCAAGAGCAAGGATCAGTTGAAAAAGGAAATTGCCGCGGTCGTCAAGAAGACTGAGAAGCGGAAATCCGAAAAAAAGCAAAGCCAGGCAATTCAGGGGCAAGTCGTCAAGGTAAAGAATGACTTGGCTAAGCTGATGAAAGACCTCGAGGAGGCGGAGGAAGAATGGCAACTGATGAAAGATCCCGAAAAATTCGCCACCATGGTGGTCAAGCAGAGCGGTTCAGGCGCGGGGGGTGACTTGGAACCTACCTTTATCGAGTGTCATGAGAAGGGAATCCGCGTATATGAGGAGAATGGCACGCACTACGAAGTGCCAACTGCCCAAATCTCCGGTCACGCGAAGCTTAAGGCACTTATTCAAAAGGTTGCCCGCGAAGCCCCGTATCGTATGTGGAGAAGTGCCCAGGGATTTAAGATGGAAGCCCGTTTTATCAAGAGAGAGGGGAGTAACGTTACTCTCAAGGACAAGAAGGGTAAGGAAATTAAGTTAACCGCAATTCAACTGGCGCCCGGATCTCGAAACGTCATTCGGAAGTATGAGGAAGCCCGCAAGGACAAGCGCCCGGACCCGGAGGCCCGTTACGTAATCTTCCTGCTCCGCAACAAGGGTTATTCCGCATGGACAAGAGTCGCCAAGGTTTGCCAAGGCTTGGGTTGCAGGCACGGTCAGCTGCCCTTGGATGGGGAGGGAGAAATCGATCTTTCTCGTTTTCGCGGATCATGAAGAGGAGAAAGAGAGACGATGGAGGAAGCCTTGATTCGCTCCTCGATACCATAACCACGGTTGTTGGCATACTCATCATTTTGCTTATCGTGGTTCAGTTGGGAACCGAATCCGCTGTCAAGCGCTATGTCGAGGAACAGAAAGAGGAAGATTCCAAGGGGCTAATGGAATCGACGATGAAACCGTTGGATCGTCAAAAGGAACTCCTGCTTGCGGAAAAGAACAAGCTACAGCTCAAGCTTGCATCCGAAAATAAGGAGCAAGAGCAAGTGATTAAGGAAATTTCGAAATTGGAGAATGAATTGGCGGCGAAAAAGAAGGCGATGCCTCCCGTACCTCCGAAATTACAGAATTTGCGACAGGAAAAAACAAAGCTCGATAAGGACAAGAAGGCAATTGAAGTGAAGGTAAAAAAGGTAAAGGGGCTGTTGGCCAAGGTTCCCAAGCCAACCGGACAAACCTTGAGCAAGGAAGTGAGCCTCCCTGACCCCAAGCCCGCTCCTCCCAAGGCCAAGCCTTTTCGCTTTCTTTGCCGGGGAGGCAAGATTTACCCGTTGGATGATCCGCGCCTGATCAATCGCGTTACTCAGGAAATTCAGAAAGCGGGCATCAAGCCCAACAAGGCGAAGGAGTATGACGGCAAAAAGATCCTCGCCCATTTTTCCAAGGCTAAGCCCGGGGATCCTTTTTTTCAGGCTGTTCCCCGTGTCGATGGCAACAAGAGGATAATCTTCGATCTCCGTAAGAAGAGCGCCGCTGGTGAGGATGAGGCGGCCTTGGCCAAGACCAGCTCGAAATACCTCGCTTCCTTGAAAAGCATTTCACCCAAGACCCATTATCTTCAATTCGAAGTTTTCGAGGATAGCTTTGCGGCCTATCTTTCCGCCCGGGATTTGGCCAGCAAGCGAAACTTCCCTGCCGGATGGAAGCCCGTAAGCAGGGGGACGGATACCGATTGCACGCTGGGTTTATGGACTATATGGGATCTTGGTCATGCGGCTTTAATGGCATCGCGACCGCGACCCAAACCACCAACGGGAAAGCCTGCTCCGGCAAAAAAACCTCCGAATGTTTTGGACTAGTGAGCGATGAACTGATCGTCCAAGGGGTTCTCTTCGCTTATTCGCTCGAAACTTTCCGGTTTGTTGACGGCTAAGTTTTCCAAAATCTTGAAGACCCATCCTACCTTGTCGGAAAACCCGATTTCCTGAGAGGCTTGGCGGGCGGTCATTGCCTCCCCTTTTTGGGCAAGAAGGTGTTCACGAACCGCTTTTCTGACTTCAAGAACCGATGCGGCCGCTTGCTTCCCTGCCTCAACTCCCGGCTGGTGGTAAGCGTTTATACCGATTAGCGAGGCGTAGAGTCCAACTGCTCGCTCGAAGAGAGCTATAAGACCGCCAATTGATGCGGGAGTGATTTCTTGGATTGTAAGGGTAATTGATTTTCGCCCCTTTTCGTGAAGGGCATCTCTTGTGCCTAAGAAGAACCCGTGAAGGAATTCTCCTGATGTCATCCCGTTGTCATCCACTGGAGGACTTGCAGTCTCGCGGTGCTTGAGGACCTCTATGAAAGTGGCGAAGAAGTTGGGTACACCCTCTCGTAATTGTTGAACATAGGCGTGCTGGTCGGTCGATCCCTTGTTTCCATAGACTGCAATACCTTGGTGAACGGTATTGCCTTCAAGGTCTTTTTCCTTGCCGAGAGACTCCATAACCAGCTGCTGGAGGTATTTAGCGAACAAATCCAGGCGATCCTTGTATGGAAGAATTACCATGTCGCGCGAACCTTTACCATCGGTGAGGTAATGCCATGCAATAGCTAGCATAGCCGCCGGGTTACTCCGAAAATCATTCATTCGAGTGAGTTTGTCCATATCTTTGGCTCCTTTAAGAAATGCGTCGACGTCGATCCCTTGAAGAGCTGCTGGTAGTAGTCCCACCGCAGCTGTTTGGCTAGTCCTCCCACCCACCCAATCCCACATGGGGAGGAAATCTAGCCAACCTTTTGAAATGGCGTGTTGGTGTAGTTTACTACCTTCCCCGGTGATGGCGATTGCTTGTTTTGAGAAGTCTAAGCCATTTTGGGCAAATGCGTTTTCTGCCTCGAGCATGCCGTTTCGAGTTTCGGGGGTTCCTCCGGATTTCGAAATTACGATAGCCAGAGTTGTGCCTAGTCGTTCACCAATTTCGGCGAGGGTCAAATCGATACCGTCGGGATCGGTGTTGTCGAAGAAATGTAATGCCAACTTATTTGTCTTTGGTTGTCCTAATGCTCTTCCTACGAACTGCGGACCCAGCGCGGAACCCCCAATACCTATGATTAGGAGGTCGGTAAATGATCCGGCAGGTGATTTCAAGGCACCTTCATGGACTCGGCTGGCAAGATTTTTCGTCTTTTCGAGTGTATCTTTTATGGCGTTTCTTATCTCATCGCTAGGAGCTAGCTCAGGGTCTCGAAGCCAATAGTGGCCAACCATGCGATTTTCATCTGGGTTGGCTAGGGCCCCTCCCTCCAATTCCTGCATGGCAACTAGGGCGCCCTTAATACTTCCTGCCATCGATTCAATATAACCCTCGGGGAAGTCGACGAATGATAAGTCAGCCCAAAAATTGGAATCTTTGAATGCGAGATATAAATTTGTTTTCATAGTGAGATTAAAATCCGTCTGTTATAGCCCCATGAGAGGCAGAGCTTACGAGCTTTGCATACTTTGCGAGAACTCCTCGTGTTTCTTTGGCTTCGGGAAGAGTCCAAGCTTCAAGTCTCTCTTCAAGCTCATCTTTGGAAATATCTAGATTGAGTTCGTTTTTCTCTGCGTCTATAGTAATTATGTCGTTATTTCTAATTACTCCAATAGGACCTCCTACCGCAGCTTCCGGGGTGACATGGCCAACCACGAAGCCATGGCTTCCTCCGGAAAACCTTCCGTCGGTAATAAGCGCGACCTGATCGCCTAGACCTTTTCCCATAATAGCTCCGGTCGGAGAGAGCATTTCGCGCATACCCGGACCACCTTCCGGACCTTCATTGCGGATTACAAGAACATGGCCTGCCTCTACCTCGTCATCTAGAATTCCTTTTAGGCAGGCTTCTTCAGATTCGAAAACTATCGCCTTACCTGAGAACCTGAGTCCTTCCTTTCCCGTAATCTTTGCCACGGCGCCGTCTCTTGCCAAATTCCCATACAAAATGCGAAGATGGCTATCGGGCTTGATGGGATTGTCGAATGGACGAACGAGGTCCTGCCCATCAGGGTAAGGAGCATAAGGTTTCGCTCCGGAGATGTTGTCACTGACAGTTTTTCCTGTGACGGTGAGGCAGTCGCCGTGAAGAAGGCCCTCATCGAGGAGAGCCTTTAGCAAAGGGCGAAGTCCGCCGATCCGAACAAAGTGAGACATGTTGTACTTGCCGCTTGGCTTGAGATCGCAAAGTACGGGCACTCTTTTACCGATCTCAGTGAAATCGTCTAGTTCGAGTGGAATATTTGCCGAATGAGCCATGGCAAGTAGATGGAGAACCGCGTTTGTTGAACCACCAAGACAGATGACTACTGTAATGGCGTTTTCGAATGCCTCTCGGGTCATGATGTCTCGAGGGCATATGTTTTTCTCTATTAGATTAACTACCGCGGCCCCTGCTTTTTCTGCATCGATGCGTTTTTCTTCGGAGATCGCGAGCTGGGCCGAACTGTCGGGTAGGCTCATTCCAAGGGCCTCGATTGCGGACGACATCGTATTTGCCGTGTACATACCTCCGCATGAGCCGGGCCCGGGAATCGCCTTAGTTTCTATTTCCTTCAATTCTTCTTCACTCATTCCCCCCCCGGAGTGGGCGCCGACGGCTTCGAATACGGATACGATATCTAAGTTCTGTTCCTTGTGAATGCCGGGAAGGATGGTACCTCCGTAGACGAAAATACCCGGACGGTTAAGTCGACTTAAGCCCATTATGCAGGCCGGCATGTTCTTGTCGCATCCTCCGATTGCGACAACTCCGTCCATTCCCTCGGCTCCAACGACGGTTTCGATGGAATCTGCGATAACCTCTCTGGAAACAAGCGAGTACCTCATTCCTGGGGTACCCATGCTGATGCCGTCGGAAACCGTTATCGTGCCGAAAGGGATTCCTTTGCCACCAGCTTCATCTACTCCCACAACTGACCTTTTGCTCAATTCGTCGAGGTGAGAATTACATGGAGTGACCATGCTCCATGCCGAGCACACGGCTACTTGAGGTTTTTCGAAATCAGCGTCCTCGAAGCCAACGGCTCGCAACATGGATCGGTTGGGAGCTCGATCAATACCGTCCACGATTACTGAGGAGTGCTTTCTATTACATGAAGTTTTCATTGTTGCGTAAAATCTAGTTAGGCGAATTATTGTCTGACCTACGGAGGGACTCTAAACAATCCACATTTGCTCGACTCGCAACCATGTTTTTCAGTGAAAAACTCAGAACTGGAACAGCTTCGATCTAAAATTGATGATATCGACCGTGATGTTACGCGGTTGCTCAACGACCGTGTTCGTGCTTCTGCGGAAATCGGGCGCATTAAGAACGAACGAGGTTTAGATCCTTATGATCCTGCTCGCGAGGAAGAGGTTTTCCGAAAACTGGACAAGCTCAACGAGGGTCTGCTTGAGTCCACCACCTTGCGGACAATCTATCGGGAAGTGATTTCCGCATCGATTGCCTTGCAGAAAGATTTGCAGATCGGCTATCTTGGACCCGAAGCAACTTTTACTCATCAGGCAGCAATCAAGAATTTCGGGTCGGCTCTATCCTATAAACCCCTTTTGGATATTCCGGACGTCTTTCGCGAGGTGGAGGGTTCCGACTGCGACTATGGAGTGGTTCCTGTGGAGAATTCCACCGAGGGGGCAGTGAACCGTTCGCTCGATCTCTTAGTGGATACCGAGCTGACGATCATCGCCCAAGTCTATCTCAAGATCGAGCATTGTTTAATCTCCGCTTCACCGCTTGATGAAATTGTGAAAGTATCCTCTAAGGATCAGGCGCTTGCTCAATGCGGGGAGTGGCTTCGCCGGAATTTGCCCGCTGCCTGCCTTGAAAACGCAACCAGCACTGCCGAGGCGGTAAGAACAGCCAAAGGAACTATCGGGACTGCGGCCATTGCGGGCGCTCTGGCGGGACGCCTCTATGATGTTCCATGCATTGCGGAAGGAATTCAGGATCATAAGGACAATCTGACTCGCTTCCTCGTCGTCGGTCGAAAGTCTTTGGCTAAACGCGAAGACATTGAATACAAAACCAGCTTGGTGCTTTCACTGACGGATAAGGTGAGTGCCCTACAGGAAGGACTCAAACCCTTTAGTGACCGTGGTATTAACCTTTGCAAAATTGAATCTCGACCCAGTCGCCTCAAGCCTTGGGATTACTATTTTTTTGTGGATTTCCTTGGCCATCGAGACGACGAATCAGCATCAGAGGCCATCGTCGAGCTAGAGAAGGTTTGCCCTTTCGTGAAATATCTCGGCAGTTATCCCAATACCCCGTCCTAAGTTACATTGGCGGTATTTTAGAATTCGTCTAAATGAATAGAACCGATAGTTTTTGTTCAGGGTTGGCTTGACGAGCAGCCAGTAGTTCGATCATGCGGATGGCTTCTCTGTATGCTCTTTCTCGGCGACTAGTCCATCGACAACCTGCTTTTAGCAAGGCGTTTCTTAGCCCTGAGACAATTAGGAGAATACTACGGTGGGTGCCGAGTTCCGACAACTTTTCAAGTACTGTGGCACGTAACCAAAGTGGATCAACTTCTCCACGGCGAGCATCCCAATGAGCGAAATCAAAGTGAGTTCGACTGGGGTCATGAAAACGAATGACTTGTGACACGCAGTGCTCGAAAGAGCGAGGGGGCATTTCGGATTCGAGATTGTTTGACCGAAGAAATGCAAGGGCTACGTTTAATTGTTCCGATTCCACGCAACTAATGTTGCCTCCAAGAAATGAGACAAGAGAATTGAGATTGGTCAAGCGTGTGTAGTCGTCGGTATTTTGTTTTTTCGAACTTCTCTTTTTAGTCACTCCCCTCACCTTTCAAATTTACGATTTCCCGCGCGAATCTTGAAAGTCCTCTGAAATCCTCATAGAAACTGGCAAAGCGCAACCAGGCAATTTCATCGACGTTTCGCAGACGACTAATGATGGCATCTGCTATAGCGCGACTTGGCACTTCGTTGTCGTATTCGTTTTCGATACGCCTAAGGATTTCTGACAACAACGCATTTATTTGTTCAGGGTCTATGGAGCGTTTTGATATGGCTCTTTGTAATCCCTTGGCCATTTTGTGACGGTCAAAGTTTTCCCTGCGACCGTCTTGCTTAACCACTAACAAGTCTTCCCGCAATACTTCTTCGATTGTTGAAAAGCGATGCTCGCAAGACAAACACTCTCTACGACGACGAATTGACGCCGCTTTCCCCGCTCGAGTATCAAGAACCTTTGAGTCCTCAGACGAACACTTTGGACACCTCATTATTTAACATATTAAACACCACCACCACTGCAATTACGCTAACAGAGCTCCATGAAGTTTTTCAAGATTAATATACCTTGTTCGGTGGCTAGTGATTCAGGATGGAATTGTACTCCCCACACGGGTATTTCCTTGTGGCGGATACCCATGATTTCGCCTTCTTCCGTTTTGGCCGTAACTTCGAGACAGTCGGGCATAGAAGCAGGTTCGATGATCAAGGAATGATAGCGCGTAGCTTCGAATGGGTTGGGTAGGTTCTCAAATATTTCTTTATCGTCGTGGATCACCGGAGAGATTTTTCCATGCATGAGGCGCTCGGCCCGAATAACTTTTCCACCGAAATACTGGGCGAGGCATTGGTGCCCAAGGCAAACGCCGAAGATTGGCTTTTTTCCAGCAAAAGCCTCAATGATGGCTAGACTTTGGCCGGCTTGGTTGGGAGCACAAGGACCCGGTGAGATGACAACTGCGTCGGGTTCTCTTTCAATAGCTTTTTCGGGAGTGATGGCATCGTTCCGAAAGATTTCTTGCTCAGCCCCAAGCTCGCCAAAGTATTGCACGAGGTTGTAGGTGAATGAATCAAAGTTATCTATTAGCAGGAGACGCATCGAATTAACCGGAGGCTAGCAGGAGTGAATGGCAATTGAAAGCGCCACTTTGCTACAGATGGGAACTGCAACGAATTGAAGCACTCCTTTGAACTTTTTTTCAAGATCCGCGATAACCTTGCTTTCGATTACGTTCTCGTAGACGAATAGCGTTTAACCGAATGAAACCACCAGCATCTTCCGGGCGGTAGTCGCTGTCTGCCTTCTCCATGGAAGCAATATGTTCGTCATACAGGGAGAAGGGAGACTTCCGCCCGACAGTCATCAAGTTCCCCTTGAAGAGCTTCAAGCGTATGGTGCCTGAAACTGTTTCTTGGCTTTTGTCCACGAGAGCTTGGAGAGCTTCGCGTTCGGGGGCGTACCAAAAACCATTGTACACCATTTGTCCGTATCGTGGAACTAGTGAGTCGCGCAGATTCATGAGTTCCCTATCCATCGTGAGGGTTTCTAGTTGCCGATGAGCATGAAGCAGAATGGAACCACCTGGAGTTTCATAGATACCACGACTTTTCATTCCCACAAAACGGTTTTCGACTAGGTCTTTCCTCCCAATGCCATGCTTTCCACCAAGAGAGTTAAGTTTGCGAACGAGATCTGCAGGTTTGAGTGGTTCGCCATTGACGGCAACGCAGTCACCTTTTTCGAATTCGAGCTCTAGATGCTCGGGTTCGTCCGGAGCATCGGAAGGGTCTACGCTAAGCTTGAACATGCCTTTGTTGTCCGGCGTGGTTGGATCGAACCAAGGGTCCTCGAGTATACCGGCTTCGTATGAAATGTGCCACAGGTTACGATCCATTGAATATGGTTTTGATGCACTGGCTTCTACGTCGATACCGTTCTTTGAGCAGTACTCGATCATTTCGGTACGACCTGGAAATTGTTCTTGGAAGTCGATTTCACGCCAAGGAGCGATGATCTTGATCTCCGGTGCGAGAGCAGCGAATGCGAGTTCGAAGCGACACTGATCGTTTCCCTTGCCCGTTGCGCCGTGAGCCACAGTATCTGCTCCAAATTCTCGAGCGATATCGATTTGTGCCTTGGCGATGAGCGGGCGAGCGATTGATGTGCCGAGTAAATATTGGCTTTCATACAATGCCTCTGCACGGACCATTGGAAAGATGAAGTCGGAAGCGAACTCATCGACCAGATCGACCGTTCGGTGTGCGGAGGCACCGGTGGCCAGAGCTTTCTCCTCCAGACCATCAAGTTCCTCTTCCTGTCCCACGTCTGCGCAATAGGTGATGACCTCGGCATTCTGTTCCTTTGCGAACCAGTGAACGAGAACGGAGGTATCTAGACCTCCTGAGTAGGCGAGAACTATTTTCATGGTATTCGAGAGTTCGGTGAATTTTGGTGCTCTGGTTCAGGTTGCTGATTTGCTTGCCAGTTTAGCCAGAATGGCTTTCTGCATATGTAGGCGATTCTCGGCTTGGTCGAAGATAATTGTCTTTGGAGAGTCGAGTACTTCTTGGCTTACTTCCATTCCAGGGTGAGTCGGCATACAGTGCATAAATAGTGCCTCGGATTTTGCCTGAGAAAGAAGCTCGGTCGTGACTGCAAAAGGATTCATACTTTCAATGCGAGATTCTTCCTCTTCTTCGGCTCCCATGCTCACCCAGACGTCGGTGTAGACAATATCCGCATCGGCCACTGCCTCCTTGGGGTCGGAAGTGAACTGGTAATCGTGGTCCACTCCTTCGTTGATTAGCAGATCGTGAATATCTGGTTTCGGAGCGAAACCTTTTGGGCCGGCAAGAGATACTTTCATGCCGAATAGTTTTCCCGCCAGAATCCAGGAATTGGCCATGTTGCAGGAGGTGTCTCCTAAAAAGGTCAGTTTTTTTCCAGCAAGGGAACCAAACGGATCTCGGCTATCACCCAATTTTTCAGCAATGGAAAAACAGTCGGCGTAGATCTGGCAAGGATGCAGAAGGTCCGTCAGTGCATTAACTACGGGTATGTCGGAGTGTGAGGCGAATTCTTCGATGATTTCGTGTCCATACGTGCGAATAATTAAACCATGAAGGTATCGGGAAAGCACTTGGGCCGTGTCGTGAATACTTTCACCACGCCCGATCTGGGTGGTTTTTTGGTCGAGGACAAGCGCTTTACCTCCAAGTTCATTTATGCCCACTTCGAATGAAACTCTGGTACGAGTACTGTTCTTATAGAAAAGTAGACCCCATGTTTGGCCGGCCAGGTCGTTTGCTAATTCCTGCTTGCGCTTCTGTTTTAGATGAGACGCTCGGTCAAAAACTTCCAGTATTTCATCATCGGAGAAATCATTTTCCTTGAGGAAATGTTTCATGGTTTAGTTAAAGCTGTAAATGTGGATAGGGTTTTGTCAATAATTTCGAGGGCCTCGGCGATTTCTCCTTCATTCGCGTTGAGGGGGGGCAATATCCGTACGGAATCCCCACCTGCGGGGACCGCGATGAGTCCTCTCATTCGTAGAGCAGTTACAATTTCTCCGCAAGGCACTTTCATGGACATTGCCAGAAGGTAGCCGCGACCACGGACTTCTTTCACGAGATCCGGACGTTTGGCGGCAACGGTTTCTAGCTCAATCTTGAACGAAGCGCCTCGCACGGCTACTTTTTCCATCAGTTTTTCTTCCTCGATCACATCTAGTACCGCATGCGCCGCGGCACAGGCAAGGGGAGAGCCACCGAAGGTCGTGCCGTGCGAGCCCGGCTTGAAGAGGTCGGCGTGAGATTCGCGCACCCATATAGCTCCGATGGGGAACCCACCTCCTAGCCCTTTGGCTAAGGCGATTGCATCAGGCGTTATGCCAGCACTTTCGTAGGAAAAGAAACGCCCGGTTCGAGCCATGCCGCACTGAACTTCATCAAGCATAAGCAAAATTCCTCTCTCGTCGCAGAGTTGGCGAATCCCGCGAAGGACGTCGTCGGTGGTTTCGCGAACGCCTCCCTCGCCTTGGATCGGTTCGATAAGAACGGCGGCGGTGTCCTCGTCCAATAATCCCTCGAAACTTGCGAGTTCGTTGAATTTTGCAAAAGCGAAACCCGGAGCTAGTGGAGCAAACCCACTCCGTATCTTTGAGCCTGAAGTAGCTGACATCGCCCCGTATGTTCTTCCGTGAAAATCACCTTCAGCCGAAACGATTTTTATGATTTTTCCTTCTTTGCCCCCCGCTTTGTTACACCCGTAAAGGCGAGCCAACTTGATTAGAGCTTCGTTTGCTTCTGCTCCGCTATTGCAAAACAGCATTCTTCCGGCGCCCGCTTTCCTCGTTAATCTTTCTGCTAGACGCGCTTGTTCTGGAATCGCGAAAAGATTCGTACAATGAACGAGCTTTGCTGCTTGTTTCTGCACGGCGCTTACCCACTTGGGATGGGAATGACCTAAGCAAGTTACCGCGATTCCCGAAGAGAAGTCGAGATACTCATTCCCTTCCACGTCCCAAATCCGCGCACCTTCCCCACGATCGAATGCTACTGGAGGAGTTGCATAATTGCTTATTAGGCAGTGGGAGTATTCCGTGATGTCCATATGGTTCGCGGAGCGTTTCCTTAGTGTACGATTTCGGTGCCTACGCCCGTGTCGGTAAAGATCTCAAGAAGTAGGCTGTGTGGGTAACGACCATCGACCAAGTGAACTCGATTCACTCCTGCTTGTAGGGCTTCCACTGCGCTGTTCACTTTCGGAAGCATGCCTTTTGCAATGATTCCGGCTTTCCTAAGGGGTTCCACTTCGCCTGCGGGTAAGCTCGATATTAGGGTGCCGGGGTTCTCCGGTTCGCGAAGCAAGCCTGGTACGTCGGAAAGGTAAACCAGTCTCCGAGCTTGTAGGCCAATCGCAATTTTCGCAGCGGCTATATCTGCATTTACATTGTAGCAGACACCCGAAGAGTCAGCTGCCGTGGAAGATATTACTGGCACTTTTCCGTTGTCGAGAGCTTCGTCTATCGAGCCTACGAGCACTCGGGTGATTTCACCGACAAAGCCAAGGTCGGGATTGGAATTAAGTTTTTTGCATTGCAGAACTTCCTTGCCCGGGAGTCGTTCCGCTTCGCAATCGTTCTCCTCGATGAAAGCAGCAACTTCTCCGTTTACGTCGACGTTTAGTACTTCATCGACAATTTCAATTGCTCGATAGTCTGTAATTCGGAGCCCGTCAATGAAGGCTGACTCTATTCCGCGTTCATCCATCGTTCGGGTGATGGCCTTGCCGCCGCCGTGTACAACGACCACGCGGATGCCGACTGAATTTAAGAAAACTATGTCTCTGGCTACACGTGATCGGATTTCAAGATCAGGGGCGTCCATAAAGCTGCCGCCGTACTTGACGACAAAGGTGGAACCTCGAAAATGGCGCACATACGGGAGTGCCTCCACCAATACGGCGGCCTTAGCTTGAATGGCTTCAATGTCTGCTTTATCGCTCATTCGCTCTTATTGAAGTCGACGTAAGCTTCGCTTAGGTCAGTAGTCAGCAAGTTGCATGCCCCTTGCCCTAGATTGAGGTGGAGATGGATCGCAAACTGTTTTTCGGCGACTGCTTCTTTCCATTTATCTTTGTTTCGAGTGAGGGCTTTGCCTTTGGAGAGAACGGGAACTTCATTATAGTAAAGGTCTATTTTCGAGAAATCGACCCCTACCTTCGCATATCCAGCTGCATCCACAATCCGTCCCCAGTTGGGGTCTGAACCGTACCACGATGTCTTGACAAGCAGAGAGTTGGCAATGTTTCTAGAAACTGTTTCTGCTGCTGCGTCATTAGGTGCGCCTTTGACGACAAGTTCAATGAGCTTAGTGACTTTTTCACCGTCCCCGATCATTTTGCGAGCGAGACAGGCACAGACTTTTTCAACTGCCGTCTCGAAGTCTTCCAAAATATCAGGAGTTTTTTCCGAAACGGCCACATCGGAAAAACCGTTGGCGAGAGCGAGCACGGTGTCGTTGGTGCTCATGTCACCATCGATTGTGATGCGGTTGAATGTTTTATCGGTGGCTGCTTGAAGAGTATTTTGGAGGAGTTGAGAGGGCAGGCTGGCATCAGTGACTATGAAGGCGAGCATGGTTGCCATGTTTGGCTCGATCATACCGCTTCCTTTTGCCACTCCTGCCACTCGCACTGTGCCTTCGGGCGTTTCGAACTCTGCTAGACAGGACTTTGTCGTGGTGTCGGAAGTAAGAATGGCCTGCTGGAAGCCTATCCCCCCGTCGACTCCGTCTTCGATGTCTTGAACGGCATCGCGAATGCCGGCTGTTATACGACTCATCGGCAAGGGTTCCCCAATTCGGCCCGTGGAACAGACGAAAACTTGTTCGGGTTTTAATCTAAGCTGGCGAGCGACTTCCGAGGCCATTGTTCTAGTATCAACCTCACCCTGTGGACCTGTGCAAGCGTTGGCGTTGCCGCTATTTGCTACGATGGCATGAAATTTATTTCCCTCAGCGACCAACGCCTGTCCATGAAGGACGGGAGCGGCTTTTACGTCGTTCGTGGTGAATACGCCGGCCCCCGAGCAGGGCCTTTTCGAGTAAACGATGCCGAGGTCGATGCGACCATCTCGCTTCCCTCGCACATCGCAATGAATCCCCGCGCAGAAAAATCCAGAGGCTTCTGTAAGCCCATCGACGTTCTCGTAGAATTTCATGGCAATCCGGCAGTTTCTTCAAAGCCCGAGCAAATGTTCATTGCTTGTACAGCTTGCCCGCCGGCTCCCTTGAGCAGGTTGTCTTGGGCGGAAGTAAGAATATACCGCCCAGTTCGCCCGTCTGCCACGACCGAGAAATCGATTCGGTTTGTGCCGTTGACATGCGCGACGTCCGGAAACTCTCCACTGGGCAGGATTTGAGTGAAAGGTCTGCCGAGGTATTTTTTTGCCCAACAATCCTCGATTAATTGAGTGTTTAGTTTACCCTTTGCAGGCACTGAAATGGTGGTTGCTATTCCCCGGTTCATAGGTGCGAGATGTGGATGGAATGATACTACGACTTCCTCACCGCCGGCTAAATTTAGCTGCTCCTCGATTTCAGAAAGGTGACGATGTTTTGGCAGACCGTAAGCTGCTGCACTTTCGTTTCTTTCGCAGTACAATAGATTTTCCGATACTTGTCTTCCAGCTCCGCTAACCCCGCTGAAGCTATTAATAACAATCCCTTCCCGTTCCACTAATCCTGCTTCGAGCAAGGGAGCCAATGGAACTAGAATGCTAGTGGGGTAGCAACCCGGTGAAGCTATGAGCTTGCTCTTTTCCCAAGACAGTGCGTGGAGTTCGGGAAGTCCATATATTGCCTTCTCCAATAGTTCAGGAGCAGGGTGGGGGGCACCATAGAATTCCTCGTAGAGTTTCGGACAAGAAAGTCGAAAGTCTGCGCTCAAGTCGATTACGCGTTTGCCTGCCTCAACCAACGGACTCGCATATTCGGCGGCCGTGCCGTGTGGAAGTGCCAAAAAGAAAATGTCCAGATCATTGCTCTGTGCAAGTTCGTTGGGATTTGGTGAGGAGAAAGACAGGTTTTGGGCTTTTCCTCGCATCCTAGGTAGAGCCGCCTCCAGAGGCGATCCCGCCAAGCTTCTGGATGTGACAGCCGAAAGACAAACATTCGGATGTAGTGCCAGAAGGCTTACGAGTTCTCGACCGGAATAACCGGATGCTCCTATGATACAGGCGTTCATTGGGAAAAGAAAAAGTTTATTACTGGTTAGTCAAAGGTGGCAAAATCAAAAAAAACAAAAACCCTCCGGATAAAAAATCCGGAGGGTTGAAATTGGTTCCTTTAAAAGCGTTTAACGCTTGGAGAATTGGAAACGTTTTCGTGCTCCGGGTTGCCCCGGTTTCTTTCGCTCTTTTTTGCGAGGATCTCGCCGGAGATGTCCGGCCTTCTTGAGGGTCTTCCTTAACTCGGGGTCCATCTTCTCGAGAGCTCTTGCGATTCCATGTCTAACTGCACCGGCTTGCCCGGAGCAACCGCCCCCACAAACATTGACGATTAGGTCTATGCTGTCCGACATTTCTACTTCTGCGAGCGGTCCTGCTACGGTCTTGCGTAACTGCGAAGTAGGAAAGTATTCGTTTACTTCTCGCCCGTTCACGGTGAAGTTTCCTGCTCCTGCATTAAGGCGAACTCGAGCCGTGCTAGTTTTGCGACGACCCGTGGCAGTGTGTGTATCTTCTTTTTTCTTGGCGCTCATTTAATGGATCGGGGTGACATTGCTAAAGATTCAAGGGTTGTGGGGACTGAGCTTCGTGAGGATGTTCAGGTCCGGCGTAAATTCTAAGTTTTGTCAGTAATTGGCTTGAAAGTTTGTTTTTGGGCAACATTCCTTTGACTGCATTCATAATTAGGAATTCGGGGCGTTTTGCCCTGAATTCAGCAACATTTCGGTATTTCTCTCCCCCCATGTAACCGCTGTAAAACATGTATTGTTTCTGCTCTTCCTTATTTCCCGAAAGCTTTACTTTTTCAGCATTTACAACGATGACGTAATCCCCTGCATCAATGTGGGGAGTGAAGATAGGTTTGTCTCGACCTCGCAATGCATTTGCCACTTGTACGGAAAGCCGTCCAAGTATTTTGTCGGTAGCATCTACGATTCGCCAATTTCGGTCGGTTTCTGCACCGACCTTAGCCAAAGTTGTTTTCATGGATATAGAGTTGAGAAAAAGGGCTTATATTATATCATAGTCCCATCCCGTCAATTCTGTTTTCAGTAATACTCTAAGCTTGGCTAAAGTGATCAATATGGACCTGAGCCAAGTTGCTCCATGGTGTTTTTGTAGAATTCATAGCCATAACCAATCAAGCGATCGCTGGAGTCAAAAACAACCGGCATATAGTTTTTTTCTACATTGCTGTCTGCAAGAGTTCCTTCGTTTCCCCCCGGGCGGTACTTGTAAAACCAAACGCTTCCCCAGCTTTCCCCTTCTATGTAGTTAGCTACTCCAGCTAACTTAAACACTTGAGCTTTGGTCATGCCGGGTTGCAAGCTCATTAAGTTTTTAATGTTCTCGTTGACTTGATCATCTCCGTCGGCAAAGGGATTAAATCCCGTCTTCGAGCAGGCAGTCATATACAGAGCAGCGACAACTAATGTCCATGTTAGGAAAGAGGTGCGAGCTGAGCGATTTACTTTCATAGTTTTAATCTAGAAGCACTTTTCCTAGGTCTGCAATCCCTTTTTATTCAAATTGCTATTCCCACAATTTTGCCTGTCTAGCCACTTGTGTTTGGGCGAGGCTTTCTTGGCTAGGATTGCATGAATGTTCTTTTGGTGACTTGCGATGGTCCATCTTTTCCATGATGGGCCTTACGTGTTTAGTGCATGGAGTTGATGAATCGGTGCTTGAGATCAAGCCGTTTGGAAAATGATATAGCAATCCTCCAATGTTTTTAAGAGGCCCACGATCTAAGTCACAGTCCAGTGTGAAATTTTTTGCAAATTATAATGGCACATTTATTTAAAAACTTTATAATCCCTCTAACCATTTGACTCAAAATTTGTTCTCTTTCCTTCTTCTAATCACACCCATGCATGCCTTGAATCGTTTTCTTGCTTTCACCTTGCTCATTTTTCCTGTTACGAGCCTGCCATGCTTGAATGCTCAAGACTTCGTAACTCTTAGAAGTTTGCAAGGCGTTTCGATTCGAGCCGTTATCGAGAAGGTGGAACAGGGGCATGTTGTTTTGCGACGAGAAGACGGGATCCGGTTCAATTCCCCTTTGAGTTTGTTTGATCTAAACAGCCGTGCCTATCTTTTGCGTGAGCGACAACGGCTTCTTTCCTTACCTCGTACTACTTCAATTGTACCGGCATCTCCCTCTGCACTGGAGTCAGGCGTCTCTTCTCAAAAATCGGACTCCTTCGAATCCTCTCCGAAAGAATTTAGAGCTTTAAATGAAATTATCGGACAGCCCTTGTTCGTCGACGGTTCACTCTGGGATGATGATCCGGTTGTCGTAGGAACTCGTCTGCGTTGGCCGCGCGAATCGATTACCTCCAGCCAGACCAGTTATCGATTGTACCCGCCGTCGAACTATCGTTTTGTCGGTGCTCGCCCCTATTCCGCCGCCCTATATGGGGATGCGAGTAAGGTGACCGGGCTTTCTTTGGTATTTGCCAACAAGGGTGATTGTTTCGCAGCGGCTGGTGCCGCGGAAGAGCATTTTAAGGACGGCACGGTAACCAAGGACCCGCGACAATTAAAAAAGTGGATGGAACATGATGCTGATCTAGTAGCCGAGCTTTTCGAGAATCTTTTAGGAAAACCTCGTCGCCAAAATTTCGGGCAAGGTTCCGCCAAGCGAAAGGTATCGAGATGGGACTGGAACGGGCACAGCTTTTTGCTCTCGGTAATGGATGGGGAGTTCGTCAGTCTCTCGGTTGAAACCGTTGCTTCTGCAGAAGCCAGAGGGAAAACGCGCAAGACTGCAGATATGTACATTCGACGAATTCATCGAGAAAACGTCGACCGACGACCGAACGGGGACGTTGTTATTCAGAATCTCCCCATGGTTGATCAAGGTCCGAAAGGTTACTGCGTGCCGGCTACTTTTGAGCGCTGCATGCGATACATGGCAATTCCTGCTGACATGTACTTACTCGCCATGGCTGGAAATACGGGTTTGGGAGGAGGAACGCATACGCCGACCCTCGTCCAAGCGGTTCAGCAGGAAGTTGTTTCGGCAGGTCGCAATTTCAAGCCTTTGCGAGGGCATCCGTCCTTGAGGGAGTTGGCTCGTTCAATCGATTCCGGAGTGCCTATCCTTTGGGGTCTTCACTCCACAAAAACCTTCAATCGTATCGCCAACGATCGGACAGTTGACCGAAAAGGAATGGATGCTCGCGAATGGAAAAGCCTTATGAGCAAGGCGGTAAAGGAAGCCGGCGACTTGGCCGAACCCGGTTCGGGCGACAGCAATCACATCTGCATTATCCACGGTTATAACAAGGAAACCGAGGAAATCGCCTTTACTGATTCATGGGGCGAACGCTATCAAGAACGTTGGATTACAGCAGCCGAGGCAGCGCATTTCTCGCAAGGACGCTGTTGGGTTATCGAATACTAAGGGGGGGCTCCACCTCTCATTTCCCATATCCTATTTTGAAAATGGCGGTCTCAAGACGCTTTCGGGTTTCCGCTTCTTTCCCTTTAGCCAGAGCTTTTCTTTCTTCAGGATCACTTGATATGTCATAGAATTTTCCGTTGGCGTAGAGTTTGTAGCGTTGGTCACGAACAAATGCTAGACCTCCCTTGGACTCTGCGAAAGCAAAACCGCGGGCGGATTCATTCTTTCCTAGAAAACTCGAGGCGAAGCTTTGTCCGTCAAACTTCACGTCTTTAGACAGTTTGCCTCGACCTATTTCCGCTAAAGTGGGTAACCAGTCGCTGAAGTCCACGAGGTCTTCGCTTTCCGATCCGGGAGCTATCGTCTCCGGCCAGTTTGCGATTAAGGGAACATGTGTCCCGCGATCATTTAACAGTCCTTTCCCCCCTGAAAGATTCCTGCCATTT
Source organism: Opitutia bacterium (assembly GCA_002730975.1). Classification (GTDB taxonomy): domain Bacteria; phylum Verrucomicrobiota; class Verrucomicrobiia; order Opitutales; family Seribacteraceae. The sequence continues at coordinate 22,563 of PCBO01000081.1, forward strand.
TGGCGTACGACTACTTTTTCATATTCGTATTTTTTCCCAGATTTGCCCAAGTGTCGCAACTTGGAGCGCGCCGCAGTGCCATTGTCGCCCGTAAACAAAACGAGGGTATTTTCTCGGAGATTCAATCTGTTTACAGTAGTCACTAGCTTGCCCACCATTTCATCCATCGAGCTTATCATTTCTCCATAATTCATCCATCGGTCCTTGCCGGGAGCATAGGGAACTTGCCACTTCAGGTCGTCGGTGACGTCGTGGGCGAGAGCCATCGAATAATAGGCAAAGAAGGGTCTGCCTTCCTTTTGACTGCGTTCCATGAAATCGGAGAGGAACTTGACGTAAAGCTCGGGACCGTACTCTCCCTCCAAGCCTTCGCGCACCTTTTCGTTTTGGTAAATCATCGGACTGTGAAAGCGGGCTCCCTCGTGCCATCCGAACACGCTCCATGCGTCGAATCCTAATCGAGAGGGTTGTTCCGGATCTTTCTTCAAGAGCGTCATTTGCCATTTGCCCGCTACCGCCGTGGCATAACCTGCGTCCTTCATCACCCTCCCTATGGAATATTTTTCTTCGTTTTTGGGAAACGACCCCCAACCGGCCTTAAAGCGAAACGGGTAGCGTCCCGTCATTAGGGCTATTCTCGATGGATGGCAGACGGGCATGCTGTAACAATGTTCGAATTTCATGCCGTTTTTTGCCAAGGCATCGATATTCGGGGTGGCAAAGGATTCCCCGCCATAGCAACCGATTGGCTCGCAACCGACGTCGTCCGCTAGAATGAGTACGATGTTTGGTTTCGTCAAACCTCTCGAAGCCTGAATACCTACGAGCAAAAGGGTTGCGAAGCCTAAAAAATTTATAAGTCTATGTATGTTAAACTTGCTCACGGATTGCTACTTACCCTCGAAGTGAGGTGTGTGAGTGATGAATAAGGTCAAAATTTCAGAGACACTGAAGTTTTCTTTCCTTTGGCATCAGGTGTCAGGTTTTCGAGGGTTTTCCATATGTCGCTGTCGGGTTCCCCAACTCTTGCCTTGTAGTTTGCGGTCTTGTCGAAGACGGGTGGTCGATAAAAATCCTCTCGAATTCGAAGAGCATACACGAGTTCATCGGTCTTTGCATTAATTACCTTGATGACCGGATTGGCAAGACCTTGTACCCTGATTTCGGGAAGATAAGCCTCTGGGACTCTTTCATAGTTTGCACTGTATTTGATGGTCTTTGGCCATCCCGGAAACTGATCTTTCTGCTTTAGGTTGGAAGCATCTATGAGCAGTCGGTGGCATTCCATGGTAATCGTTCCATTGGCTTTGTTCATTCGCACGACGCCATAGCCGGAGGCTTTTTCGTGCAAGGTGTCGAGGCGACTTTTGCTTTTTGCAGGTGTTGGATTACCAATGGCATGAACCGTTAAAATATTCTGAAGACCGTCCTTATACTCTCCGGTATTAGGCAAACCTGCGGCAGGGCGATTGCGGACGGGGCGACCTTCCTTGTCCGGTTGCCAAGAGCGAGGATAACCCGCGGCGATACTGGGAACGCAAAAGGAGTATCCCGCGTCTCCCCATTGCTCTATGCCGTGGTGCACGATGGAAGCAAGGTGCTGATCTCCGGCGTAATGAAATACGAAACCACGCCTCAATTCTTCGAGAGCTCTATTCCGTCCTGTTTGCGGCCAACCGTTGCTGTCGAGATCTGCGACAATGTACTGCTGCCCGCCGCCATGATAATTCGCGAGATTACAGAATATGGTTTGGGACAGCGCAATTTTTTGGTCTGTACCTTTCCAGTCTCCTGCAAAATGGCGAAGAAACTTTAGCTGGCGTTCGCCTAGGAGGACTAATCCGTCTTTATCGATGGATTTGGTGTCAAACTTTGGGTCTCGAATATGGTCGGGGCGTCCTTTCCACGAATTCACTTTTCCTTCCGGACCCGACTTGAATTTGCGGTCTTCCAGTACGGCGAATCCGATTCGTCCGTAGACCATGTCTCCATAATAGACGCCTATGCCTTGCTCCACTGGCGTGGGGTCGAAGGGCGCCGGATGGTGAGCGGTTTGGGTCCGTTGCACGGCGTTCACAAAGTCGGGATGCATGGCGTATCCACCTGCTGAGTGCCCCTTCATTCCGCCGGAATCCCTGCCGCTTTGCCCCCAGATGTTCCCTTGGTAGACGTCGTGGTCGTCGGGTAGGGCAAGGGTGGGCCGATCGCGCATCAAATCACGAAAGGCCCATCCCCAAAGGTAGATTTTTCGCAGATAATTCAGAACTGCTAGATCGACCGGATTGCGATGTATTCCGTATCCTCCGACGTCCTCGTAGATCTGGTCGCCCGAGAAAAAGAGGACGTCCGGGTTCACGATGCCTACGTTCTTTACGATTTTACTGTTTGGAAAGGCTGTGTCCTTGTTACCGGTAAAGCCTGCCACCACAATTTCCTTTTTCTCCTTCGGGTCCTTTCGGATTATCCCGTCGAAATATTTTTCCTTTAAGGAACCGTCTCGTTTTATATCTTGGAAAGCTATGCGGTAGGCAATGTCTCTCTTGTCGACCCATTTCATCACGCGAAAAGTGGCCGTGCGAGACAAGGGGTCGATTTCGGCTTTCGCAGCTTCTTTCCATAGACCCTTTTCGTCTTTGGTATCGAGTCGCAGCTTTTTCGACTCATTGGCACCCAAAGGTGGCATTTGAGCGGTTAAGCTTAGTGTCCCTCGACTCAACGTATGCATGGCGTATAGAATGGGCCCAAATGCGAGATCGGAACGAGCCTTCACCTTGTCACCACTTAACTTCCAATCGGAAAACCAAAAACGTGCCATCTTAGTTCCGGCCTTTCTGGAAGATTCCATCTCCATGTTGCAGCCGATGGCTACGTTTCCGACTAAGGAATCGTTTTTGGGAATCTCCGATGAAAGTCGGCCCAGTTCTTTTATGCCACCGCCTTCAAATGCGATTACATAAAGTGTGTAACCATTGCTTCGTGGTTTCGGAATCGCCTCGAATCGGAGAGTTATGTCTTTCACCGAACTCAGTGGCTTTTCGGCAATGTTCTTACCCAGAAAAAGTTTTCCATTTGCCTTTACTCCTGCCGACAACCCC
>PCBO01000082.1 GCA_002730975.1 Opitutia bacterium
AAGAAATTGTTCTTGGCCGACATTGGCGCTTTTGCCGGTACCGGCTGGAGAGGGATACGCCAGGCGTTGTTGCCAGTGTAGGGTTGAGTTATCGGAACCTGCTGTTGCCACGCAGTGATGCCCACCATCATCTGATGGTCAGGGATGCTGTCGGATTCCACATAGAGATATTGCTTGTCCCAGGTGGTCTTTACCTTGGGGGCAAAGGAGTCGAAGGCGGCGGCTTGGGCGGGTTTGGGGCCTAAGCTATTCTTGGGAGGGGAGGAAGGTATGGAAGGCCTTGGTGCCGGAGGAGGATTGTTGCCACCAGCATCTCGAGGCGGACGCATTTCATCACGGCTTATCTTGCCATCACCATTGCGATCCAGCTTTTTGAGCAAGGCCGTGCTATTATCAATTTCTTGCTTGGAAATGATGCCATCGCCATTAGCGTCCAAGGTGCGGATAATGGGATTGCCACCACCACCTCCGCGATCTCCACCACGGCCTTGATTCCTACCGTCTTGTTTTTGGCTGGGCCTTTCCTGGGCACTCAGGGAAGGCACCAAGTCATTGGAAGGAGACAGATAATACAATCCGGCAACCAATGGGCCGACAATTGCCCCCAGAATTAAAAAGCGCCTTTTTTTCATTAGCAGGAATCCTGTATTATTATTGTTTTGAGTTGATGTTGTAAGAGTGAGCGGTCATGCCATTTTTTCGCCCATTGCTTTCAGCACCGGGCAGGATGCTTTTCACGTAATCCACCTTTGCGGCAACGGGCGAGACGGTGACGCGGATATGGCCGGAACTACCCAGGATGACGCCATCCTTGTAGCCATATTCGGCGGCGTCACGGATTCCTCCCCGGCTATGGCTGGGCTGAGGGACACACTGATAGGTGATGCCATCCAATTCTTCTTTCGGGTAAAGGTGATCATGCCCATGGAAAACGATGCTCACGTTGTGTTGCACCAATAGATCGTGAATCGGCTTTGCCCATCCGGGCCGCTTAACGGCAAATTCACTCTGTCCATCCAAATTCCTACCACCCCATTCAAAAAAAGCCGCCGCGGCTTTGCCGCCACGCTGACTACGATCAACACCACCTAAAAGGTGATGGATGAAAATGAACTTATATTTGTTTTTTGAATTCTCCAGCGTACTTGCCAGCCAATCGTATTGGGTTTTACCCAGCGTCCAAACCCAGTTGTCAACCTTGCCTCGAGTTCTTTGGGTAAACCAGAAGGGATCCAGAGTGACAAACAGGCCGTCACCCCATTCCCAAGCATAATAATCCTCCAAGAGGCCGATGTGTTGCTGTGGTTGACTGTTGCCGGTGTAGAAACCATTGGGCGCAGGGTTGGGCAACAGTTCCTTGCGAAGATTGGCTGACCATGCAGCAGGGTTGTTGGCGGTGTCATCCCAGTAGCGAAGCGATTCGCCGTCATGGTTGCCCAGTACAAAGAACAGTGGAGCCGAGCGGCAGAGCCGCCCGAAATAGTAGCGCTGTGCAAGATAATGCGGATACGCCTTTCGATGATCCACATACTTGCCTGTCATGAAGGTGTCGCCCAGTGCGACGTGGAAATCTGTCCGGTCAGTAAGGGCGTTTTTCAGGGTGCGCTCGTAAACTGCTGGATTGGTACCAAAATCCAGATGTGAATCGGCCTGCACAGTGAAGACAAACGAGCTGCCTGTGGCGCGTTGAGTGTGGAAAGCAGCCGATGCACTAGTCGTAGGATTAGTACCGGCCAGCTGGTAATTAAACTTATAATAATAGCGTGTGTTGGGTTTAAGATTCTTTATATCCAATTCGTTGGCTTCCCCTGCTTTCCATTGCAATACTGGAGTCTTGTTCGTGAGAGTATCAGGCTTCATCCCGTAGGTAAAAAACCCGTCCATGGCTTGATGAGCCAGCACACTCAGCGTAATTGCGCTGTCGGTGGGCCGGCCCAGAATGATGTTGTACAAATGTGCGGGAACATCCGTGCGAAAAAGCGGCGTGGGCATTCGGACCCCTCTTGGATTGTTTCCCTGAGGTCGATTCCCCTGGCCTGCGTTCTTTTTATTGCCTCCTCCTTTGCCGCCACTTTCTACTTGGACCGCTTTCACAACCCCATCAGTGATCAGGAACTTTACGATCTTGTAATTCCCCCCTGATTTGGCATCACGAATCCGGAGCCCTCGATATATGTGAAAAGTGCCCTCGGTAGCGTCGGGTTTGCCAAAGACCGTTTGAATGACCTGCAATGCTTTGCCCCGGTAAATAGCCACAATATCCTGTGGCCCACCATTGGCTGACCATTGAAGCGTCTTGCCAACAGGTAAAGCAGGATTGCTGAGTGTTGCCGGTCTTTCGTTGGGTTTCTTGCCCCCTCCTTTTCCGCCTTTGCCTCCCTTGCCACCTTTGCGAGTAGGAGAAGGCGGCTTATTGGGATCGTATTGTGGATTAACAACCGGCAACCGAGCATTCACTTGTTTGAGATATTCGCTCAGCTTCTCATTTAGCTCTTTCGTTTTGGCCGGCATGTTAAGGGCAAGATCATTGCTCTCGCTAATATCTTGCCGAAGATTGAAAAGGTTCAACCGATCGGTTTCATAAAATCGAACCAACTTTAAATCACCAGACAAGATTGCTGTGTGCGGTCCATCTTTGCTTTGGTAATGAGGAAAGTGGAAAACCAGTTCCTCGCGAGGCCGTTTCACTATTCCCTCACCTTTGGCCAGTAGCGGGACGATACTGCCTCCCTCCACGCCCTTGGGCAGCGGCCTTTTTACGCCGGCCCACTGGCAAAAGGTCGGAAAAAAATCATAGCCCACCACTCGCGAATGGCAAAAGGTGTTCGGCTGAATACTCGGTCCGCGAATAATGAGCGGCACGCGGATACCGCCTTCCCATACGCCGCCTTTTCCTCCCCGCAATGAACCGTTTCCCTTACCACCGCCTGCGCCGTTGTCGGACATGTAAATGAAGTACGTGTTATCGGCCGCCTTCAGTTCATCAAGAGCCTTCATGAGCATGCCCACACCGGTATCAAGATTCTCCGCCAACGCCCCACGCGTAATTTCCTTTTCATTACGCCGACCGCCACGCGCCTGATACTCCTTCTTGGTGGCCTCCAGTGCATTTTGCGGATAGTGCAGAGCGTGATAGGAAAGCTGGATGAAGAAGGGCTTCTTTGCCGCATGATTCTTTTCCATGAACGCAATGGCACGCCGGCTCATGCCGAAGATGTCCACCGGGTTGGGATCCTTGTGCGGGGCGGCATCCCCGTTGCCGGTATCCCCATCGTGCGCATCATACCCGTGTTGTCCTGGACCGCCGCCGGCAATGTGCCATTTGCCGTAATGCGCGGTGGCGTACCCGGCAGTCTTGAGCATTTCGGCAATTGTAATTTCCTCCCGGCCAATTTGTTTGCGGATTGTCGGCGGGATGAGTTTGTAGCCACTAGCGGCCGTCATCGTGGGTGCGGCCTTGGTCCATTGCAGTTGCGCCGGACTCTTGCCGGTTTGCAGGCTGACCCGCGTGGGCGAACATACTGAGGCCGGTGAATAAGCGGCCGAAAACCGCATTCCCTGTTTTGCAAGCCGGGCAATATTCGGCGTGCGCACAAAGTCACTGGCTGACCATGGCAAATCAGGATGCATCCGCGCCGATAACCCGTTCCACGCCTGATCATCAGAAAGAACGAAGATGATGTTAGGCTGGGTCACCTTATCATTGGCGGCAACTGCATCATTTTCCGCAATGAGAAACAGTGAAACTAAACACACCGAATAAATGATTTTTTTCATTGGTTTTTGTCAGGTTTGATTTTTCGACCAGATTCATGATGAGCCGTATGCGAGAAGAAATTCTCTGGCAATTCAGATTCTTCAGTCAGTTGTATCATGACACTCCTTGGGCCACCTTTCCCTCGAGGCAGGTTGTCCATGAGCATGCGATGTATGCCTCCAGTCTCGCGATCCGCCCAAATCTCAACCCGCTTTGGTCCTCGCACTTCCTTCGATTTGCGGAGGCACACCAGACCCATCATTGGCCGGCCATTGAATTCCCGACCCGACTCCGGCAACGATTCAACGAAGTATTTTTCCTTCAGTTGTATCAGTTGTGATTGCAAGTTGATGAAAGGCAAATCCTGTTGTTCCCCGGGCAGCCCTCCACGAAATCGGTTCAGATCGGAACTAACATTGACCGGCCCATCCTCGCGCATGGCCCAGCTTTCGGTTCCGTCACAGCCTGTGAGGCGTTGGCGGCCGTCCTTCAATTCGCGAATCAAAACATATTTGTCCGGCCCACGCACATGCAGGATGGCGCCATCAATGTTTCCCTGTTTCTCGTTTCTGGGAGTGCTTGCGGGATATTCATCAATGACCTGGATGGTATAGGTGCGGTCGATGGATTGTTGCGCCACAGCAATGATGCGCTCCAGTGACGCTGCCGCCGCCTCGGTGGGATTGATTCCCTGAAAAATGAATATAAGGGCCACACACGCAACCATGGCCGTTGCCGCAAATGCCGTTTGCTTGGGACGGCCAAACAGCCATGACCATGATGTGGACTTTTCTGGTGCCACCGGTTCTTCAATCGCCTGCATGACCGAATCAACGCGCATCTCGTCCTCAGCAGGGAAACGCCGGCTCATATCCGTGAGCAGCCCATGGACAACAACCGCCTCGGCGACCTGCGGGTACATTGCCTTTGGCATGTCCGGGCCTTGATCTGCCTCCCGTCCGGAATCTTCATCGAGCCAACGGTTCAGTTGGTCATCATATGATTTGGGTTCGTTCTCGCTCATGGCTGTTTTGCTTCCGCTAACAAAGCGCCTTTTCTTTTCAGGCAATCGGCCAGCATAGCGCGTGCGCGTTGCAGGCGTTTCTTGCAGGCCTCCAGCGAGATGCCCAGTCGCTCGGCCACGCTCTTGGTCGGTTCATCCTCCAGATACCGCCCTTGCACCACGGCTCGGTGATTTTCCGGAAGTGCCTCCAGGCATTCATGCAGTGCGGCGACCTTGTCGTCCCAGGTGTCGCCGGGTTGTGCCTGGATGTTTTCAAAATGTTCGTCCACCAGTTCAAGCACTTCGTCGGGCAACGCCAGCGGGAGACGGTTCTGCCTGCGGTAATGTGCCATCACCAGTCGATGAGCGATGCCACGCAGCCACGGGCCAAACGGCCGTGACAGATCGCAATCATCAAGACGCTTCCATGCCACCAACATCGTTTCCTGAAAAAGATCGTCAACCGCCGCCTCATCATTCACGCGTGAACGCAGAAAAACCGTTAAAATCCGGGTGTTCTCTCGGACTAGAATCTCAAAGGATCGTTTTTCTCTTCCGCTCACGGTTTTCGTTTACAAAGTCGTTACCTAAAAAAGGTCACTATCAAGTATTGTCACTAGAACCTCAAATGGGGACAAAAAAGAGACGATGATTAAAATCGCCCCTGCAAAGCCGAATTTGCAGGATGTTGACGATGTTCCAGAGTGGGATTCGAGCTGTTGTTTGTGATCTTCAGACATGGGCGTTTGGCCTTCTCTGGTAAAGGTGCGAGGGGATTAACGTGGAGCAAAACTAGCAGAGTCATCCATCTGAGTGAGGATATGTTCCCTGACGCTGGCCATATGCCACAGCCGGACACCTTTCAGGCAGCCGGCCTGCCGTAAAACCGCGCCCTTAATCTTGCCCTGATCCAGTAGGTTGTAGAGCGTGCCGCGCTTAATACCAAAGTACTTCTCTACATCTGGAGTCCTCCCAAACTCAGGCATGACGTCTGTAAAATCTCCAGCCTCTACAGGCGCTGTTGTTAGTGGCTTAACTGAACATTTTCCCATACTCCTATTATCCGGCATTTCCGATTTTGAAACAAGATTAAACAGCATTAAATAATCAATGTTACTTTGATACAGAGCAAGGTAGATGAAACTTAATTAAATTAATTTTTAATCTTAGATCACCCATTAGCTATAATAGTGTATGAGTTAGTAATAGCTCATAAAGGGTTCTAGCCCCTTGGCCTTTTGGGGAGAAATCCAGAGGTCTCCCTTGAGATAGCCGAAGAAAAGTAGGAGTGGCATTTGGCTTAATGCTGAATCAAGAGGGTACAGCCCCATCCGTACATGGGATGGCCAAAAAAACAGGAGAGGTAGCCCCTCTCGGAACACCCGCCGTGGCGCAAAGCCGGCCCTTAGTCGGTGATGGCGCGGGTTTGACTGCCCTTCAGTTAATATGACTGGAGATGGGTTTTTAGCACACGTTCCCAAACATGTCGTACGACATGATAGGCAGTTTCAGTAAATACTGATGCGTGTTAGTGGAATCCCCGACCACATAAAACACCGGGGCCTCGGAGAAAAGTCCGGCACACGCAAAGCCTCCTACCTGACGCTCTTACGGGCGTTGGTCTAGGGGGTTTTGTCTTTATTCAATATCCTGAAGAAAAGTAGACAACACACACCAAAAAGATTGGATCAAAGAATTAACTGTCGAGGTAAAGAAGAGATACAATGTTACCATTTGAAGTTCATAGCTTGTTAGCAGAAGCGGATGCCTTAGTGGATCCTTTGTCCTTAAGGAATAAGGTGTATGCCAAACTTCACCGTGATCATTGTGCACGCCTATTACAGCCGCTTTTCACAGAGATCGTTTGTGATTCTAGGCCTTTGGGTGATCATACTGATCCATTTGTGTCTCACTTAATCCCGAGGTGTGACTCTGTTGGGCTTAAGGTGAGTTGTGGAATAGTAAAATACTCTACATGGCAGACTGACACTGAGAAATACGAGGAACAAGAGGGCTCAATGATCCGCGTAATGGATCTTGAGTTAGGCTATCAACTCGATGGAGTGGCTGAGGACGGAAACAGCATGTTTCGGATACTGATGATCTCACTCATTGGATCCACAGAGAAGCAGGCCGTTCCGGCGAGAGGTTTTTACGCCTGCAAGCGGTTTGTCAAGAAGCTCAAGCAGGCGTTTTTTGACGAAGACTGGCCCGAGGCGGTCGTTAAAGGAAGTTTGGTCAGAGGTCTTCAAGGAACAGTTAAGGGCGCCACCCAGCTAGCGGTTTATTCTAAAGGCAAACAGACCTCCGCACAGCATCATGAAGAGTGTGACTGGAGGAATAGCACAAAGTCCAAATGGTCGTCATTGGAGCGCTTTGAAGGCCAGAATAGATTGTGCGTTTTTTGGAGGCTTCAGGGCTTTGCTTGCCTAGAAGATGATCAGGATGGGTATCCCATACTTACATTAATTAATGATAAAGCACTCAAACTAATTGATGCAGAAGACAGGAAAGAAATTGAAAATAGAGTGAGAGAACAACAGGAATTAATACACAGAAAGACTTATGAAAATACAATACGAAGACAATCATCCAGCCAGCCTAATACGTGCTGAAATCGCACGTCTATCTAGAGTGGTCGAATATCAACACGCCGACATGGTGCACCATTCGTTGGTGATGCATTTACGCGTTCTAAATGACGAGGCTTTTGCCCGTCATATCGGGCCATCCTATCGACACAGTATCTCGCAGGGGATCGTTTTGCCCACCGAACACGCGGTGCGATCTAGGCGAAACAGTTCCTTAATCCGTATGTTCCATTGTCGCCATTACGGACTAACCACAATGAAGGTAAAAGGTGCTGATGGCATTCACCATAGGCATTCAGAGGAGTTTCTGGCCAAAGAAGCGGATTACTGGCGAGAGCTCGGAATGCTTCCGCAAGAACAGGGGGCAGTTATCGAACCAAATCCGTTAAATGCAGGGTAAATGGTACAGATCTGTATATATAAAAGACTGAATCTTTGAACATATTGCCATGCGCGCTGCCTGTTAGTCCCCCCGGGCGTTCGTAACGTGTTTTGACGGTATGAATCCAAAATTGTGGCGCGCAGTAGGGGGGCTTAGTTCAGCTTCAAGGCCGGCAACTTACTCATCGCATCTTCCAGTTTGGGCATGTCCAAGTGGGTGTAGTCAGTGTTGATTGCCTTGCTCTTCTGACCCACGAGTTTCATTCGAGTTTCTTGATCAATGCCTTCGTTAGCCAAGAGGCTATTGAATGAATGCCTTAGGCTGTGAAACGACAACTTTGAAAACATCTTTGTTCCCTGTCCTTGCACTTCTTGGGGATCAATTCCGGCCTTAACCATGATCTCTTTAAAGCCTCGGCTAAGGCCCGTTTTACCGCCTGACACCTTCTGACATAGAGTTGGGCAAAGATGTGGATTGGGGTCATCAGTGGAGGCGATTGAATCCAAATGCGCCTCTAGCTGGTCAGTCATCGGGATAACGGCACGTACACTGCTCTTGCTAGCGACAAAATCAATGATCTTACGATCAAAGTTAACATTGTCCCACAACATCTTCGCGCAGTCTTCCAGTCTGGCGCCCGTGAAGTACCCGAGCATGATGACTGTCCTCCATTCTCCTTCAGCTGCATTCAATAGTGTGGATACCTGTTCCGGAGAGAATGTCTCTTTTTCGGAGGATTTTGCCTTTAATGGCTTTGCAGCCAGAGCCTTATCGACAGGATTGTGCTGTGTGTGGCCCAACCGCTTTGCCAGTGCGAACGCAGTGTTAAGGGCCTTGGCATCAACTAAAACGGTTTTAGAGGCTAGACCGACTTCTTGCCGGCTTTTGATGAATCGCTGCACATCACGATAGGTAATATTGCTAATCAATGCTTTTGATTTTTTGCCTAGGCTCTCTA
>PCBO01000083.1 GCA_002730975.1 Opitutia bacterium
ACCTTTCAGGACAGCAAGGAGGGTTCGATGTCCATTCGTACCCATCCCGCCTTGAGGTTACAGGGAAAGGTCGCCAAGGGATCAGCTATCAACAGCGAGGGAGTGAAGGGAAAGGCCGTTTGGGGAAAAGCCGCCAAGTGGGTCAATTATTGGGGTCCGGTAGACGGGAAGACGGTGGGCATTGCAATTTTCGACCATCCCAAAAACCCCAGACATCCGACTACCTGGCATGCTCGTGATTATGGACTTATTGCCGCCAATCCTTTCGGAAAAAGATATTTCAACGCAGGTGAAGGAGCCTTGAATCTAAGGAAAGGCGAAACCGTTACGTTTGCCTATCGTTTCTTCTTTCATGAAAATTCGCACGAGAAGATAGACCTTCCGGAAAAATATAAGAAATGGGGAGATTCATATCAGCAAAAAGCGAATTTCAAGTAATTGAAAGCTTAAGGGAAAATTCTATGATCAAGGAAAAAGCAGGACTTCTAGTTCGCCATGAAGCGGATGCCAAAAAAGAAAAAAGTACATGCGGCTGGCGATACAGGCTAGTGAGTGAAGGGGACGAAAACGTCAAAGCATGGGCTCACACCGTCGACATCGACGGAAGCAAGGCCCATTACCACAAGATCGGCACGGAACTGTACTATGTTGTCGAAGGCGAAGGCACACTTTTTCTTAACGGCGAAGCGCATCCAATAAAAAAGGGTTCCTTCGCGCATATTCCCCCGGGTGTTGTTCACAGTTCGGAAGGCCGCATGAAAGTTCTGGTCGTCGGTGTTCCCGATATCGACGACGAAGATTTGTACTTTCCCGAGGAAGCGTAACTCTGATCAGGCTTTCCGGACGAAGGCCTGTAAGTGAGGTTAGCGACCCTGGACCGGACCCGCCATCGGGGGAGTCTCGAAAAACTTTCCTTCATCGACCAAGCGCGGATCGTTGGTTTCGCGCAAGTAGTCCATCAATCGGGTCCGCAGATTCTTCACGGTATCGGCGTAGGCGGGATCACTTGCGACGTTCTTCATTTGGTCGGGGTCTTTTTTCACATCGTAGAGTTCCTCGCGTGGTCGCTTGCCGTAAGCATGATCGAAGAAAGGCTTCACCTTGGGATCCTTGCGGTTTGAAACGATCCATGCCTTGGTCGGCCCCGCATCCTCATCGGCCAAGGTAACAAAGGTCTGGCTTTCCAAGAGAGCAAAGCCCGGTTCCTTGGGAGTATCCAGCAAATACGGATCTCCGAGGGGCCATCGATCGGGCCGGAAGTTGATCACGAACTGGAAATCCTTGGTTCGAATGGCTCGTTGCGGATAAGGCAAGTATCCGGGACGGGAAGTGTACACATGCCTTTCCCGTCCGGTAAAAACGGCATCGCGGGAAGGATCCACCCAATCTTCTTTCTTCGACTGCAATACCTTCCACAAACTGCGGGCGGACATCCCATTGGGGACATCGACTTTGCCCGCCTGCAGAAAGGTGGGGGCCAAGTCGGGCAAGCCGACGAAATCATGCACCACGCGTCCACCCTTCACTCCCGGTCCGGCAATTGCGAGGCAGACCCGGGTACCGAAATCATAGAGGTTGCATTTCCCATGGGGGAAGCCCGGAGCTCCATGATCTCCGCTCACCACGATGATCGTGTTCTCGTATTCGCCCAACTTCTTGAGTTCCTCGATCAATATTCCCAGGCCCGCGTCGAAGGCGGCGATCTCACCGAGGTAGTCCGCCAAGTCCTGACGCACTTCGTGCACGTCCGGCAAGAAAGCTGGCATCTTGCCCTTGAGGTCCTCGGGGTCGATGCCCCAAAGCTTCTTGCCCGACCCCTTGATCCATTTGCGGTGCACGTTGGTGGGGCCGAACCAGTAGGCGAAGGGCTGATCCTTCTCGCGTCTGTCGAAGAACGATTGGAAGTTCTGGCGCGCTTCCCGGTATAGCTCCTCCTTGGCTTTCTCCATCGTCACTCCCTTCGACATCCTGTTCGAAACATGTTGAGAAAATACTCTGAAATTTCTGCCCGCTTTCTCAAAGGAATGAGCACGCCCGCCGTAACCAGCGTCCTTGGGCATGCCCGGAGACCAGACCTTGTAAGTCTTCCCAATGTGGTATCCGGAATCCCTAAGAAGCAGTGGCCAAGTCGGGATTTTCTCGTTCCAGACCGCCCCTTGGAGGATGGCTCCCCTACCCGTCTCCCAGAAATTTCTACCCGAAAGAATGGCACTGCGACAGGGCGTGCAGGAAGGCGCATTGACGTAAGCATTGGTGAAGAGAACCCCCCGCCCTGCCAGCTCATCGAAGTTCGGGGTCTTGGCCAGGTCGTTGATACCACCCGTGCCTTCGACCTTGCCATAAATAGAGGCCTGCCTTCCCCAGTCGTCGGCGAAAGCAAAAAGAATATTCGGAGTTTTTGCCTGATCTCCACAAAGAGGTTTCAGGGCAAAGACAAAACAAACTGTAAAAACTCGATTGAACATAAGCATTTTAGGTTAGTGAGAAAAGCCAACGAATTGAAAGTAATCAATTGGCCTGTTCTTGTTCAGCTGTACGAAGATTCAGATGAAGCATTAATCAGACGCCGACAGAATTCTGGTAGGCATTCAGCTCGACTTGATGGGTGTCAGCCACGTTCACCCACACATGAACGTGCGGGGCACCACGAAAATACCAGATGAATGAAGGGCCCTCAAGTCGCCAGTTGTCGTAGATGCCATCATCCCCAAGGTCGCCCTCCTTGTAGAAGGCCAAGTTGCAGGCATCCAATCCACCCTGGGACTTGAGACAGCGAACAACCTCGTCCTGGTCCGACTTACGAAAGGGATCGAGCAGGAGCTTGAGAACGGATTGCAGGTGCGTTTTCTGGTCGGCGGAAAAACCCTCGACACCGATGCCATGAAATTCTCCCCTAGGCCCACGAAAACCGACCATTTCCTCCGAAGGCATTCCCTTGAGGACGAGTGCCTTCTCCCGCTGCTTTCCATCGAACATATCATAAAGCTTATTTGCCGCCAAGGCCTGATGCCAGAAAACGTTGTTGGGGTGATGTGCCTTCTCGTACACCCTTTCTCCCTCGTGGGCATAAAGAATCGGACCGCCAAAGGCCACATGCTCGGCGCTGTTGCCATCACAGCGTAGAGTCATATGCCGACTGGCGAGGACAAATTCGAACTGGTTGGTACCGGGTTTGCCGAAGATGGCGATGGACTGCCGTTTCCCGAAGCCACCGATATCATCTTTTAATTGCTGGTCCCAGCCCTTGTGCCAGTCCGGATTGGTCATCCCAAGGAAGATTTCGCGGACCAGGGCCTTTTGGTCGGCCGTGTAGAATTTGCTGTCAATCGTGGGGTTGGTAATTTTCCAGTTATTTTCGATGCGGATACGCAAAAGCCCGCGTTTCTTGTCCATGTAATTCCAGTCGAAGCAAATGACCTTCCTTTGCTTTTCATCCAGTGAATCGTAAAGTATCTTAACCAAAGTTTCAGGTGCCTTTAGCGGTTTCGCGTAGACTTTGGGAAGCGCCATGGCGGAGGTGGCCAGAGCAGAGCCACCGAACTTGAGGAATTCACGACGCGGATGGGGCTTAATAAATGTATCACCGAAGAGCTTGCTCATAACTAGCCGTATTGAATATGTCTATGAAATGGGGGAGAAGATATTACAAAACGGTAGAATCCAGATGACTACAATTAAATTTAACCGAACTATTCCAACAATCAATTGAATGATTACTTCTTTGAGTCGAAGCATGTTCATTCATGGATTGAATTCGGCGTTTCCCGTGCCAACGAAAAACAAGTCAGTGTAGTTGCATGAGAGCAAGGAGAGAGGTTGAGCCACCACTTTTCACCGCTAAGCGGAAACAAACGTTCCAATTCTAGACAAATCAAGTAAAGTAATGCCGATAATGTTACGCCTTACCGAAATTAAACTATCGCTTGATCATTCCGAAGATGATTTGCGTACAGCTATCATCGAGCGGCTCGGTATCAAGTCGAATGATTTGCGGAGCTATACTTTTTTTAGACGCGCGATAGATGCACGTAAGCGGTCAGCCATCAACCTTATCTACACACTGGACGTGGAAGTAGCTGATGAATCACATGTTTTGGATAGGGGAAAAAAACGGAAGCAAAACAGAAATGTATCCAAGACTCCCGATACCGGGTATCATTTTGTAGCACATGCCCCCAAGGGACTGAACCAACGACCGGTGGTAATCGGTACAGGGCCCTGCGGCTTGTTTTCAGGTTTGCTGTTGGCTCAAATGGGCTTCAAACCAATTATTTTGGAGCGCGGTAAAATCGTGCGCGAACGCACACAGGACACTTGGGCTCTTTGGCGCAAATCAATATTGAATTCAGAATCGAATGTGCAGTTTGGAGAGGGAGGAGCCGGCACCTTTTCAGATGGCAAGCTATACAGCCAAATCAAGGACCACCGTTTCATCGCCCGCAAGGTGTTAACTGAATTTGTAAAAGCGGGCGCCCCCGAAGAGATTTTATATTTGGCAAAGCCACATATCGGTACTTTCCGGCTAGTCGGTATTGTTGAAAAGATGCGCGGAACCATTGAGTCACTTGGCGGCGAATTTCGCTTTCAAAACCAAGTCACTGATCTGCTTGTTGAAAATGGGAAAGTGCGGGGCGTAACGCTCATTGGAGGTGAAACAGTAGACACCGATCATGTGGTACTAGCTGTTGGACACAGTGCCCGAGACACATTTAGGATGCTGCATCGACGAGGTGTTTACATTGAAGCAAAACCGTTTTCAGTCGGCTTTCGCATAGAGCATCCGCAATCATTGATCGACCGCGTACGATTTGGCCAATTTGCAGGAAACAAGCTAATGGGCGCCGCGGATTACAAACTGGTGCACCACTGCAAAAACGGCCGTTCGGTATACAGCTTTTGCATGTGTCCAGGTGGTACTGTGGTAGCGGCTACATCCGAGGAAGGGCATGTCGTAACCAACGGAATGAGCCAGTATTCCCGCAACGAGCAAAATGCGAACGCCGGCATCGTTGTGGGTATTACCCCCGAAGCAGACTATCCAGGCAATGCGCTGGCGGGCATTGACTTTCAGCGCCATTGGGAAGTGATGGCTTTCGAGGCAGGTGGACGCAACTACAATGCTCCGGCGCAAAGGGTCGGCGATTTCCTAGCTAACCGGCCTTCGACGGCGTTAGGGAAAGTAGTGCCCTCTTACAAGCCTGGCGTGACCATGACGAACTTGAGCAACTGCGCTCCTGACTACGCGATTGAAGCCATACGCGAGGCGATACCGGCTTTCGATCGGAAGATCAATGGATTCGCCATGGACGATGCCGTACTGACCGGCGTGGAAACGCGCACTTCATCGCCAATAAGGATCAAACGGAATGCCGCTTATGAAAGCATGAATACGAGTGGGCTTTATCCGGCTGGAGAGGGAGCCGGTTACGCAGGCGGGATCCTATCGGCAGCGGTGGACGGGATTGAGGTAGCGGAAGCCGTCGCTTTAAGTATGCTTAAAAGCAATTGAACACATCCACGAAGGATTTGAGCAAACTTTCAAGAAGAAGAAATATTCAAATGAATTTCGTGAAGCCTATCGGAAAGTCGGGCAAGTACGAGGATAACGGATACGAACTACACTTTGGTACAACTTAAAATGTTCGGAACTCGCATCATTCTCGCGACTTCTTGCGTTTGTCCTCCGTGAATCGAAAAGCTTTTTTTCCAGTAATATCCGTACTGTTAAATGACGGGCACCAGAACTTCTCAATATGCTTTACCACGAGATCGGTACCGGTGAAATGGTCGACACCCGGGGGGCGCTCCGGATTGTACATCGTATCGGTCATATCGCGCATCAAGGCGACGTTTTTGCCAACCTTGACCATCTGGCGAATCGCGAAAGGACGACCCAATACGCACATATTGAGATGCACGCCACAAAGAATGACATTGTCGATTTTCCGTTCCGCGAGCAAATTATAGGTCTCTTGCCCGTTGTCGGTTAATGCGTCGCCGGCTGCTATCTCGATGAGTTTGTTCTGACGTTTCCATGCCTCTCGAATCTCACACTTCTTACCCTTGCAGCTACATCCCATGTCGGAGTCATCGATGGGAAGGACGCCTTCGCGTTTTCCATCCGTCCAGCACCAGGCGGTACCCCAACGAGGAGAAGTCGAAAGCTTGATCGGCGCTTTCGCAAATGGAGATTTTTGAGCGAGCTTGCGCTGCGAGGTGTCATTATAGAAATCGACCACGCTACTCGGAGCATGGATTATAAAAATGCCCTTGGCACGAGCGGTTTTGACGATGTCGTTCAATACTGGAGCCATCTCTACGACACGGCTAGCAGCAGACTTACACCAGTGATCGTCCCACATATCGCAAATAATAAGTGCGGTTTTTCCCGACTCCCAGATTACCCGTTTTATGTTCGCTTCGGGATTCGCAGGGTTTTTACTCTGAGATCGAAGGTTGAGCTTGAGGCTCTCTGCCCAAGATGAAGTCGTTATGGAGACCAATGCGATCGCGAAAAGGGATATTGGCAAATTCCTCATAAAAGTATGATGGCATTTGCTATTTAATGTTTCAAGAATCTTAAAGGTTTCGACTCCGAATAAACAATTCACTAGTTCTGCAGGAAACTTTCGCTTGCGACGACGGCTTGGATGAGATCCCGGAGGCCTTTATCCTTGTCGGCCATTTCATTGCTGATCTTGTCGATGCTCGGGCGATCGCCGCTGTTCAGTTGGCGACCGATGGCGTAGGTGAGAAGTTTCTTGGTCAGGCAGAGGGTGAAGGTTTCATCCTGGTCGACAACCAAGTCCCTGAACTCGTTAACCGATGAAAAAGTTTGGCCATCAGGCAATTTACCGGAGGGGTCCACTTCCAGTTTACGGTCGTATTTTTCACGCCAGGTCCCGATCGCATCGAAGTTCTCGAGGGCGAAACCCGCAGGGTCGATCTTGTTATGACACTGAGCGCAAGTAGCATCCGCCCGGTGCTTGACCAATTGCTCCCTCAGCGTGGTGGCGCCAGTCACGTCGGGCTCGATTTCGGGCACGTCGTCGGGAGGTGGCGGAGGCGTATAATCAAGGAGTTTGTTCATAACGTAGATTCCCCGCACCACCGGCGAGGTATCCACCCCATTGGCCGAGGCCGTCAGAAAGCTCCCGTGACCAAGAAGACCTCCTCTGTTTGGGCCTGGAAGGTTGACTTTTCGAAACTCATTTCCTTCCAATCCAGGCATACCATAGTGTTCAGCCAACTCTCGATTGATAAAACTGTAATTTGCGGAGAGTAGTTCACGGGGCGGTAAATTTTTCTTGAGAACGTTTTCAAACAGAAGCTCGGTTTCCTTACGCATAGCAGATTCCAGATTGTCTCGGTAGAAACTGACGAATTCCTTGGACGGTGGCATTTTCCCTATGTTGTCGAGTTCAAGCCAAACCCTTAGGAAGTTACTGGTCAGGCGCTGGCTCTTCGGGTCGCCCAACATGCGGTCCACTTGCTTGGTTAAGACAGCTGGATCCTTCAATTTCCCCTGCTCGGCCAATTCGAAAAGTTGCTTGTCGGGCATCGAAGACCAGAGAAAGTATGACAACCTCGAAGCAAGGGTAAGGTCATCGAGCTCCCCCTGCCCTTCCTTGAGGTAAAGAAACCCAGGAGCTGTAAGAATTGTTTGAAACCCAAGTTGCAGGGACTCCAATGGTGGTAATCCTTCCTTGAGTTTATACTGAACCATATCGAGAATGGGTTGTAATTCACCCTCAATCGGAGGTCGGCGAAAAGCGAGTTTGGCAAAGCGGGTCAGCCTTTCCCCAATAATTTTAGAACTTAAATCTTCCGGAGTAAGCTTTCCGTAAAGAGCGTCATGGCCAACAGGTGGCCATTCTTCAATGTGTGGACCATCTACTTGTATTTCCCATACCCGAAGCACTGGCCCCTTGTACGCCCTGAGGGTACCGTGCCAGCGTTCATTACCCTTCTTTCCAGGTTGTTTCTTCATCTGTGCAAAAGGTTGAAATTCAGGAAATTGATCGGCTTTGTTTAGCAGCAGACGGGTCAACCGTTTGGCCGCTGCTGTTCCGTTACGAAATCGAACCTCGGGTTCGTATCCTTTTTCCAAGTATCCGGTCCATTCAAACCATTCCGGCTCTGCCTCTTCCAATTCGAATGTGGTCAAGGAAACCATATTGGATACATTTCCGCTCGTTCCGGCGGTGCTTCCCTTCCGATCCACCGAAGCAAACTCCATAACTAATGGATCGCCATTCCGGAAATCATCGAGAATCTTGCCATAGTCATGAGTGCGATTGACTGCCCCGGCCTTTACCCGAATGGTGTACCTTCCGCTGTGAGGAACACCCCCCGTTCTGTACAAGGGTAGAAAACCCAAATGTCCGCCCCGATAGAAACGTCCGTATAAGTCGGTGTAGGGAGTTTCTGGAATGAAGCGATAACGGTCGACTTGAAAAAGTTTGGGTAAACCATTGGATTCCTTTCCACTGAAATAAAAGGGAGATTTTTGCATATAGGTTTTGCGATCCGGTCGGCTGACGAATTGGGTAGCTCGATCAATCGCCGATTCTGCCGCGGGGAAATATTTTTCCAGAAGCAGTCCTGAGGTCACCAACTCAGATCCATCGTTGTCAAATCCATCCACGATGACGTCCGCTGGAAAATCCGCAGCCGGATTCCAGGACTCCGTGTTCAATCCCAACAGGTCGCTGA
>PCBO01000084.1 GCA_002730975.1 Opitutia bacterium
AGGGCTTGAAACCTTTCCATACATGCAAAATGCGGAAGAGGAAGCACTATCGATCTTCAAGGAAACCGGGGCCCTGTTGACTGGCCATTTCACTCTGCGCTCAGGTCTGCGTAGCGGTCATTTTTTTCAATGCGCTCAGGTATGCCAGTATCTCGACAAGGTAGGCAGGCTCAGCGAAATGCTCATCGAAAAAATGGGCGACGTCGAAGTCGATGTTGTTGTGGCTCCTGCCATGGGTGCTCTTGTTCTTGGTCAGGAGATTGCCCGGCGAATGGAAAAACGTTACCTGTTTCTCGAAAAAGTGGACGACGAACTGTCCCTCCGCCGAAATTTTAAACTAGAGAGCAGTGAGCGCGTATTAATAATCGAAGACGTTGTAACTCGTGGCGGACGGGTTCGTGAAGCTCTTGATATCGTTCAGGGTATCGGTTGTGAGGTGAGTGCGGTTGCTGTACTGGTTGATCGAAGCGAAGGCAAGGCTGACTTTAGCGTTCCTTTCGTCCCTCTGGTCGAGATGAGTTTTCCTACATATGAACCGGGCTCAATTCCACCTGAACTAGAAGCTATTCCGCCAATGAAGCCGGGAAGCTAAATTCCCTAAAAGGCCAAGGAGGAGGAATAACTTTCCTCTAGCCTCGATTGCCCGTCCATTGCATAGCAGAAGCATATCCCCAGAGTGTACCTACGGCTAAACCTCCAGCGTGAGCCCAGTTGGCTACATGTCCGAATATCCCAGTAAAACAGAGAACGAACCAACCAAGCATAATAATTACCGTGGACGGATTCATTTCAATTCCATCTCCAGGGTCGAATTTCCCCTTCATCCAAACATAACCGAATAGACCATATACTACACCTGACATCCCTCCAAAGCTCGGTCCAGATACACAATACTGAGCAATGTTTGATATAATTGCTGCCAATAGAATAAAAGCGACAAAGTACCTCGTGCCCCGTCGATTTTCGATAAGGCTACCTAAATCGTGAAGCCAAAACATGTTGAATATGATGTGAAGGAAGCCAAAATGAAGGAAGACGGGTGTGATTAATCGCCAAACTTGACCCTCCATTACCTCGGGAAGAGGGTTTTGGTCAGCCGAAAGATATACAGGAACTTCACTTGCCGTGATATGAACTAATTCAGATATATATAAAAAACTAACTGCATCTGTATTTTCTCCCATCTTGGAAACAAAACATGTGGCAACGCATATGATGATGAGTGCCATGGTCATGACCCCGGGTTTTCTGTTTCTGTCCTGCCATCGGTCTCTCAAGCTTTCTTCCCGCCAACGACTGGTTTTGTTTTCCTCAATTTTGCGTTCTTTCTTTTCTTGTTTTTGAGCCTCTCGAGCAAGTTCTGCATATTTGGAGGCGTCCGGCTTTTGGCGAAATTCATGTATCTCGGCAATCGCCTTGGCGAGAGTTTCTTCGTTATGAGCCCATATGGTCCATGACTTTCCTTCGTCATCTTCCTCAACTTCACAAGAGATTCCTTTGTAGTTGAGATATCCTGAAAAGGTGGAAGCCCTTTCTTCGTTATTAAATTCACCGATTGGTCGCATAGTTCTCTTTAAAAGTGATTTTCTTGGAAGACTCAATCGCCAACGTCAAACTAGGCAACTAATTCCCCAATAGATGCTTGCAAATCTATAAAAAAACCTGAGCAAAAGAAAATCGCCTTGCCAAATGTTTGTCGGAATGCCGGTAGATTTATCAGCACGAGGAGAATTAAAAAACCATAGGAGCTAAGCTTTGCATATGTTTCGTCCTTCATTCGCACAGCATGTTTGAGAAAATGAGAACCATCCAATGGAGGGACGGGTATGAGGTTAAAGACAAAGAGCAAACAGTTTAGCGTAATAATCGTCTCCACAAGTTTACCGATGTGTACATTTCCATTGTCGAGATCTAGAAATAGTCCTCCAATGCATGCAGTTAGCAAGGCGATACATAGGTTGGAAAATGGCCCTGCAGCGGTAATTAACAAGTCGTCTCGAACACGAGTTTTCTCGTTTGGCAATGAAACCCTAACTGGTTTGCCCCAGCCGAATACGGAGAAGCCAGGACTGAAAAAGAGAACTGTTAGAGGTATGAGAACAGTGCCTATGGGGTCGATATGGACCAGTGGGTTAAGCGTTACCCGACCTTCGGCGCGAGGTAGGGGGTCTTCCAGTTTGTCAGCAGTGATTGCATGCGCCCATTCATGGACGCTAAGGCTAGCGACCAGTCCGAAGAACAAAATCAACTTGTCGGGCCAACCATCAGTAAATGCGGCAAGCAAATGTGGTTGCAGACCTTCTAGGACAGCTAATGTGTTCATCGGTGCCGACTATCCGAATTCAAGATTGATGAGGGAACTGGTTGTAGCCCGCTAAAGCTAGTTGATCGTAGTCGAATTTGGCCGTGATGGTCGTATTCGACTCTAATCGCGTCGGCTTTCAGGTCTCGAAGAAGTTTTTCCTCCTCAAGTCTTGAAGAAACATGCCTCAGGCGCCTCAAGTTGTCGTCGATGAATTTGCAAGGTAGTGGTAGTGGGCTGAGCTGAGTATTGCGATTATCTCTCTTTTCCGGTTCGGCTGTTTTTTCAGGTGACGGCTTACCTGTCGCGTCTGATTGCTTAAGCTCCTTGATCAAGCTTTCTCTTGTAGCTCGCAATGAGGGAGAGGTAATGGTTTTCAGAATGGTAACCGCTTCTTTTCCCATTCCAAGCTGGGTCATTGCGCGGGCTTCTCCCAATGCAAGATATTCTCGTTCTGAAAGCGGATGATCTCCAGCTTCATTTCGGAGGTCTTGCCAAACGCCTAAGGCTTTGTCGAAGTCCGGGTCGGAAATATCGAAGAAGCTTTGTGCGTACCGCAACTTGTATTCGAAGTTGTCGGGCGCCAGTTCGCTTGCGGATCGAAAGGCTTCATGCATACTACGCTCATTGGTCTGGATGGATACAATCCCCAAGCTCGATAAATCTTTCTTAAACAAAAATAAAAAAGTACCGAATTGATGGTGGTAGACTGGTTCTTTTGGTTCCAGCTCAACTGCTTTCAGGAGGAAAGGCAAAGCATCGGCCAATCGTCCTTCTTCAACTAGATAATTCGCAATGTTTTGTTTAACTACCGCTAAGCGAGGATCAATTTTGTCTGCTTCAAGAAAGAGGCCTGTTGCGTGTCGTGGTTGTCCCATTCGGCGAAGAAACTTCCCATAAAGTATGAGCCCGTTAACATCTCGAGGATTGTCTTCGAGATAAGATTCGTATGAGGATATTATCCCCTGGGCTCTTCTTGTGAGTTCTTCTTCGGTGATTGGCTTATCTCGTGAGGATGAGTTTTTCAGAAAGAGTTGCTCTCTTTCCACGATCTGCCCCAAGCGTTGAGCGGCGACGGTAATTGTCTCGTGCTTGTAATTTTCTTGCCTCTCAAAATTCCCCATTGCAACAAAGCTGCAAAAAATGCTGGAAAGAAAATTTCTAAAGTAGGGTAAGTGAACCATGTGACGATAAGTGTATTGATGTCTTCTATTACAAAAGTTTTCAAGCTTGGATCAGTGTCGTTCTATCATGTAATATATTAAGAACAAATGAAAGTTTTAGTAAACATTACCTCGGGAAAATTGATTTGGATAGCTGCCTTACTATTCGCTTTTACTTTCAATGTCGCAGCGGATTTTGAAGAAAAGTGGAGCCCCGCTCTTACCTATTCCGACATTATCGAAAAGGCTAAATCAGGGTCCCCTTATTTCCAAGGTCTTTTGGGTATGTATTTGCGGGCTGGTGAAGCAGGCTCCGCGGTTAACTTATCCTTGGCCAAGCAGTGGTCCAGCGTCTCTGCAAAAAAAAATCACCCATTCGGCTTATATAATTTAGCCAATCTGGCAATGCACGATGGTGATTTTGAACTGGCGACTCAGTATTATCAAGATGCGGCACTTCGCCTTGAGCGATTGGCTTCAAGTGGGGATGCCGTATCTCTCTTCTGCATGGGTGAAATTGATTTTCAAGTTATTCCCACCAGTATTCCTCGTGCCGTAGAGCATTTTCGTAAATCGGCTGAGTTGGGGTTTCCGTTGGCTCAGGCTACTTTGGGATCTTTATGCCTCAAAGGCTTAGAGATTCCCGGACACGACGTTCGGAAGGGAATTGATTTACTCTCTAAAGCAGCGAGAAGCCGTTCTCTTTCAGCTCGATTCAACCTAGGTATGGCTTACTACAATGGCGATGGAGTACCTAAAAACGCCAGACAAGCTTCTCGATGGTTTCGCCTCGCGGTGAAACAGAATTTCTCAGAGGCTCAATACACCTTGGGAGCCCTGTTGCTAGATGGCGAAGAAAATTTTCCAAAGGAAGAAAGTGAAGGAATAAGGCTTTTAAAACTTGCCGCATCCCAAGGTCACTTAGGAGCCAAGGAGCAACTTTACAAACGCGGGATGGGTGAACCGCCTCTCGACTCAGTTGTTTCTTCCACTGCAAAAGTCACGATTATGGCTGATGCTGTTCAATTGGAGGAAGCCCGTAAATATTACGCAGGAGTTGGCGTGTCACAGGATTACGAACGAGCATTCTCCCTATTTCGTTCTTTGGCCAGTAAAGGAAATGTCGAGGCCTCTCGCTTCCTTGGTTTAATGCTTTTAACTGGTCGGGGTTGTGAAAAGGACATCCCGAAAGCGGAAAGCTGGCTTCGCCAAGCATCTGCATCCGGCGACAAAACAGCTACTCGAATTCTTTCCGAGTACGCGGTCTTGTTCAAGTAGTTGTAAGAATACAATCCGAGTTCCTATGTGCTTCGAGTCTTGCTTGCTCCATTGCATGCGTTAATCATCCTATCTAATCTATGAAAAAATTATTTTTGACTACCTCCATTTATTTTTTGGGAGCCTTTTCGGCACAAGCCGAGGATAAGAACATCGATCATGACGTCGATATTGGTACATTGCATGGTCAACTGCGTTATTCGACAGAAGTTTTCGCAGTTAAGCCAAACTCCCGTGTCAGCGTAACCTTGAACAACACCGACGAGATGATTCACAATTGGTTGCTTGCCAAAGGAGGCAAGGTAGATCTAGCCCGCATAGCCGAATCCGCCCTGAAATTGGGAGCCGAGGGCATGAAGCAGGGCTTCATCCCCAAGGATAACGCCATCCTCGCTAGCATTGGCTTGGTCCAACCCGGCAAAAAGAGAAGAATCACTTTCACTGCTCCCAAGGAGATCGGTGACTATCCCTACGTCTGTACTTTTCCCGGTCATTCGCTTACCATGCGAGGCGTAATGAAAGTTAGTGAGAATCCAGAAAAGGCGATTGCCCAAGTGAACAAAATAGTGGCCGAGAACACCACTCCGAGAAACGGCGTGCTTGAGGTGGGAGACGCGCCGCGTGTTGTGCGGGTACACGTTAAAGATGTAGATTCGGGGCGCTCCATAGCAGTGGGTTTACCCGGAGGCGTGAATTACCTCTTCGATGCCGAAAAGCTAATGGTGCGTTTCGGTTGGACGGGCGGATTTCTCAACGTGGCGCCCGACCGTAAGGGACGTGGCGGTGGAACCTGTCGTATACTGGGTGATAAATTTGAAGTGGGGGCCACGGAGTTTCCCTTGCGCATTGGGAACCCTGACAAGGATCCGAAGGTGCGGTTCGGGGGGTATTCGAGGTTGGGCAACCCTGCCTTTCTCTATGAAGTGGATGGAGCAAAAGTTAGCCAAACCGTCAGCGGACGGCCTGGTACCAAGGCTCTTACATATGGCTTTCGCGTTAAAAATCCTTCCGGTGACGTCTACTTCCTGATCAAGGGTGATGGTTTCACTGTTTCCTCCACCGCAGGCAAATGGTCGGCCAAGACAAGCATTTTGAAAGTTCCCCAAAAGGAGGCAGAGGAATTTTTCGTCAGCCTCGAGCACCAATAATTCACATTTTTTAAATCAGCCATGAAATACCTTAGATCTCTTTTCCCGGTGGTTCTTGCATCCACCCTCATCGCTCCCCTTCCCGCTCAGGAAAAACCGAGCAGGATACCCGCTGGGTACACTGCCGAGGAAATCGAGACGCCAGAAGGCGCGTCCCTAGGGGTCGGAGGCATGGAGTTTGCACCGGACGGTTCCCTGATGCTTTGCACCCGGGAAGGCGAGGTCTGGAAATATATCATTAAGGAAAAGCAATGGAGTTTGTTTGCAGACGGTTTGCATGAATCACTTGGCCTGTGGATCGATCCCAAAACGAGTGAAACCTTCGCTATCCAACGAGGTGAAATCACCAAGTTGATCGATACCAACGGCGATGGACGAGCCGACCTTTACGAAAGCTTCAACGCTGGCTGGGGAGTAACCGATAACTATCATGAATACGCCTTTGGCTTGGTGCGTGACAGCAAGGGGAATTTCTACGGCACCCTGAACACTTCGCTGAGTTGGCCAGGGTGGGCCAGAAGCAAAAAGTGGGATATCGCCCGAGTTTGGACCACAGGTTTCAAGGATACGGAAGGCAAGATGGGGCGGGCAGCCAAGTATCGCGGGTGGTGTTTCAAGGTCACCTCGAAAGGCGAGTTCGAACCATTTGCCGCGGGCTTGCGTTCGCCTGCAGGCATAGGGATCAACAAGGATGACGAATTGTTTTTCACCGATAACCAAGGTGATTGGGAAGCTACCAGTTCTCTGCACCACATAGTGAAAGGCCGATTCCATGGGCACCCTTCCTCGCTATGGGATCACCCCGACTACAAAGGAAAGGATCTCAATGCCATTCCCCTCAAGGACTACGAAAAATTATGGAAACGTCCGGCCGTCTGGATTCCACACGGCGAACTGGCTACCTCTCCCGGTGAACCAATCTTCAATTACACGGGTGGCAAATTCGGACCTTTCGAGAACCAAATGTTCATCGGAGACCAAGGACGATCCAATATAATGCGAGTCTCTCTTCAAAAAGTGGGCGGCGATTATCAAGGTGTCATATTTGATTTCGTAAATCGTTTGCAAACTGGTTGCATCCGACATGTCTTTGCTGAGGACGGTAGCCTTTGGGTAGGTCAAACCGGACGGGGATGGGGATCTGCAGGGGGTAAGGAATATGGCCTCCAACGGGTTTCCTGGGATGGGAAAACCACTCCCTTTTCCATGCATGATGTAAAACTCACCAAGACCGGCTTTACGATTACCTTCACCAAACCAGTCGACCCCTCCATGGCCAAAGAGGCACAAAATTACATGTTGGAACGATGGGGCTACGCTTACCACCCTCGCTATGGTTCCGGAAAAACGAACCTGAAGAAAGAAGCCCCCACCAAAGTCACGGTGGCCAAGGATGGGCGAAGTGTATATCTTGAGGCACCACTTGAAGAAGAACGCGTCTACAAGATCATACTAAAAGCCGGTGTTTACAAAGCGAAGGACGGATCGGGTATGGCTAACAATACTGCCTGGTACACCTTGAATCAGTTGATTCAGTGAGAGAATGGCTTACGAACCCTTGGTCTTGACCAGCGTTTCAATAAGGCATTATCATCAATTAATTAGCAATCCTCTGGATTTCTGCGCTAAGTTATCTAAAGCCTGTCCCACGATGAACAAGTTCCGTTGGATTGCCATACTCATCTTTTCGCTGATTATAGCCAGTTCCATCTTGGCGAAATTTTGTCCGAAATATAGGCCAATCGGCTATATTCAGGCCATTGGAGAATGCCCGCAATGCATGGGCTTCACCATTAGCCCAGCCCACAAGCGTTGTGGAAAATACAGGGCCAAGGAAAACAAATGCCAAAATTGGCTGGTGGCGTTCGATGCCAACACGGGCAAGGAACCACAGAAACTTCTGAAAGGGCCAAGTGGCAAGCCCTACCCCCCCCATCGGGGTGCTCCCCCTTTGCGACAAACCCGAGACCTCCGCCCTTTACTCGACGGCTACGGTCGTGGCAGCAGCACGCTGGGCGGATGGATACAGGAAAACCTAGACAAGGACGCTGCCGGCGGGAAAGCCTCTGGCAAACATCATCCGGTAAGCCGTGCTTTCGCTGTCAAACATCCCACTGGTTCCTACTTGGAAGGCGAGTTGCTTGTGGGTATGAAAAAGGGTTTGGACAAGGATACTTGCAAGAAAGCATTGGCTGATGCCATCCCCGGCCTTGAAATTAAGAAGTCGATGTTCGAAAACACCATCCTGCACCTCATCCTGCCAAGCTCAGTCAATGTAGAGCAGGCAATTTCCAAGCTAAAGGCAGTCAAAACAGTCAAGTACAGTGAGATTAACGGCCGTGTGGGAATACAACCTGCGCCAAGGCCTGTTCAGAACCAACCGCGGCCCAAACCGATTGAAATTCAGCCGACCCCGCTGGAACTGGTTGCTCCCCCTGAGCTTCGACCGGGCGTAGGTGGTTCCGTTGACAAGGCCAAGGTCGCCCAGTTGGAAAAAAGCCTGATCACTTGGGAAACTCTCAAAAAGGAATGCGGCGGGAATTACACCTACAGCAAGCGATGGAGTAGCTGGGTGGGCTTTGGCCACACGACCGAAGTGGTGGTTGAAAACAACAAAGTGGTGGAGCGACGCTACAAATCGTTCTCTGGTCGCCCAACACTTGTCGCTCCGGGTCAGCCACCTGCTAAGCCAGAAGGCACTAGCTGGACCGAGAAGGGGAATGAACTAGGCAAGAACGAGCAAGGCCATCCGGCGAAGAAGTTGGACGAACTTTACAAGGAAGCCGCTGAGATTTTGGGTCGTCCCGTTCCACCTTTCCAACGTCTCGGTTTGCGTTTTGACAATCAGGGACTTCTACTCGCCTGTTACACTCAGGACACGAGGATTGCCGACGATGCTCCAACAAAGGGAGTAAGTATTTCAAGCATCACATTACAAAAACCTGGTAAATTAAAAAAAACCAAAGTCGCCTCTGCGATTACCGAAGGAACCTTATTGGGCCCTAGCGAAGGTTCCAAGCAAAAGAAAATGCAAGCGTTGGAGCAAAAGATTGCTAAAATGAAGGATTTTGCGAAGAGAGCTCGTTTTACCTCCGAGGGACACAGGAAATTTCTCTCTGAGCTGAGTGGCTTGGAAAAGCAATTGGCCGACTTGAAAAGTGGTAAAGCGGGTATTCCTACCTACGAGAAATGGTTGGCGGACGGAAAGAAGCTTCCCTCTGGAATGGTGTTCACAGGTGGTAGTCCTTGGTTCAATGAAAGCACTGGCCAACGTCGACAACCTCGCGACGTTTACGAGATGATCTTTGGTCGTGCGGGGGTGGGGAAGAAACCTCGGGCCAAACTTCTTCCCATTCCTCCTCGCCCCATTAAGCCCGATGCAAAAAAATCTTATCCTAAGCATTGGGGCAAACCGCCTCTTAAGCAGACCCACGACCTTCGCTCACTGCCAGGAGGATTTGGTATGGGTAGCAGCACCTTGGCTAATTGGATTAAGCATAAAATGGAGCAAGACCGGAACCGTGGAAATGCTCCGGACTGACTAATAAGAAGTATTAAGATCTCTAGGGTTGTATCTACATCTTAGGCTGCCTTTGGCGTTGACGGATTCTCCTGGAGAGAAAGCATATTTTGATTCTTTATTATGAAATCCATACAAACTACTCTTCGTCTTACACACAAAATCCTAAAAGGATTTTTCCTTACAGGAATCCTATCTGGATTTAATTTCCTTAGCGAACTTGATGCCGTTCCTAGTAAGTATGGGTCATGGGTGGGCACCGCTGTTAATTTGGGTCGGGATGCCAAGGGAGACAATGTTTCTTATCGAGGAATTGTCATACGACTAAATGAATCTGGAAATGCTTGCGTCGTATTCGACGGCGATACAATGCGAATGGCCGCTGGTTGGACTAAGGGTGGACTGAAACTAGATGGATTACCTTTCACAGGAGGTCACGGAAGGTTTCCTTCTCACGGCAGCGAGAAGGTTTTCGTAACTCAAGCTGTACCAGGTTGGGCGTCGCCCAAGGGCGAACTGGCTGATCCTAGGGAAGGAAAATACTCTCCCTTAGGTCCTTTGTCTCGAGATTGGGCGAAGTTCGGTGGTCTTTATGTTCATGGAACTCGGGTAGTTCTCAAATACACAGTGGGCGGGGCAAAGGTGTTGGAATCTCCTAGCTTTGTCGAAAAAGATGGCCTTTCGGGTATCTTAAGGACAATCCGAATTGCGGGAGACGGTAAGGACAAAACCCTTGTCCTCTCCGACGATAGAGATGGTGAATTCGTCACCACGGCACATGTTCCTGAGGGAGCAAGGTTGGAGACCAAAGACGGCTTGAATCTGCTACACTTGCCGGGGAACAAGCGCGTAACGACGTTTCAAGTCCTTTACGGCAAGGGCAATGAAGAAGATCTGAAGAAGATTTCCACCAAACCAGAGGATTTGTTGGCATTGACCAAGGGCGGCGGCGCTCGCTGGAAAGAGACTGTCAAAACAAAGGGTGAAGTTTCTAAAGAGGACAAAGCATATGTTATCGATCGGCTTACGGTGCCCTACAATAATCCTTATGGTGTACAGATGCGCATTGGCGGCTTTGATTTCTTCAAGGATGGCAAGACTGCGGCGGTTTCCACTTGGGACGGCGATGTGTGGTTAGTTCGTAACATAGATCAAAAACTGGAGAGCTTGGAATGGAAGCGTTTTGCGGCAGGGCTACACGAACCCTTGGGGCTTAAGATTGTGGACGATGTCATATATACCGTGGCTGACG
>PCBO01000085.1 GCA_002730975.1 Opitutia bacterium
GGCTCATCATGAGGAACTTGATCATTCCCTTCATGTCCCAAGGCTTGGAAGGCTTGCCCGCGACCTTCGGCAAAACGGTCGGCTTGGCAAACTCCACCGCCAACCAGTCGAGCAGTTCGGGATGCATGGGCCACTCCGCCTGCGAACCGAAATTCTCCGAGGTCTTCACGATTCCGAAACCGAACAAACGCTCCCAAGTCCGGTTGACCCATACACGGGCGGTCAGGGGATGTTCGCCCGACACCAACCAGCGAGCCAAACCCAAGCGGTTGACCGGTTCGCCCTCCGGCAAAGAGGGCAAGACCGCGGGCAAGTTCCGGCCCACCTTCTCGGTCGGTTGATCGTATTCCCCTCGGTTGAGAATGAAGGCATCCTTGGGCAGAGCCTTTTCCTTCATGACCATGGTGCTGGGAAGGGAATTTTTGAAATTCTCCAGAGCCTTTTTGGCCTGAGCCACCTCGTTATTGGCTTGGCTGGCCGGGTTCGGAGCCGTCGTCTTGAAGTGCTTTTCCAGTTTGGCTTTTTCGGCTGGCTTCAAAGCGTTTTCGGCCTTGACCACAAGCGAAGAAATCTCGGAAGGAAGGCCCGGTTTGCCGTCTAGAGAAGCCCCCTTGTCCGCAGTAAAGGAGAGACGGAAGCGTCCCATGTTGTGCTGGTTGAGAGTTTCGTGAAAGAACCGGACCACGAGTTTACCATCCTTCGATACCTTGATCGGAGAATCCGCAAGGAACATGGCCTTGATCAGTTTGCGCCGGGTCGGTCCATTCACAGCCCAACCATTTTTGCGGTTCCCGTTGTTGACGAAGCTGATGTCCCACCCCTTCTGGGAATAGTCCGCCAAGCGACGGGTCAGCTTGACCGGCACGGGCTTGCCTTTGCTTGGGCGAATTTCCGCTTCTACGCGCGTGAGTACAAAATTTCCATTGCTGTAGCGGCCGAGGCTCTTGTTGGGAATCCGGGCATCCGGTAGGCATTCCAATAGAATCCCCGCAAAGGCGCCGGGCGCCAAAGTAGATTCGATTTCGTAAACGTCATGGACCGGATTCTTCCCACCGGGCAACCACGAACCATCCGGTTGTTTCTTGAAAGTCGCCCCACCCCTGCTCTTCACGCTCTCCCCGCTCAAGGAAATCCAGACCGGCTTATCCTTGTTGTTGGCCTGAGCCTCTCTTTCGGCAGCCAGCCACTTTTCGAAGGCAGCGGACATATCGGCCTTTTGGGCCGATTGGGCGGCTTTCTCGGCCTCCTTCAACTTAACCTCCAACTCTGCCTGCTTCTTCTTGTGTTCGGTACTTGCCACCTTGATGAAAGGCATCGTGTTGAATCCGTTCTTTCCATTGGCCGCCAGGACCCCGCTCTCATCGTTGGAATTGAAAAAGGCAAAGAACTCGAAAAATTCCTTCTGGGAAATCGGATCGTACTTGTGATCATGGCAACGGGCGCAAGTCATGGTCAGGGCCAACCAGGTCGTGCCCGTGGTCTCCACCCGGTCGATCACCGTCTCCACGAACCATTCCTCCACGATCCGCCCCCCTTCCCCATTGAGTCTATGATTGCGGTTGAAACCTGTGGCCACGATCTGATCCTCGGTCGCATCGGGCAACATGTCCCCGGCCAGTTGTTCGATGGTAAACTGGTCGAAAGGCAAATTTCGGTTGTAGGCCCCGATCAACCATTCCCTCCACAACCACATGTCGCGACTCCCGTCGCTCTGGAAACCATTGCTGTCCGCATAGCGGGCCAAGTCCAACCATTCCAAGGCCATTCGCTCTCCGAAGTGGGGGGAGGCAAGCAAACGGTCCAAGGCCTTCTCGTAGGCATCGGTCGTTGAGTCCTTGGCAAAGGCATCCATCTCTTGGATCGTGGGAGGCAAACCGGTCAGGTCCAAGCTCGCCCGCCTCAACAAAGTCTCCTTATCCGCCTCATTCTTCATTTCCAATCCCTCCGCCTGCAAGCGGGTATTCAAA
Organism: Opitutia bacterium; assembly: GCA_002730975.1. Taxonomy (GTDB): domain Bacteria; phylum Verrucomicrobiota; class Verrucomicrobiia; order Opitutales; family Seribacteraceae. The sequence goes on from PCBO01000085.1 coordinate 1,968, forward strand.
AAGGCATCGACCGGGTGCTTGGCCTTGGCATGAGCAGGTACCTCCGGGCGCTTCGGAGCGATAAAGGCCCAATGTCCTTGGTATTCGGCTCCTTGGTCGATCCATTGGCGCAGGGTTTCCTTTTGCTCCTGTGTGATCGATTTCCCGCTGTCCAGAGGGGGCATGTGTTCCTCATCGTCCTCGGACAGGAAAATCCTGTAGGTCAATTCGCTTTCCTTGGCATTCCCCTTGATGATCGCGGGATTTCCGGACTTGGCTGGCTTGAATGCGGCCGCCTCCAAGTCGAACCGCAGTCCACCCTTTCTTTCCTTTTCATCCGGTCCGTGACAATGAAAGCATGCATTGGATAGAATGGGGCGTATGTCCCGATTGAATTGTAGCTTCTCCTCGGCCCAAGAGAAAGGGGAGGCCGTTAGAATCATCCCCAAAAGGATACCGACTGAGGTTGTCCTTATCATGCGAGGATGGGGGCAATCACCTTGCCCGCCACGTCAGTGAGGCGAAAGTCGCGACCGCCATAGCGATAGGTTAATTCCTTATGATTCAAACCAAGTAAATGAAGGATGGTGGCGTGAAAGTCATTCACATGCACCTTGTCTACCGCGGCTTTGTGGCCCACTTCATCGGATTCGCCATAAGAGACACCACCCTTTACGCCGCCACCCGCCATCCAGGCAGAGAAGCAGTGCGGGTTGTGGTCGCGGCCGGGCTTGCCGCTTCTTTGGGCTACGGGCAAACGCCCGAATTCTCCAGCCCAAATGACTAATGTCTCGTCAAGCAGACCACGTTGGGCCAGATCGGTTAACAAACCGGCGATCGGTTGGTCCGTTTCCTGAGCGAAACCAGTGTGGTTTCCCTTGATGTCGCTGTGACCGTCCCAACTGCGCTGGTTGGCCATGCCGCCCGAATAAATCTGGATGAATCGGGTACCTCGCTCCACCAAACGGCGGGCCATCATGCACTGGGCAGCAAAGTGCTTGGATTTTCCGACGTTAAGGCCGTAGAGCTCCTTCAATTGATCGGGTTCCTTAGCGAGGTCGAGAGCCTCGGGAGCAGCCGTCTGCATGCGATAAGCAAGCTCAAAACTTTCAATCCGAGCCGAAAGCTCCTCCTCATGAGGATTCTTTTTCAGGTCACGTCTGTTCAATTGGGCCAAAAGATCGAGCTGTCGACGTTGCCGAGAAACATCCTGTTCCTTGGGGCGGTGCAAATTGTCGATCGGGTCGCCCGAGGGACGAAAATGAGTGCCCTGATATACGCTAGGCAAAAAGCCGGCTCCCCAGTTTGCGGCATGTCCCTTAGGCAGACCTCGACCAAGCGGGTCGCTCATGACAACAAAGGATGGCAAATCGTGGCTCGGCGACCCCAAACCGTAAGTGGCCCATGCCCCGGCGCAAGGGTAGCCCATGCGAGGCAAGCCACAATTCATCATAAATAAGGCGGGACTATGGTTGTTGGACTCGGTGTGCCCCGAGTGAATGAACGCCATTTTGTCAACGTGTTCGCCCAACTTAGGGAAAATTTCCGATACCATCTTACCGCATTGGCCGCGAGGAGTGAACTCGAACGGACTTTTCATTAGCCCACCCACTGCGTTGGCGAAGAACCCGGTGAAACGATCGAATCCCTCAAAGGTCTTACCATCCATTTTCTCGAGGGCGGGCTTATAATCCCATGTGTCGACATGGCTGGGACCACCGTTAACAAAAATCCAGATAACGGACTTGGCTCTACCCGCGAAATGCGATCGCTTAGGAGCCAATGGGTTTGTGGATCCGAGCAATTTTTCGTCGTGAAGGAGGCTTGTCAAACCTAGGGAGCCAAGCCCCATACCGCAGCTGGACAACATGGAACGGCGATTCATGGGATGAGAAAGAAAGTTGTTCATGGTGTCATCTGAGGTAGCTGAATTCGTTTAGACTGAAGATGGTTTGCGCTAGATCCACCAAGGCCAAAAGTTGGGGATTATTTTGGCGGGCTGTTAAATAGGCCTCTTTCTGACTCTTGAGGAAAGCGAGAGTAGAGGCGCGTTCTTCGAGATCGGGCTGGCGTCCCAAAGCAGCTTGATACCCCACGTTCACGGCTATCTCGAAATCTTCGCCCGCAACTTTGGCCAGTTTTTGGGCAAAGGCAGTTGCGTATCCTCGTACATGCGGGCTGTTCATAAACATGAGAGCTTGCGGTGCGATCGTGGTGCTTAGCCGGCGCCCTTGGCTGACGAGCGGCTCGGGGGCATCGAAGAGCTGCATCGTGGGGATCAGCCTGCTGCGCTTGATGAAGAAATAAACGCTGCGACGCTTGGTTCGCTCGTCCAAGGAGCCTTTACCGTACATGGTCTTGTCGAGTTGACCACTCACCGAGAGTAAGCTGTCACGAATCACCTCGCCCTCCAGTCGCCTGGGAGTGAATCTCCACAGCAATTGGTTGTCGAAATCCTTGGCTGCCTTAGCTTCATTAAAGCTGGAACTTTGCCTCCAAGCGGCACTGGTAAGGATTAGCTTGTGCATCGGCTTGAGTCGCCAACCATTCTCGATCAGGCGGGAAGCCAGCCAGTCGAGAAGCTCGGGATGCGAGGGCGGTTCCGATTGGTAGCCGAAGTCATTCGGGGTAGCTACCAAGCCTTGGCCGAAATGATGCTGCCAAAGACGATTAACTATAACGCGAGCCGCTAGGTAACCGGCACCGTTCTTCACATCCGTCAACCAATGGGCCAGCGCCTTGCGTCGATACGAAGTACGGGCTTCAACCGGAGGGGGTGCTTGCCAGTGTCCAGAGTCTTTTCCATTGCGCATAAGCAAAGGCAGAAAGGTTTGGGTAACCTCGTCGCCCTTATTATTGGGGTCGCCGCGATCGAGAAAGTATACCTTCTTGTAGAAGTGGGGATAACCGCGTCCATCGGCATGGTGCTTCATTGGCTTAAAACCCTCGCTGGAGACCATCATCTTAACCTTCTTGGGACTCGGCTTTTTGTTCTCGTGGGCAGCTATATTGGCAGTCAGTTTCTTCCATTTGGAATCGATGCCACGGTAAGCGTCCCTCAGTGAGGAGCGTTGGTTTTCATCGAGTCCCTCCACACCGCCGGGTTGGCTGATTGCCTTCATCAGGGCAGCTATGACCTGGCTTTGGCTTTCCGCCTTGAGGGGTGGGGCAAGTTGAGAGGAGATGGAGAAACGGGGCCGGCCGATGACGTGGCTGGTATTCACGAAATAATCCAACTCGAGGGTGAACTCGGAACCGCCTTCGTTTTCCACTGGCTCGGCGAACTCGAACACGCAAACGTGGTCCTTGCCGATTTGGCCGTCCACCGCCCAACCCGTTTTCCTTTTGTCCCCATCGATGGATGAGGCGATGGACAGGCTGGTTGTGTTCTGCTGGTGATCAGCCCGCGGATTGACCAATTTAACAGCTTCGCCCTTACCCTTTTCACCGGTCTTCTTGGCGAACACACGGATGTCGCTGAGGGCAATGTTTCCGTTGCTGGCTCGACCCGGACCGTTGCCCTTCATCGACTTGTGGGTCAGGGCTTCGACACGAAGGGCTGTCACCTTGGGCAGCGACACCTTGGCAGTCACCACCCAGCGGTCGTCTCTAGGGTTCTTACCGGAAAGAAGGAAGGAACCGTCGTCTTGGATCGTGAAGGTTGCACCGTCAAGTGACTTCGGCTCGGCGTTGTCGAGGACAGCCCAAACCGTGGCATTGGAAGCCTTATCATCCGGATCGTTAAGCCATTCCTCGAAGCGCTTTGGCAATTCGTTCCGTTCGAATTTTTCCCGTGCCGCCAGCAGTGGCTTTCTTTCGTTTTCCCACTTCACCAAACCGTCGCGGTATTGCTGCGTGTCCATGGGGGCGTCGATCTCACTCCTTATGGTGAGCCCGAAAGTGGAAGTGAGGCGGTAATAGTCCTTGGTGGCGATAGGATCAAACTTGTGATCGTGACAGCGAGCGCATCCGATGGTAAGGGCGAGAAAGGCCATGCCCGTGGTGTTGGCCATATCGTCCAACTCATCGTAGCGGGCGGACTCGAATTCCTTCTCCGTCAGTTGGGTCGGAAAGACTCCGGCTCCAAGAAATCCAGTAGCGCTTAGGGCCAACGGATCGTTTGGGGCCATCTCATCCCCTGCCAACTGCCAACGAACGAATTGGTCGTAAGGCATGTCCTGATTGAAGGCCTTGATCACGAAATCCCGGAAGTGATAGGCGTGCGGTCGATCGTAGTCCTGCTCGAAGCCGTGGCTTTCAGCAAAACGGGCCACGTCCAACCAGTGTCTTGCCCAGCGCTCACCAAAATGCTCGGAGGCAAGGAGCTCTGCCATCACACGCTCGTAAGACTTGTTTTGTGTATCGACCAGTCCTGGGAAACCAACGAGATCGAAGTGTAACCTGCGGTTTAATACGCTGGGCCCGGCTTCCCCGTTCGGGGTAAAGCCCTTGGCCTCGAGCTTGGCTAGGATGAAACGGTCTATGTCGTTGCGGACCCATTTCACATCTTTGACTTGAGGCGGCTTGGGATCCGTCAATTCGCTCCAAGCCCAATGCTTACTGCGCTGCTGCTTCCAATCAAAGGACTCCACTTTCGCCCACGAGGTGCCACTCAAGGAGAGGGCGATGGCAACTGTCAAAAACTGTTTCACTGGATGCATGAAAATTAAATACTACTGCTTTTAAGGACTCTGGACCAAAAAGTATATTTCATAAAGAATTAGTTTTCCAATCCATGGGATAGCAACAACAGCCTAAGCTAAAGTCACTTTTTCTTTTTAGAGCTGTGATCAAGGTTCGCATCCTTAATGAATTGGTTCTGCGTTTCCAACCACAGTTTTTCAAGCTCCTTGACCTTAACAGGATGCTTGGAAGCGAGATCCCGTGTCTCTGTTCGGTCCTTGGCGAGGTCGAAGAGTTCCCAGGCGCCGTCGTTGGTGGCGACCAACTTCCAATCCCTTACGCGGATGGCCCGGTTCCCGTCATGAGACCACCACAGGTAATTCCGTTCAATGGAGCGTTCTTCGGTGAATGCAGGCACCAAGCTTTTACCGGGTGGAGCAGAAGCATTCTTTTTCAAGGTCACCTTCGCCTTGGCCAATTCCAAAATGGTCGGGACGACGTCGATGGCGTGCCCAGGGGTCTGTCGCAGTTCGCCGCGAGCCGCTATCCCGTTTGGCCAATGGGCAACAAAGGGGGTGCAGGAACCGCCTTCGTGCACCCAGGTCTTGTGCATCCGAAACGGCGTATTGCAAGCAGTCGACCAACCGGCTCCGAGGCAAAGGTAGGTATAGGCGGAACCCAGCGGAGCCTTCGGGTCGTGTCCATCGCCACGCACCATGACCTCGGCGCTGGCCCCGTTGTCCGAGAGGAACAGGACCAAGGTGTCTTCGAAAGCCTTCATCTTGCGCAATTGGTCTAGCACTCGCCCGATGGCTCTGTCCATTGAGTCCACCATGGCCGCGTGCACCGCCATCTTGTCCGCCTGAAAGGCTTGCTGCTCCTTGGTTAAGGTTTTCCAAGGAACGGGATAGCGCACTTCGCCCGGGCCTAGGATTTTGTAGGCATCGGGGAAGTGGTGATGGGGCCCCACATCGCGTTCCACGGGAGATAGCTCTCCCTTGGCGAGGCCGAGCTCTTTCTGCTTGTTCCAGCGGGCCGAGCGTATCTTGTCCCAGCCTTGCTTGTAGCGTTCACGGTAGCGCTCGATGTCCTTGGGCAAGGCATGGAGCGGAAAGTGCGGCGCGGTGAAGGCAAGATAGTGGAAGAA
>PCBO01000086.1 GCA_002730975.1 Opitutia bacterium
ATCAGAGGAAGCCGACTGCTTTCTTTTTGTTGTAGATAGTACCCTACCCTCTCCTGAGTCCGTCAGTAAAGATCTTTCCAATAATATTAATGCAGAAAATTGTCTTGTTTTAGAAAACAAAATCGATCTAAAAGACAGCAAGAATTTAAATGAATTTTTACCTGACTTTCAGCACTTACGACTCTCTATAGAAACTGGTGAAGGAATTAATGATTGCAGAACGGCGATAAAAGAGATGATGGGAAAGATAATTCCTCCTCCATCGGAGGAATACATGATTGTAAATGCTCGGCATGCAGCCAATCTAGCATTAGTAGGTAATTTTTTACGGGAGGCTCATCGATTACTTCTTGAGGGTTTGTCCATTGAACTTTCCATACTTGAAATCACATCGGGGATCGGTGCCTTAGGAGAAATCGTTGGTAAGACTAACAATGAGGACATGCTCGATCGCCTTTTTCATTCCTTTTGCATTGGTAAGTGACAACAGGACTCAAATACGGCAAACATCGACCTTACGACGTCATAGTTTGTGGCGCCGGGCATGCGGGTTGTGAAGCTGCCTTAATTGCAGCCCGTTGTGGGTCGGATGTTCTTATGCTTACCGGCAACTTGGACACTGTTGCCCAAATGAGTTGTAATCCCGCGATTGGAGGCCAAGCCAAAGGTCAGATAGTCCGAGAAATCGATGCTCTTGGAGGTGAGATGGCTTTAAATACTGACTTTACCGGCATACAGTTTAAATTGCTGAATACATCTAAAGGGCCAGCAGTTCAGGCTCCGCGAGCACAATGCGACAAAAAGGCTTACCAATTTAGGATGAAGCACGTATTGGAACTCGCCGAAAACCTTACGATATTTCAATCCATGGTTACCGGTCTGCTTGTTAAGAATGGCAAATGCATCGGGGTTCGAACTAGTTTAGATATTGAGTTTTTCGCATCCACTGTAATTGTGACCACAGGAACTTTCCTTCGAGCGCTAATGCATGTCGGAGAAAATAAAAGCGAAGGTGGTCGCCTCGGAGATCATGTGGCTAAGGGTATGTCTTCTGATTTTCTGAAGTATGGGATAGAACTTAACCGCTTTAAAACTGGTACGCCGCCACGGCTTTTAGGAAAAAGTATCAAGCATGACAAGCTTGAGGAACAGCTTGGTGATGAAAGCCCAACATATTTCGCCTTTCATGACACTCGTTCCGACAACGACATGTTCCACGTGGAACGTTCATCGCGTTGGTTCCACGTGGAACATGGTAATTTCCATCTTGCAAGTTTTCCTTTCGGGGGTGGCGGTCAAGTATCTTGTCGCGTTACCCGAACTACGGAAAAAACTTCCGAAATCATTAGGAACAACTTAAGCTTATCCCCCCTTTACAGTGGCGAAATCATTGGAACCGGGCCCCGTTATTGCCCGAGCATCGAGGACAAGGTTGTTCGTTTTTCCGACAAGGACTCACATCGTATTCAGCTTGAACCCGAAGGACTCAACACTGATGAATGGTATGTTAACGGTCTCTCCACGAGTTTACCATTTTCTGTACAGTGCGATATTTTAAAAACTATTCCCGGACTCGAAGAAGCTATCATTCTGAGACCTGCCTATGCTGTCGAATACGACTACGCTCCACCTACTCAATTGTATCGCAATCTTGAATCTAAGATATTGGGATGCCTCTTTTTCGCAGGACAAATTAATGGCACCTCAGGTTATGAGGAAGCTGCTGGTCAGGGCCTCCTGGCCGGTTTAAATGCCGTCGCCAAGGTTCGCGGCGAAGAGCCCTTGATCATTGGTCGCAATGAAGGTTATTTGGGAGTTCTCGTTGATGATCTCGTAACAAAAGGCACGACGGAACCGTATCGTATGTTTACTAGTAGAGCCGAACATCGTTTGCTCTTCAATCACGGAAGTGCTGAACTTCGTATGTTGAAGCACACCGATCGTTTTAAAATGCTTACGCCTTCTAGACTTTCCTCCGTTAAGGAAAAGTTCTCGAATGTTGAAAAATGGGTACACACATTTGAAACGATCAAGATAAAAGGTGGAATTACCTCCGCAGTGCATCTCAGGAAGGGTGGGGGAGTGAATGCTCTTCACGAAGATTTCTTGCGTCTGCCTACTCCGACACGAGATGAAATCCTATACCGTACAACTTATTCTGGTTACTTGGAACGTGAATTTCGTAATGTTGCCAAGCTGGCGGAGTCCGAAAAGATTAAGATACCGCCCAATTTTTCTTATGAAGGTCTCCCTGGGTTGCGCAAGGAAAGTATTGAAAAGCTCTCATTGATACGCCCTTCCACACTTGCTCAGGCTGGTCGCATTTCAGGTGTCAACCCTTCCGACGTCAGTGTGCTGATGGTTATCCTTTCTGGTAAGAACTTAGGCAATTGTGGGGTAGGGGAGTGAGTGACCTTTTTCGCGAGCAGTATGTTGATCTCGCGACTCGTGAAGAACGTATTCGAATCTTCGGAGAAGAATGCCTGTCCATCATGCCTGAGCGTTGTCTCGAGGAGGGTTTGACCCTCGAGATTGGATGTGGTCATGGGCACTGGCTCACCGCCTATTCTGAGAGTAAACCGGAGGATGCTTGTATCGGAATCGATCTGATTACCAAAAGGATAGATAAGTCTAACAGAAAAAAGGAAAAGCGTAACCTTCCTTATCTTTTCTTTTTTAAAACTGAAGCCCAGGAGTTTCTCGAAAACTTTCCTCACTCTATAAGTTTTAAAAGAACAGTTCTCCTATTTCCCGATCCATGGCCCAAGAAACGCCACCATAAGCGTCGCCTCATTCAGCATCCTTTTCTCGACTTGCTCGCTGCTCGTTCTGTTCCGAATGCCGAATTGTGTTTTCGTACCGATCATCAAGATTACTTCTCATGGGCCGTGGATCAGATAAACTGTATCGATTCATGGAACTTAGATCCAGAAGCTGCTTGGCCTTTTGAACACGAAACGTTCTTTCAGAATATTTTGCCAGAATACCAAACCCTCATCGCTAAACTCCATTGCACCAAGAGCTAGAGCCACTGAATAGTATATCATCTAAATCTTACCTTTAATTTGTTAACAACACTAAAATCCTCGTTGACCTAAACTTATTTTAACCTATTAACTAAGCTTTTTAATTTTCTTTTTTAAAAGTGACTAGAATTCTCTTCACACCCATTTATTTATTTTTCGCAAATACCCTGTGTGCCGCGGAAGGTGGAGTTAGTGTTCAGGCTCAAAGATTGAATTTTTTTGGAGATCTCCCAATAACCAATTCAATGGTAACCAGCTGGGTGGTTTCTTTTGCTCTAATTCTTCTTGTTAGATGGCTTGTCGGAAACCCAAGTCTTGTCCCTTCCCGAGGGCAACTTATCATTGAAGAGTGTATCGGGATGCTCCGTGGCATAATTCAGCCTATCGTTGGCCGAAAGGTCTTTTTTCCTTCCTTTTGGTTATTAAGTGGTCTCTTCTTTTTCATCCTCGTCAACAACATCAGCGGTCTATTGCCCGGAGTTGGTACGATTGGTTTCGGTCATAATCACCAAGGGCACTTCAATGTTACTGAAGCTTGGATACGGCCAGGCAATGCCGATTTGAACATGACTCTAGCCCTGGCTGCAGTGGCTAACTTGACATGGCTTTACCTAATTTTGAGGTACGCAGGAATCAAAGCCATTATTTTGGATTGGTTTGGTAATAAAGCCGACAAGAAAGAATTAAATGTCGGCCTGTTTTATTTCTTAGGTGTCATTTTCATCGCCGTAGGATTTATTGAAGTTATCTCTATTATTTTTCGTCCCGTTTCTCTTACTTTTCGCTTGTTTGGAAATGTATTTGGAGGTGAAAGCCTTCTCCACGGTATGTTTCATCTCGGGGAAAAGCTTAATTTTCCCGAATGGCTTTCTAATTTATCCATGGGGATTGTACCAATCCCTTTTTACATGCTCGAAGTGCTTATAGGTGTAGTTCAAGCGTTGGTGTTCATGCTTCTCGTAGCAGTTTACATCGGATTGATCTGCAACCATGGTGATGAGGAGCACCATTGATTTTTCTTTTTCGTCGATCGTGACCATCCATGTGAGTGGACGATTGAATTCGCACAACTAACTAAAAATATTATGATAGATATACTAGCAGACGCAAATGCAACAATTGTAATGACCGAGGAAGTCTTCACGCAACAAACCGAGTTGCTCAAAGCGACTTACAAGCCTCTTCAAGCAGGACTCGGTTGCCTCGGAGCAGCAATTGGGGTTGGTCTTGTGGGAATGAAAGCCGCTGAAGCCGTTGGGCGTAACCCGGATGCTTCCACACCAATTCTTGTCCAGGCCATCATCGGTATGGCGTTGGCCGAAGCGGTAGCCTTTTACTCTTTGTTTCTTTAATTTTTCTCCACACTCCGCAACCATCCAAACTCATGGAAGTCTTAGCCAGCGTTGCCGATACCGTTCAAGGGATCCAAACCAAGTTTGGCCTCAATTGGCCTCTTTTCATTGCTCAGGCAATTAATTTTACTGTCGTTGCATGGATCATATGGAAATTTGCCTTCAAGGGAATCCTAGGAAAGATGGAAGTTCGTGAAAAAGAAATTTCCGACTCTTTGATCAACGCTGAAAAGATTAAACTTCAGCTAGAGGAAACCGAGCGCAAACAAGAAGAAACGCTCAAGGATGCGTCAGTTGAAGCACAAAAGACCGTCGCTCAGGCACGGGATCAAGCTAAGGCGCATTTAGAATCTCAGCGGATAGAGGCGGAAAAACAGGCGGCTGATATAGTTTCCAAGGCTCGTGATGCCATGAAACTTGAAAAGCAACGTGTCCTTGGTGAAGCTCGCGAGGAAATCGCTTCTCTCGTTGTTATGGCTACTTCGCGGGTTTTAGGTCGGGAACTGAGTTCCGACGAACGTGATCGCTTTAGTGATTCCGCGGCACGCGAAACTAAGTTGTCCTTAAATTAGAGTTTAAATTCATACGAATTTTCTTTTCGAAATGACCGCGTCTCCCCGCATTCGAGAAATCTCGAAGAAACTTTTACGGCTTACCCTCGACGAAGAGGGTAGGATGGTAGAGGCAAAGGTTTGTGAAGTTCTCGAAACTCTCCGTGCTAATCCCTCGCGCTATCACAAGCTCCTTCTTCAATTGTTTTTAGATCATGCGATTCGTGAGTCATCCAAGGGTCTAGCGATAGTGGAATTTGCCGGAAAGCCTTCTGATTCTTCTATCGAGTCGCTTAAAATAGAATTATCGAGACAATATGGTCGCAATATCGATGTTGAAATGCGCGAAAATCTTGACTTAATTGCCGGTATTCGGGTCAAGGTTTTCGACGATGTTTATGAAGATTCGGCATCTAGTCGTCTTCGCCCCCTAGAGAGAGCTTTGTGTTAAACATTTAATTATGAACTTTCCATCTTCCCTACGAATATTCTTTAAGCAATGAGCAATATTACAGAACTTATAAAAAAGGAAATCGAAAGCCTCTCCACGGATGCAACACGTACCAACATCGGCCGTATAACAACTCTGGCCGATGGGGTTGCCCGAGTAGACGGACTTTCCAAGGTCATGTTCAATGAGATGGTCGAATTTCCGAACAATGTTTCTGGAATCGCCTTGAATTTAGAGGAAGAATCTGTTGGTTGCGTCGTCCTGGGTGATGCCAGCCGTTTAAAGGAAGGCGACGAGGTCCAAACCACTGGTCGCTTGCTTTCCGTTCCGGTCGGTATGGGAATGCTGGGCAGGGTGGTGGATGCCATCGGTAACCCAATTGATGAAAAAGGCCCTATCGATTCAAGTGAAAATTACCCTGTCGAGCGGATAGCCCCCGGCATTATACCCCGACAGTCGGTTGACCAACCCTTGCAAACTGGCATTATGGCCATCGATTCGATGATTCCCGTAGGTCGTGGTCAGCGAGAATTGATTATCGGTGATCGTTCCACGGGTAAGACTACGATCGCCATCGACACAATTATTAATCAAGCAAAAATTAACAAGCTTGGCGAAGAAAGCGGTGATCCTGATTTTCGCCCCGTTTATTCAATTTACGTCGCCATTGGTCAAAAAAACTCCAACATCGCACGCACCATCAAGGCTTTGGAAGACAATGGCGCTATGGATTACGTTATTGTGGTCGCGGCCCCCGCTGCAGACAATCCGGCCAATCAATACCTTGCTCCCTATGCTGGTTGTGCCATGGGTGAGTGGTTTTTGAGAAACGGTAAAGATGCATTGATCGTTTACGATGATCTTTCCAAGCATGCTGTCGCATACAGACAAATTTCTCTTATATTAAAGCGGCCGTCTGGCCGCGAAGCATTTCCAGGTGATGTTTTTTACCTGCATTCAAGACTCCTCGAGCGATCCGCCCGCCTTAATAAAGACAGCGGTAATGGTTCTCTCACTGCTTTACCAATTATTGAAACTCAGATGGGTGATGTAGCAGGCTACATACCTACAAATGTCATTTCCATCACCGATGGTCAAATCTTCTTAGAGACCGACCTTTTCAACAAGGGTATCCGTCCCGCAGTTTCTGTTGGCTTGTCTGTTTCGCGGGTTGGTTCTGCGGCACAGGTCAAGGCATACAAAAAAGTGTCTGGAAAGGTGAAATTGCAACTTGCCCAATTTCGTGAACTGGCCGCCTTTTCTCAGTTTGAATCCGATTTGGATGCCGCTACCAAGGCTCAATTGGATCGAGGTGCTCGCATCGTCGAAATGTTCAAGCAAGGTGTATATAGTCCTGTTCCTGTTTCAGTTCAAACCGGCGTTATGTGGGCCATGGAAAACAACTTTTTCGATTCAATCGACGTTTCTCGTATCACTGCTGCAGTAGAAAGCCTGAAAGAATACTTTTCTAGTAGCGGTAAGGAAGTCGTTCAAAAAATTCACGAGGAAGGTAACCTTACTAAAGGTATTGAGGAAGACCTTCGGCGAGCTGTTGAAGACTGGAAGCGTTCCTTCGCTTGAAATCGTTGATTTTCAGCTTTCTTACTGTTTGAAGCCTTTATCACCGCATAGACCTAATGGCTAATACTCGCGACATCCGCAACCGCATCAAGGGCGTTAAAAACACTCGTCAAATTACTAAGGCGATGCAGATGGTGGCGACCTCCAAGATGAAACGGGCGCAGGAATCCGCTAAGTGCGGCCGTCCATATGCTCTATTACTTGCCGATGTCATCGGTTCTCTTTCCAGTAATTTACAGGAGTCTGGACAGGCTTTTTTCGAGAGTCGCCCCGTTAAACATAGAGGTGTTCTCGTCCTGTCCACAGACAAAGGACTTTGTGGTGCTCTCAATGCAAACCTCTTCCGTCTTGTCCACGAAGTGGATGCATCGGCTAAGTTCGTAGCCGTCGGAAAACGAGCTACTCAATATCTTTCGCGAACCAGACGAGATCTATTAGCCGACTTCACGGTATCCGACCGCGCTCCCTTTTCCGAAGTGCGTAAAGTAGTCGAATTTCTACTCCATCAATATTTGGAGGAAAATATCGATACGGTTGAGGTCGCATACACCAGTTTTGTTAATACTCTTCAGCAAGAGCCAGAGATTGTACAGCTTCTCCCTTTTTCCGATCTTGAGACGATGTTGTCTACTCTTCACGCTCGCTTTGGTTCGCCCGACGACGAGATTGCCAAGGATTCTCGCGAAATCCTCTTCGAGCCGGGCCGTAGTGAAATCTTGGCTGAGTTGGCCTCTCTCTACGTTAAGCAGGAAACTTATCAGTTGATTCTCGAATCCCAAGCCTCCGAACATAGCGCTCGTATGGTAGCCATGAAAAATGCCACTGATAATGCAGGCAATTTAGTTGAAGACCTTACCCTCCAGTACAACCGAGCAAGGCAAGCTGCCATCACTCAAGAAATCATCGAACTTTCGGCCGCCGCTTTTAGCGATGGGGCCTAGTACTTTTCTCCAAATCCACTTTTATCTTCACCCAGTCAGATGAGCGAAAAAAATAATATAGGAAAGATCGTCCAAGTCATCGGTGCCGTAGTAGACGCCGAATTCGATGAGGGTTCGGTTCCCGCAATCTACGATGCCCTTAAGATTAATTTCCGACCTGCCGGAGCGGAAGAGGACGTCGACCTTACCCTCGAGACTCAGCAGCATCTTGGGAGTAGCCGAGTACGCGCGGTCGCAATGTCTTCCACCGAAGGGCTCGTTCGCGGCATGGACGTCGTAAACACCGGAGCCCCCATCTCCGTGCCTGTCGGCGACAAGATTCTTGGTCGCATATTCAACGTCGTGGGAGACACCGTGGACAACCTCGGTCCCTGTGAGACCGAGCACACGCGGCCCATACACCGAACTCCTCCCAGCCTTGCGGAACAAGACACTACGGCTGAAATCCTCGAAACCGGCATCAAGGTGATCGATCTCATTTGCCCCTTTATCAAGGGTGGCAAGGTTGGTGCATTCGGCGGAGCGGGCGTAGGCAAGACGGTCGTCATCATGGAGCTCATAAACAACATAGCGAAGGGACACGGCGGTTACTCAGTGTTCGCCGGGGTAGGGGAGCGTTCCCGCGAAGGCAACGACCTCTATCACGAAATGTCTGACGCTGGAGTCATCGACCAAAAAGATATCTCCAAATCCAAGGTGGCTCTCGTTTACGGTCAAATGAACGAGCCTCCTGGGGCTCGCATGCGCGTTGCCCTGTCCGGTCTCACCATGGCGGAATACTTCAGGGATGAAATGGGCCAAGACGTGCTCCTCTTCGTAGATAACATTTTCCGCTTTTCACAGGCGGGTTCGGAAGTTTCTGCCTTGCTCGGTCGTTCCCCCTCTGCCGTTGGTTACCAACCCACGCTAGCAGAGGAAATGGGCATCCTGCAGGAGCGTATAACATCCACGAACAAAGGTTCCATCACGTCCTTTCAGGCCGTCTATGTCCCAGCCGACGACCTTACCGATCCCGCTCCCGCAAACACCTTCGCCCACCTCGATTCCACCATCGTTTTGGAGCGTTCCATCGCGGAACTGGGTATCTACCCTGCCGTGGATCCTCTGGCATCGGTTTCAAACGCCCTCTCTCCTGAGATCGTAGGAGAAGAACACTTCCGCGTCGCTCGCGGCGTTCAGGAGGTCCTACAGTCCTATAAGGACTTGCAGGACATCATCGCCATTCTTGGCCTTGACGAGCTTTCGCCCGAGCAGAAGCAAACCGTGTTTCGAGCCCGCAAGATTCAGAAGTTCCTATCCCAGCCCTTTCACGTTGCGGAAGTCTTTACCGGAGTGGCCGGTGAATATGTTTCAGTCAGCGATACTATCAATGGCTTTCGAATGATCCTCGACGGCGAACTAGACGAGGTAGCCGAAAATGATTTCTACATGAAGGGCGGGATGGATTCCGTCATCGAGAAGAAAAGCGACGACTAGTTTCCTTTCCTCCTTTTATAACCGACTTCGCGCCATGCCTCTCCTTCTCGAAATCGTCACCCCCGACGCCAAGGTCTTTTCCGAGACCGTAGACGAGGTGGGTCTGCCTACTTCCGAGGGTCGAATGCATATACTACCCCACCATGTCCCGGTGATAGCCAAGCTCAAGGCAGGTGAGATTAAAGTGCACCGGGGTAATGATATCGAGATGCTCGCCGTTGGTTCCGGCTTCATAGAGGTTTATGGCGACAAAGTCTCCATCCTTACTGATCAGGCAATCAACGTCGAGAAGATCGACGACACTGAAATCGAGGAAGCCGTCAAGCGAGCTAAAGAAGCCCTTGAGGAAGGCAAGAAGAGCAACATAGACGCTGCCGAAATTGATCGTCTCGAAGCCGAAGCCCGTTTCGCTTTCGCCAAACAGATTGCTAGAGCCAAACGCCGCTAGTTTCAGAGCCTGAAACGCAGGTTCAAACTGTTTCTGGAAAATGGTGGGCCCTGTCGGGCTCGAACCGACGACCTGGCGATTATGAGTC
>PCBO01000087.1 GCA_002730975.1 Opitutia bacterium
GACCCTGCTTGACGTTGTCCCTGTAATTGCCCTCGGCAATCTTGCGTCCGTCTTGGTTCCACTCCGACCACAGACCCTGTCGTTTCCCGAGGATCATTTGCCCGAGGACCAACTGGAACACCATGTAATTGGGAGTATCAATCACCTCTACTGGGTTGTAAGAGGAAAAGGGGCCTTTTTGACCCCCAAAGAGATCCGCCTCTCGCACTTCCTGCTTCACCCAACCTGTATACGCAAGTAAATCTCTTTCCCCACTGCGTCTCGAGGTTACAATGGAAAGTTTGTCACGGTAGATACCGTCTTCCTTGACCAGTTCCTTCATCCATACGGCATCCGACAGATGTTGCTGCCACGGGCCGGGAGACAAATGTTCTTTTTTTCTATCCACCTCATTTTCCGCAAAAACAAGCACCGCAATACTCAAGAAAACAGCAAAGGACCTAAAAATTAATTTCATCTACATCAAAAACTTCATGATCGTTTTTAAAAGGTCAATGATATGATTCAATTTTATCTGTATGCCATTAAAGCCGAGACCATCCTTCAACAGGAAATTACTCCTTGCGCTTAGGCTTCCGAATCAGGCTGGAGACATTGTCGGAAGGCCAAGACTTGTTCCACTAGATGCAAAGCGTGATTTCAAGATGACCGACCGCGATGTCGGGGTCAGCACAGTAAGGGTAAAGCAAAAGCGGCAAATTGAGCCTAATCAAACTGCAGGCTGAGTTTAGTTATCTTACCAGAAAATTTGGTCGCAGTGTACTTGCCGACGGGCTTGACCAGGTCATTGCCGACCTGAAGACCATCGCCTGGCTGTGTGAGCTTGCCCTTGGCGTCGGCCGCGGCAACTTGTTTGCCCGCCACTGACATCGTCATCTTCCCTGTCTGTCCGATCGTCGCCACGACCGCAACTCTGCCGTCTAAAAGAGAAGTGGAAACCGCTTCAGTCAGTTTCCAGTCGCGGCGAACGCCAAGTACAAGTTTACCATCCCGTAAATATAGTGCGTAACCCGCCTTATCCCCACCCTGCGCAAGGATCACACCGTCTTTTCCTTTGCTCTCGAAGGTAGCGTCAATGGTTACTTTTCGACCCTCGCAAAAGGGGGCTTCCACACCTGATAGATTCTCGCCTTGCTTCAACTCGTAGAGTGCCTTTGCCGGTCTCTTCTTTGGCTTGCGGATCATATTGGGACCGTTGTCGGGCGGCAACGAATTGTGCCAGTCGATGCAGACCTTGGTCAGGCGAGCCACCAGTTCGGGATACTTGGCGGCGAGGTTCTTAGTTTCGCCGCGATCAGCCTCCATGTCGAATAGCTCGGACTCGCTGCCATCGTACTCGCAAAGGAACTTCCACTTGCCTTCGCGGATGGCAAGATCGGGTAAGTCGTTGTCACCATAATAGGCGTCGCGATCCGGTGGACGTCGAAAAAGTAGCGGTTGTTTTCGAGAGACATCGCTTTTCCCGAGTAAAACGTCGGGTAGGGATTCGCCATCGTACTTGACTCCTTCAGGATGAGGAACGTCAGCCAACTCGAGCAAGGTAGGGACTAAATCGACAGCGGAGAAGACCGACTTCTCGTTTACCTTCGCCGTCGACTCATTATTGTTGGAGGGGATCAGACCAGGTCCCCAGGCAATCAGAGAGGAACGAACTCCACCTTCATAGAGATGCGTCTTGTAGCCACGAAAAGGACCCGAGACTCCGGCTCCCTGCTCGGGACCGTTATCGGAACAAATGAGAACCAAGGTATTTTTTCGCAAGGCTTCGTCGTCCCGAACGAAATCGAATAGCTTCCCGAACTGCCGATCCATTTCTCGAAGCACAGACAAATACAATTCGCGCTTTCCGTTGCCCCACTTGTCCACGGGAGGCCAAAAGGGGCTATGAACGTCGTCCGGCCACAGGTTGACGTAGAAGGGCTTTTCGGCCTCGGCCGCCACCTTAATGAAGGGGATGGCCTCGTCTACAAAACCCTCGGTGATCTTTGAGCGCTGCATCCAGCGGACCCCTTTGCCTAATCGCTCGGCATCGCCCCAAATACGACTAGGCGTCTTGGGATCCTGCCCCGGTTTAAGGGTAAGGGGCAACAACTTTGGCCCCATGCCCTCGAAGTTGGTCAAGGACGCGTCGAACCCATAGTCAGTAATAGGGGGTGCGTCGTCCACATTGCGCTGCCCTCCCATGTGCCACTTCCCGAAATGCCCCGTCGCATACCCGGCTTTTTTTAGGGATCGAGCCAGCATAGGAGCTTTCGGGTCGAGCCACTGAGCCATGCCGCGTTGCTCGTTGTGATTACGGTTGCTCAGATAGGATGTAATCTTCCACCTCTGCGGATATTGACCAGTCGAGATCGCCGTCCGCGAGGGTGAGCAAATCGGGGAGTTGACGTAGAATTGCTCGAAACGAACCCCTTCCTTCGCCATGCGATCGACTTCGGGCGTCTGAGCAGCCTCATTGCCAAAGCAGGAGAAGTCCCCCCAACCCATATCGTCAATGAAGACGAGAATGAAGTTGGGGCGAGCCCCCAAGTAAGAAACGCAGAAAAGGCCAAAAAAGAGAAAGGTACGGAGACACTTCATGAATATGGCAGCGTCGAGACGCTGTTGGGAGGTTCCGGGTACGGGACTTGTTAGCTCAAGCTCCAACCTTTGCGATAGGTACGACCGAGATACTTCTCTGCTTCCGGAGCGTTGGGAATCTTCATGTTCTTCGCATCCCACTCCAGCTTCTTCTGAGCTCGGTAGGCGACGTTGCCCAAGTGGTTGGCCTCGGTCAGGGGACCGGCGTAGGCAAAGTTGCAAAGGGCTTCGGGGCCTTCGCCCTTGCAGGCACGTATCCATTCGGCCTGCTGCCCGGGGGAAGGTTCAATCCATGGTTTGGGTCTTTCAAAGTTCTTGAACTTATCCTCGGGAAGAAGCGCGTGTCTTCCGTAATCGGAAATGACCATTCCCTTCTCACCGATGAAAAGGGTTGCATCACCCCACTGTGGGATTTTCTTGTCATGCCAGATCTTCGGCTTCTCCGTTCCTTGGTACCAAGTGTGCTCGACCGCCGGATATCCGTCGCCGCGAGCGGCAAAGGTATACTTAACGCTCATGGAGGCGGGGGCGATATCGTGGTGCGGCTTGGGTCCCGTAAGCGGCTCAATGGTAAGAGGCGCATCCAATTTAAGCGCCCACCAAGGCAGGTCGTTGCGGTGACTGCCCAAATCCGACATGGTACCGTTTCCGAAATCCCACCAGCGATACCATTTCGGTCCCGGAAAATATACGTTGTTGAACGGACGGAAGGGAGCGGGTCCGATCCATAGGTCCCAGTCGAGAAACTCAGGGACAGGGTGGGCTTCCTTGGGTGTATCGTCGGCTGGACTTTTCCATCCCCAAGCCCGGCTGACCCAAGTATGAGCTTCACGAACCTCTCCGATGGCGCCAGACTGAATAAGTTCGACCACTCGGCGGAAATTGTTGCCGGCATGAATCTGCGTACCCATCTGGGTCTGCACGCCTGCCTTGGCCGCGGCTTCGGTAATGATCCGGCACTCATGAACATCGCGGGTAAGCGGCTTTTCACAATAGACATGCTTCTTGGCCTGTAGGGCGGGCAAGGTAGCAAAAGCATGGGTATGCTCGGTCGTCGACACGACGACTGCATCGACGTCATCGATCTTTTTATAGAAATCGCGAAAGTCCACGGAGGTACGGGCCCCCTTGCACCAGGGGAAACGGGCCGCTCCGTCGAGGTTTTTCTTGTTCACGTCGCAAAGGGAAACCACCTGCTCGTTACGGCAAGCCGCAACATGACCGCGACCGCGTCCTCCTACCCCGATGAGGCCTACCGCCAATTTGCCATTGGGCGACTTGGACTGCGTAATGGCAGGGAAGCCCAAAATGGCTGTTGTTGCCGCAGTGGCCTTGATGAATTTACGTCGGCTGGATGGGGAGGGAACAAGTTGTTGATTCATAATGTTTTCTTTCTACTAATTTTTGGCGAAAAGAGTGAAGTCAGGCATCTTGATGAAACCGATGCAATGAAAAGGAATTTATTGATAAACTAGTTCTAGATGTAATTGCTTTTATCACACCATAAAAATCGGCAGGTGAATACAAGAAAACTAAAGTAGTTCCCGAACGGGAGAACCTTCGGGAAGCATCTTCATTCGTCTCCCCTTCGCAACGACTTCAGCCGTAGGGTCGAGTCCCAGTACATGGTAGACGGTCGCAGCAAAGTCAGCAACCGAAACGGGGCGTTCCGTAGGTGTTGCGGCATACTTGTCACTTGCCCCGACGACCATTCCCGTCTTAACGCCGCCACCACCCATTGTGAGGCTGAAGCAATTCGACCAATGGTCACGCCCGGGACCACGTTTATTCTGATTAAGTTTGGGAGTGCGTCCAAATTCACCCGCAGTGATTACCAAGGTGGTGTCCAGCATGCCACGATCGTCGAGGTCGTTCAGGAGGGCGGAATAACTGGCATCGTAAATGGGCAACTGCTTCTCCAGATGAGGGAAAATTCCCCAATGGTGATCCCAGGCGTAGATACCCGTGTCGACGTAACCTTGAATAGTTACGAAACGGACGCCTGCCTCGACCAATCTTCTCGCCAAGAGCATCCCCTGCCCTACTTGGTTACGGCCATAGGCGTCTCTGAGCTTCGCCGGTTCCTTGGATAAGTCGAAGGCCTTCTTTGCATTAGTCGACGTGGCTAACCCAAGAGCCTTTTCGGTAAAGACGTCGTGCGTTCGAGCGAACTCAAACTTGTTTTCTTGGTCGGATTGAAAAAGGTCCAAGGAACGTAGCAAACTTTTGCGCCCCCCCAGTCGCGTAAGATCGACGTTCTCGGGCGTATCGAAAGTATTAACCGAGAAGCTCGGTGAATTGGCATCCTGAGTAATGAGAAAAGGGTCATAGGCATGTCCGAGGTACCCACCATAACCGGGGGCGCTATGCCTAGGGTGTTTCATGTCGCCCAAGTGCACGAAGGGAGGAACCGGAGCCAACTGTTTCTTCTGCTTTGTTAGAACGGCTCCAATACCCGGAGCCTGCATGTTTTTGTCTCGAGGGCTTCCGCACATGATGTCGACGTCACCAGCACCATGATCGTTAGCGAAAGAATGCATCGAACGGATGAGGGAAAACTTGTCCGCGCATTGGGCAAGTTTGGGTAATTGGTCGCTTAGCTGTATTCCGAGAACATTGGTTGAAATGGGATGATATTTCCCACGAACCTCAATGGGAGCATCAGGCTTCATGTCATACATGTCGAGCTGACTGGCTCCCCCCTGCAGGAACATAAAGATGACGTTGATCCGCTTGCCCGAACCGGATGCCTCGTTAGCCAAGACTTGAGGTAAAGAAAGTCCCAAGGGAGAAATGGCTCCAAGTGTGAGCCCACCCATCTTAAAAAACTCCCTGCGGTTCATTGAAAATCAAATTAACATATTAATACTCCTGCTCAAACCTGAATTTTCCTAGTCTTGAGAATTTACAAAAGAGGTTAAAATGATTCGGCTTGCCTCCGAGCAGCAATCCCGAAACATCCAAACTTCCTCTAGCATGGACTTTTCTTGCGGAGACTAGGACAATCACTTTCCAACGAATCATACCATGAAAAATTGGATCACTCTTCTATTTGCCCTGGCCTTCATTTCACTGCTGGCAGCCCAACCGAACCATCCGGTGCCCAAGGCAAAGCTCCTGAAACTGACCGGCGAATTTGAGAAAGCTTCACTGAGCAAGAAAGTTCGCATTCTTTGGCTCTATGGGCCGGAAGATCATAAAGGAGGGGAACACGACTACATTCGGGTCAAGGAATTATTCGTGCCCTTATTGAAGAAGATTCCGCGTGTTTCCGTGGACGAAGCCTATCAGTTTCCTTCCCAAGCACAGTTCGACAAGGCAGACTTGTTGATCCAGTTCCTTCATTTGCCTCAGCTCACGGACAATCAATTCGCCAGTTATCAGAACTTCGTCGACGACGGCGGAGGAGTCGTGTCCATTCACGAGTCCTGTATCATTCGACCGATTGACCGAGCACACAAGTTGGCTGACTGTATTGGGTGCTCCTGGAAGGGCAACAAAGACTCCCGCTGGAGCAAATTCAGCCGAAAGGAACCGCTCTTCCTCGACACCAAGCATCCGGTATTCTCCGGCTTGCCCAAGAGCATACGGTTCAATGACGAATCTTATTGGGACATGATCCAGCGGGACAAGGTAGAGGTCATCGGGGCAATCGGCACCTCGGCTAACACGGAAAACCAGTCATTCGCCGAGGTGCTCGAAACAAAAGGAGCCCGGGGACAGGCATTCTGGATCTATACTTCAGGCCAAGGGCGAGTCTTCGGGACGACGACCGGGCATTTCACCTACACCTACCATGACCCCATGTACCGCTTGCTGCTGGTACGGGGCATCGCCTGGGCCCTGGAAGAGAAACCGGAAGCCTTCATGCCGATCGTCTTTGACGGCATCACCGACGAAAAGGGAATGGTCGGCACAAAGGACACAATGATGAACTACAGGAACCGCAAAAAATAAAGAGTTTTGCCCTCAGCGCCAGACGGGCGGTTCGGGCTTTTTGGTTTCTCGGTTGGCCGGGTATTGGGCATCTCGGCGATCGTGTTCGATTTTCATGCGGTCGGATAGCTCCTTGAGCCGTTCGGGAGAAGTGCTAGCGAGGTTTTTCGATTCACCGAGGTCGTCCTTCAGGTTGTAGAGTTCCCAGCGCTGAGGCTGATAGAAGTAGATGGCCTTCCAATCGCCGAACCGAATACTGCTGTGCGGTTCGTATCCCGGGCCCCGCGGACCCCAAACATGCGGATAATGAAAGAGAAGCGGTGAGGTAATCTTTGGCGGTTCGCCGGTGACGTCGCCCGTCAGGTCTCGCCCATCGACGTCTTCACGTCCTGCAAGCAGATCACTGATGCCGGCCCAATTACAAAAGGTCGGATAGTAGTCTTCGCAAATATTCGGCGCGTCACAGATGGAGGCAGACGAAATGGGAATCTTTTTCTGACTTGGGTTTGCGGCATTCCTCCGCGCCCATGAAACGATCATGGGAACGCGTGTCCCCCCTTCGTAGGCGGAACCTTTGCCCGCCTTCAATGGCCAGCAGTGGGTATTTCGCCCGGTATTCCTCGGCGTTTTACCACGTGCTCCATAAGATAGCCCGCCGTTGTCCGACGAAAACATAACGATGGTATCCTCAGCGACCTTGAGCTCGTCCAGTTTGTCCAATACCTGCCCGAGGCTGGCGTCCATACCTTCCACCATGGAAGCATAGCTGACCTCCACGCCCGGGATCGGGAAATCGGCACCTGCGTATTTCTTGCCCTTGTAGTTGTCGTCGTGTGGTGGATGCGGGCGAATGGGCGCATGCACTGTGTAATGTGCGAGGTATAGGTAAAAGGGCTTGCCATTCGTCACGGCGGTATCGACGGCCTTGAGCGCGTCGATGGTGGTGGCGTCGGTGAGGTGTATATCCTTGCCGTAGTAATGCTCGAGTCCCGGAATACCCCAAGGACGTTTTGGCGTGCCGTCGGAATTGTTGCCGAAATTGGTTTTGCCGTACCATCCGCCAGGTCCACCGGCGGCGTGGCCTGCGATGTTGGCGTCAAATCCCAGATTCTTTGGATTGGAACCGGGTGTGTCGTGGGCACCCCAATGAGCTTTACCCGCGTGGATCGTATAGTAACCGGCTCCTTGCAGCAGTTTTGGCAATGTGATGGCATCGGGTTGCAGACCATTGCGTTTCCATTTGATTGGTGCCTGAAGTCGGGCGGTTTTGCCGGATGTTTCTCCGTTCTTGTTGAGCGTCCAGTTGGTTACTTTGTGGCGGATCGGATTCTGACCAGTCATGATGGAGGTACGGGTCGGGGAACACACGGCGGCAGCATACGCCTGAGTGAATTTCACGCCCTGCTTGGCCAGCCGCTCCATGTTCGGTGTCCGAAAGTGGTCGTTGAAAGGCGTGCGTTCGGAATGAAAAGGCACGGAGGTGTCCTGCCAGCCCATATCATCCACCAGGAACAGTACAATGTTCGGTGGTTTAGGGGCAGCGAATGCATGACAGCCAAGCAGTAACCCGAAAATGCTCAATACCCGTTTCAGATGGACTGGTTTCATGTGGGAAATTCTCCGTGATGGTTTTATTTCTTAAACTCGACCAGATGGGAAGCGACATGGTTGTCGCGATAGCCTCCCTTGTCACGAAACACATAGACTAAGAAAGCTGTGGCGGCTCGGGGAAGCGCCTTTTGTGAGACGAGTTCCTTGTCGCCAATGGAACACTGGATGAAATTCCATTTCCGGCTCTTCCATTTTCCGCCGGAGGTCGTGTAATAGATCCATGCCTCGGTGAACTTGTCCTTGCCTTCGTACTTGGTATGCACGATGCGGGTGTCCGGCTTGGTTTCCGGGCGGTGCAACTTGGGCAGAGGGGGTCCTCCCTTCACGATACTGTCGGCAAACTGTCCGATTTCCGGGGCATCGTTCCACCCGTTGCCGTGGCCATGGATCATCCAGGGGCGCATGCACAAGCGACTGTCGCCTCCGGCAGCTTGCGCTGACTGGGCAAAAATATCGATTTGGAAGACAGGGTCGGCCACCGAGGTCACCCACAGCATGGGGATCTTTGCGTGAGGCAGGTGAGCCGAGGGATCCCACTTGGCACGGTAGTCACTGAACTGGGCCTCGGTCATGTTTTTCGGCGGAAACCACTGAGCCAAGCCCTCATTGTCGCTCTCATGGATGAAACCGCCGCCATAAACTGGAATGGCAAAGGCAAACCGTGAATCGACCCCGGCCACCGCACTGGCGACAGTGCCTCCCCAGGAAATACCGGTCAGCCCAATCTTTTCGGGATTAATCTCCGAAAAGGAACGAAGCAACGAGTTGGCCCGTATGGCGTCGGCCACTGCGTGATAGAACCATTGCTCCTCGTCGGGCAAGGCACGGTCGCCGAACCAGTCAATCCGCGACGGACCTGAATGAGGGTGCCCCACCCCAGTGGGGAAATCACCTTCGACCTGATGGGACTTCCCTCCGGGCAAGTGTCCTTCCAAGTCGATCGCAATCGCCCCATAACCTTTATTGTTCCAAAACCGCACCCACTCGGGGTAGGCCGTTCCACCGCCACCATGCGTGCAAACCACTGCCGGCCAACCACCATCAGGCGGCTTTCCTTGAGGAGCACCATAATAGGCGAAAACCTTAGTTGGATTACCTTTATAAAGGGCTCCTTCGTAAAAGAAAGATCGCAACCCCTTGGCAGGTCGCTCCTCGGTCTCGTGAACTTTTGGTTTGTCGAACAATGCCTTGACGTCCCAAACCATGACACGGTCAACTGGTTTTTCCTTCTTGCGTTCCTCGGCGGCGGCAATAACCATACCAGAATTAGCCAACCATTCCTCCCGGTTCTTGCCAACCCGATTGGGAGTATTGTCGCCACGCTTGACGTTCCATTCTTCACCAAGAGGATCCTTGAAAGCGGCAA
>PCBO01000088.1 GCA_002730975.1 Opitutia bacterium
GCGATAGCGGGAGTCGAGTCCACCCATTCTCCCGCTTGGTAAGTCCACTTTACGCCGCCGTCGGGATAAAAAGCGTAGAGGTTATCATCGCCCGAACCAACGTATACAGTGCCGTCCGAGCCAATTGTCGGAGACGAGTAGATGGCACCGCCCGTTGGTTGACTCCATACCAGGTCTTGCACCTGTGGAATATTTCGGGAAGAGCTCGAATTCATGTCCACGGTCAAAGTGTAGACGGAATCTCCCCCATTGTTTCCATTTGAATCGGCGACCAATCCGGAGGCATAAAAGGTTACCATGCCAACATCGGAGGCAGGAGCCGTCCACTTGAATGTCCACTGTCCCGTCGGGGAAGGTGTGTTGTGCTCGGCATATCCTCCGTCAATCGTCATTCCTGAAGTTACCGCGGTCAAACTTCCGGCGTTATCATTTCCCGACTTGGCAATGGCTTGAAAACCATATCCCGTGGCATTTTTGTCCAGCAATAGGTTCAGTTCGTAAGTACGATTTGGTGTATAAAAAGAAGGAAGGCCTATTATCGTGAAGTTCCCGTCATCACTGTTTGCTGTGCCGGTGTGACATGAAGTGCAGTTTAATGACGTCGGTGGGTCGCCGGCGCGGCTTGTTGGTGGATTGGCCTGATTTCCCAAAACGAAATTTGCGGAAAGGGAAAATGTCGCTGCAATGAGAAATCTTGAAATCATAGGTGATTGTTTGGACATAGCACAAAAGAAGTTAGCTTCCACCCATCACATTAGCCCGAATTGTTGATATCTTGCAAAGTAATTGATGAAGATTAATCCTGCTACCCGTAAGCTTTTGTAAGTCAACGAGTAACTGGTTTAATTGTTTTTTTCATTTCGATCCTCACTAGGAAACAGGAACCTTCCGAACTGGAAGACTCGAGCGAAATCTCGGCATCTATGCGTTGGGCCAGTTCACGGCAAATTGCCAGACCGACGCCACTTCCACCGACTTTGGAACTTTGAACGGTTCTAAAAAGTCGCTCACGGATTTGTTCGGGTACTCCTTCGCCTTGGTCTATTACACGAAATTTCAAGTTTTCATGTTCTTGCTTCCCTTCTAATATTATCTCTCCTTTGACGGAGGCGTCGATGGCGTTCTGACCGAGGTTGAGTAGGATGGGGACGAGCAGATTGGCTCGCAAGTTGTCTAGTTCGATTTCGGTGCCGTCATCCTCGATTATCAGTTTCACGCCGGCCTTGTCGGCGGTGGGTTCGAGTCGTTGGCGTGCCAACTCAAGGATTTCTGCCACGCTGAACGAATAGGTAGCCTCATCAGCCTCGGTTTCACTCAAGGTGCCCAAGGTGTCTTCGACCATGGTCTGCATGCGGTCCGTGGCTTCGGTTAGAAGTTGGGCTGTTTCCTCATCCTCGCCTTCCTCTCTTCGTTCACGGGCGTATTCACGCAATCCTGCCAATGGGTTTTTCAAGGCGTGCATTAAGTGTGAGGTTACGGCTCCTACGCCGGCGGCTTTGCATGCTTGGGCTAGGCGACGGTTGGTTTCAGCAAGCTTTTTTGACTTTTCGGCTAATGCTTCACGGGAACGCCTCAAGCGTCCTAGAAAGGAAATGAAAACGACGATTATGAGCCCTCCGCCCCCCGTAAAGGCGAACAAGCCTTGGCGGATCAGCTTCCCGTCGAGGGTCTCTCGTTCGGCAGCCAGGGGACCGCCCTCCATTTGCAGGAAGATGAAGCCGGATTCCGAATCTTCCCCTACATGATGAAGAATGGAAAGTTCTCCTGGTTCTCGGAAATTGACAAGTGGAGTATCGCGGGCGGTCTCGAAGTCAGCTGAGGTAGCAGTAATATGACCTTCGCTTGCACTGAAGGAGACGAGACTATTTCCCGCCTGATCGAATGATATCGTTCCTTTGACCTTGGGGATTTCCAATGCTCGCAAGGCGGTTTCCTCCAAGACCTCCTCGTTGTCGTGAAGAAGTTCGTTCATTCCTAGCTCTATGTAGTCCAAATCCCGAGCCAAGGCTTCGTCAGTCACCGTCTTGAACGTTTCCTCAACAAGTGAGGTCATAGACCCTGCAATGCGAGCGAGGGCTTCCGCCCGCAATTGTTCGCGGAGGTCGAACAGCAAAACCGCGAGCATTACACCATAGGTGGCAAGTATTATTGTAAGAGTCCTTCGCGAACCGAGAAAGCCCTTCTGTGCTCCTTTGATTGAATTACCCATCTTGACGGATTGGTTCAGTTCGACCATTTCATTCCTGCGGAAAATACGTTTGCCTCGTATTCGTAGTTAGGGTTGTTGGAGTCGTCTCTTTCACTTTTCCATAAGGCAAAGATATTCCACTTTTCATTAATTTTACGATCCGCCTCAAACTCGGTGGCAAAACCATTTCTTTTGAAAAGTTCATCGGCCGAGGTTTTTCTGATATCGTATTCGGAATGAGAGGCTCTCAGATTTGCCGAAAGGGTCCATCGACCTATTTTGCGAGAAAGCTTCAGGTTTCCGTTGAGGCTCGTGTAATCGTAATATCCGCCTGCATTATCAGTGGTCTTGTGGACGTGTCCGGATAGGCTTACTTCCCAGTCATCTTCTTTTCCAAGATTTCTTGATGCGTTTATTCCCGACCCCACCGTACGAGTCTCAGAGGTGGAATCCATGGAGAAGCCATATCTGTTCCTTTGAAGGCGTTCATCATAGTCCTTCCATCTACTGAAAATGTAAAAGCTTAAGGCTTTGTCCTCTTCGCCTTTCCACTTCAGGATCGATCGCAATTCCTTTTCTCCATAATCCTCTGAACTCATGGCGTAGACATCTCGGGCGGCGGCCAATTCCAAAGTCCCCGTGAGGCCTTCTCCCAACGGAAAGGATACGAACGGTCGCATTTCGCTCTTGTTCGATTGGACCATGAAGGAATAAGGGGAATCGAGGTTCTCAGACATATCGAAAACCATATCGTAATAGGTGTGACGCAACCGTATCCCCCGGCCGATTCCCGTTTTGGGGGAAGTGACCGAGTATTCGGCTTGCGCCAGAGCTATACCGGTCAAGTCGAGACTTGGTATGCCACTGTAGTAATTACCCTCGCCGTACAGGTATAGGTAAAGAACGCTTGAGTCCTTTCCCATTCGCAGAAAGAACGCGTCCACACTCGCTGCAGCAAAGCCAGCTTCCGTTTGTAGGTGAGGCCCTTGGAGCGGGTTGTCGGAATGTCCGCCTCCGAGCATTAAATTTAAGTTTTTCGACCATTGGGAAGGCTTCTTTTCGACTTCTTCTTCAAGCCCTTTTCCAAAGAGTAGTTCCTCCAGCATTTCATCCGTGAAGTTTCCGTCCTCTTGGGCTTGAATAAAGCCTTGGGGAATAGACATTCCCATGACTATCACCATGGGGACAAGAGCAGCAAATCTCGAATGCATAATCAAGGTAACCATTCTCTCATGTCCGGAGAAAATTGAAAAGATGAATTCATCAGAAAAAAAGGGAGGCGGACCTCGGTCCGCCTCCCCATCATGCCGGTCGCGTGACCGGCATATTCCCCTCGCGAAATGGTTTAACGAGAAGTGCGACTGGAACCTTCTTCCTTGGTATTCCTCACTTCTTTACGCAATTCCTTTTGCGCTGCCTTCAACTCTTCGTGTTTCTCTTTTTGAGCGGCCCGGAACTCGTCGAGGGCAGCTTTTCTGGCAGCGGCCTGCTCGGCAATGAGTGTTTTGATATTGTCGGCGACTTCATCCTTGTCTGCACTTTCTTTTGCCTGGGCGATCTTGGCGGCGAGTTCGTCCTGAGCCTCTTTCAGCTTTTCGCTTACTGCCTTTCTCGCAACATGCAAAGTCTTCTCGACTTTTTTAACTTCCGCAATCTTTGCCTTTACGGCGGCGGGAGGTTCAGGACGTTCCTTGCGCTCGGGACGTTTTGCCTTCAACTCTTCGTGTACTTTGCCGGCGGCTTCCTTGATGGCGGCGAAGCGAGCTTCGTTGTCCTTCTTGAATTCCTCTACGGCTTTGCGAGCGTCTTCTTTTGATGCATCTTTTTCCAGTGTCGCAAGCTTGGCTTTCATTTCCTCCATGAGGGCTTTTTTGTCGCTCTCGATACCGGCTAACTGAACCTTGGTCTCATCGGAAAGTTCGGGCCGAGGTGGCTTTTGCGGACGAACTACCGGAGGTCGCTTTGGTTCGGGCTTGGGCTTGTTGCTGTTTGCCAGATCGGATTTGATGTTCCTGTCGATCCAGCCGGCAAGTGTGCTGCTTCCTTGACCGAATCCTCCGGGCAAAGGACGAATATCTTTTGTTTGGATTGCAGGAGGACGACCCCAGTGCGGGGGGAATGGTCTCGGCTTAGGACGTGGCTCGGGTTTTTCAACCTCGGGGCGTGGGTCAGGACCACCTGTTCCCGGCCGTGGGGCATCGGAATCTGAAATATTTACTGTGTATCCTCCTGTAGGAACGGTGTAAATTTCTCCAGTAATTGGATTTTTTAAATTAACTAGGGCTTGAGTAACAATAGCGCCTGGAGGGGGTGGGGTAATCCAACTAGGTAATGGACCCGGTTTAGCTGCAAGAGGCAGGGTAAAGGCCATAATCAGGCCGAGCGTGAAAATGCGTGTGATAGAGCTATGGAGTTTCATAGATGTATTATTAGGTTTTCGTAAAGGTTTTCAGTCTGTGCTGGTGATCAGGCTTTATTTAGGTGTTTGATTAAATAAAAATAGAGAATATTTACTCGGAAGTCCGACTGTCACCGGTTTCCTTCGCAGCTCTAACGGCTTCCTTTAATTCTTTGTGCGCAGCCTTCAATTCTTCGTGTTTGTCCTTGTTGTCGGCCTTGAATTTCTCGATGAGCACTTTGCGGTTTTCATCGGAAGCATCCTTGAGTTCCTTTCTTAAGTTGCCTCTGGACTCATGAAGTTTTTTTCCTACTGCCTTAACTGCTGCGATCTTGGCTTTGATCTCGGGAGTGGGTTCCGGGCGTTTCTTCCGCTCGGGGCGCACAGCCTTCAAGGTTTCGTGAACTTTTTCAGAAGCTTCCTTGATGGCGGCGAAACGATCTTTGTTGGCTTCGCGGAAAGCTTCGACTGCGGCTCTCACGTCTTCTTTCGACGAATCCTTGCCAAGTCCAAGTTTTTCAAGCTCATCGCCAATGGCCGTCTTGAGGGCATCCTTGTCCTTCTTGATGGCTTCCAATTGGGCTTTCGTCTCGTCGGAAAGCTCCGGTTTGGCTGGTCGGTTGACCTGAGGACGATTAGTAAGTGAACGCTTGGCGTCTGTTGGAGGCTTTTTGCCTTTACCTAAATCTCCTTTCCCTGCAGCGGGCTTCTTGTTGCCTCGTCCCTTCATCAAGGCATCCCACTTGGCTTTTGCCTCGTCCTCAGTGAGCTTTCCGGCGGCAATTGCTTCTTTAAGGCTTTTGCCAACTGCTTCGAGTTTGCCTGCATCAATTGCTTTAAGGGCTAATGCAGGGGCTTTCCTTTCTGTTTCCTGAGAAAAGGCAAATGAGCCCATAGCTAGAATTCCCGTGGCGAGAATGAGGGTGAATGTTTTTTTCATTATTATTTAGGTGTTTGATTAATTAAATATGCATTCCAATTTGCATTGTTTGCGCCATTTTCTTAAGCTTTCGTAAGATCTTGCAGGTCAATACTATGGGGGGGTTAGCGTTGTGCCTAACTGGCTGCCGTCCTTTGGCTTTTGGAAATAATCCCCAGGGGGACGGATGTGGCGGGGAATATTTCCCAATGCTTACTCCTCCTTTTTTTGCAACCTGTAGCGCAAATAGTCCCTGGGTACGCCCAGAAGGCGAGAGGCTTCCGAAACGTTGCCGGATGACTGGTCGATACCCATTTCAATCATTCGGAGAATGGCCTTTTCCAGATCAAATCCTTCATCGGGAAAGCGAAAGGCAGTGTTCAGCCAATCGTCGGAATCCTTCATTTGTGAATTCGATGTGTCGGATTCATCGGTTGGGAGAAGGTTGAAGCTAAGTTTTTCTCCTTTTTCGTGCATGACCAGAGAGCGCTCGAGCTCGTGAGCTAGTTCCCGGGCATTCCCGGGCCAAGAGTGCCGCAAGAGTTGCTTCTCGCCGTTGTCGGAGAAATCGGGCATTGGCAGGTTGTACTTGCTTGTCAGTGAGTTTAGGAAATGTCGGGCCAATAGAAGGATTCCTTCCTCTCGTTTAGCGAGTGGAGGTATTTTTATTCTGAGGAGATCCAGTCGGTGATAAAGGTCTTCCCGAAAGGAGCCCTCCTTGATCATTTCCCTAAGGTCTTTGTTGGCTGCGGTGATTACGCGAACATCGACTTGAATTTCCTTGTTTCCTCCTAGTCTGCGAATCTTACCGTTCTCTATGGCTACCAGTACCTTTGCTTGGGCTGCACTCGATAGGCTTGCGATTTCGTCAAGGAAGAGGGTTCCTTGGTCAGCTGCTTCGAAGAGCCCGATGCGTGCACCCTTGGCATCGGTGAATGCGCCTTTTTCATGCCCGAACAGCTCGGACTCGACGAGGTTGTCGGGAATAGCGGAGCAATTTACCTCGACCCAAGGGCCGTCTGAGCGGGGGCCGTTTTCATGAATCCAGCGGGCATAGGTAGATTTTCCGGATCCTGTGGGACCCTCTATGAGGACCGGAGGGAGTTTGCTTGCCAGCCGATTGTCGGCCTCGAGAATTTTCTCGAGCATGACAAGGTCTTGGGAGAAGGCTCCGTCAAATAACAGTTCTTCGCTCTTTCTCTTACCTTCCGTGCGGTCGTGTTCGCGGATTCGTCTTTTGCGCCTATGCGTATCGGCGTGGGAGAACACCAAGGGCAATTCCTCAAGGTCAAAGGGTTTGGCCAAATAATCCGAAGCTCCCAACCTAAGGGCCTCGACTGCTGATCGAACTCCGCCTTCCCCCGTCATAAGAACCACTAAGGTGTTTTCGGGAACTGCTTGCTCCTTCAGTAGGTCTAGGCTTTCGCCGTCGGGGAGGTTCAAGTCGAATAAAGCGCAGTCGAAGGAGAGTGCCTTCAGAGACTGTCTAGCTTCCTCGATACTTGCCGTATGAGTGACTTCAGATCCCATCTTTTCCAGCACCGCAGTTATCCTCTTGGCCAAGAGAGTCTCGTCTTCAAGCAGAAGAACCTCCTTATCATGAAAGAAATTCGAGTGATTCCCGTGGTCGTTCATTGTTATAATCCTTTACATGAACCAGGCTTGGGAGAAAGACTATTTTTAAATATGTGAATCCGGGACTGCTGTCTCTCCATGTTGAGATAGTTTCCGATTTCTTGCCTTTTTCTTGACGGATAGGAGTTGTGGAGAAAGTTTTCTTGTATGCCTAAACCCGAACCTGAAAAACTTTCAACTGATGAAGCTCGAGTCGAGGCTCTGCGCGTAGTGGCGGAGGACCGTTTCCCATACCTTTCCACCTTGGATTCCGACCAACCTCGTTTGCGCCCCGTTTCGCCTGTGAGAACGGACGACTTCACCGTGTATATCGCCAATCTGAAAAGCTACGGCAAGAC
>PCBO01000053.1 GCA_002730975.1 Opitutia bacterium
CGCGCTTCTTTTTGGCTTTCTCCTTTGCAGCCCCGAGTTGGGGGCCGTTAATCGGGCCGGTAAGGGTCCGTAAACACTTAGAACTTAGATGAGTGACAGGGATATGGCCAAAAAGTTCATATGTCTACCTGAATTACTATCACCCAGGGGGGGGGGCATGATAGAAAAAATAAGAGCAAGTCAAAGGTCCATGAGCTCCACCCCCTCCCTTGCTTCCTCTGATGACGAGGTCTCCTCCGTCACTGCATTCAGCATCTCGGGGACGACATTGTCTTCCTCTTCTGCGCAAAAGCTGATGAGGTTTGGGTCTATGTCTATGTCGTCGAGCATGTCTTTCACCGCCTTCAGGTGACCATTGGCTTCGGCGAGCTCTCGATTGCTGCCAAAGCACACGTTCCGACCCTCGTCCGTGACAGTGGAGAGTGTCATATCGCACGCCAGACCGGCGTCCTGGTTGTGCCGCGTCACGTTCTTTTTAAAGTTCACCATCCCGTTAATGGGTACGTTGTTGTCAAGCTTGAATGCTTGGATCTGGTGGAGACGGTGCACAGTCTTGTCGTCGCGGCTTGTCACTGTTTGTCCAGACAGGGAAATGGCCGCTGCCTCCAGCACCCGCAACGCCACCCGCTTCACATTCTGTTGTCCCTCTTGTTCATCCTCCACTGAATTCTTCAGCTGGCACAGCGTTTCGGTGTCAAGAATAAAACTGTTGGGGTGCTTGACTTCGCGCTGCCGGCCTTTCATGTTAAGTTTCAGACTTAGCTCGTTCAACATGATCACGAACATGTTCGTGTTTATGTCGTTTCGGGCAGCCTGGAGCTGAGCGAACTGCTCAAGCTTCAAGACACGAGAACGCAAAGACTCAAGCCCATGCAGGGATCCCTGTTGCTGTTGCTGTCTAATCTGCTTCTTCTTCTTCTTCTTCTTCTTCTTGTTTGGCAGCTGTCGTCTCTTCATAGCAGTAGTAGCAGTAGCAGTTGCAGCAAGCGCCGTGGCGCAAGTGGCACATGGCGAGCAATTCTTCGACGAAGAAGAGGGTTCCAGTTTCATTGCAAACTCTTGTTTTTCTATCTCTCTCTCTTTCCCCCTCAGGTCACCACAAACACGCAGACCGGTTGCTGTTTACGGATTGCTTTACCCGCCGTAGATTTGCTGCTTTTAAGCGCCGCTGTGGCCTACACGCTGACACACAACCCCTCTTTAGCTCTCTCTATCTCATCGCCCCGGCAAAGAAACCAACGGCAATAATAGAAGAGAAAGGGCGAGGGGAGTGCCGACCCATTGTCGTTGATAAAAGCCCAACAAGTTTGCATTCGACAAGCGAAAGATGAGCGAGACAGCCAGCGATACCCCTGTAATTGATCCCCATCACCTTCCTAACCACAACCACGCGGATGTGGCGGCGGTGGCCCAGGCCGGTGCCTCTTTGCTGCAGCACGCAGCGCAAAACATGATGCGGGAACACATCCTCTCCGACGATCACAAGAGACTGGTGCAGGACCAAGTGGCCACACACCACGCCAAGCACGTCGACAAGCACCTATCGGATTTGTTGATTGCAAGCACCATGGTCTTGGTTGTTGTGATATGCATGATATGCATGATTTACGTCTGTTGTTTTTCGAGATACGTTTCCACGGGGGGGCCACGGTGCTGGTGCTGTCATTGGCTGCTGTCACCTGGGCTGCCTTGCATGTGCTGTTGGTGGCGCAGAACAGGCGGCGCCGAGGACGATTGCAACAACGAGCGGGGTTCTAGCGGCGGCAGCTGGGCCGGCAAAGGCGGAGGCACGCACGTTGCATATTCTGCGCTGGGATCAGGCGGCGGGGGAGGCGGCCATCAGCAACGAGGGGTGCTTCCCAAGTTTAGGGTTTGAGGACGGACCGGGCAGGGGAAGGCCGTCTAAGTGCGGTGCGTTTTTAACTAATAAAGAAGAAGTATCTCTGAAATATGGGCGACAACGACAAAGTATTGAATGCTGTAGTAGGTGAAGGAAACAGATGGGATCAAACTAGTTGCAGTGAATATGTACGTTAAACTAACGAACAACACAAAGCGCATTGCAACACTCGGCCCTTTGCGCGCCGTGTTGTAGGCCGCGTTTGTGCTGAGACCACTGGATATGCAGAGTGCCATGGCCAAAGCAATCAGCATTGCTAGCGAGCAAACGACTCCGACTATGATCGCGTTCAATACCGCCGATCCAAAGGCCTTGCTGTGCAGGGCAAATGCACTTGATTCGTCGTTGAGCAGAAGGTATGCAGCGTCGGACGAAAGCACAGAAGCCACTACCAGACTTGCAATAACAGAGAGCATCTCCGTGAATTGTTTTGGATTATAAACCACGTTGCACAAAGAAACTCCAACCCCCTTGAAGACACTATTCAGGTGCAGCAAGTAGAGCAACACGAAGAAAAGGCGAATGCCGTTATATTTCACTGGCGAAACGCTCCAATCAGAGTCAGAGTTCCACGCCAACAGGAGCTTGCATATTGTAAGCGAAAGCACCAATTGATCCAAGCTGATGTTGAGATATTTGTGCTGTTTGCTGTTTTTAATTCCCAAAGTAAGTCGATCTGAGATGTAATGATAAACCATAAAGATGGCTTCATTCTTGCCCTTTTTATGATTTGAGGACGCACTACCTGTCTTCGTTGTCGTTTCCGTCATGTACTGTTTTCCTAAG
This sequence comes from Opitutia bacterium, assembly GCA_002730975.1. GTDB lineage: Bacteria > Verrucomicrobiota > Verrucomicrobiia > Opitutales > Seribacteraceae. Next base: position 2,687 of record PCBO01000053.1, read on the forward strand.
CAAGCTTCTCTGATGACCCACTCCAGTGCCACCAAAAGCATCAACACACCAGCGGCAACTGTAATGCCAGCTACAAATGATATGCCGTTGTGCAAGAGCATTGAACGATTACCAGCCAGTTCCCATGTCCCATACACAAGCAACGTGACAAGCAGAAACCTCTGGTCTATGCTTGCCATTTGCTCCCTTATTGTTTGCCTCTGCAACCTGAGTGTTTTATAAAGCACCCACCCTGCTGCTTGGCCAGTTTCAATTCTTTATTTTTTATGAAGGATACAGAACGACCAGCATCCATCAACTGCTTAATATTTCTCATTCCTTCTTCTTTGCACCTATCTATCAAATACTCTAACATACGACTCAGAGTGAGCTCGTCCAACATTGATCGCTTCGCGCACTGCCTTGTCTTTAAACGCTCCTTCAATGCCTTACTCAGCTTCAGTTCCATTGCGTCCCGCTTACCTTCCAATACCTCCCTATCTTTGAATACGCTTTCACTTAAACACTCCATCTTTTCGAGTTGCTTCGTGCTTCTTTTCGTTTCCGGTATTCTAGACAGGCGGTCAAGTGCGCGTTGCTTTTTCTCAAGTGCGTCAATATCCGTTTGCAAACCAAGCGTTCGTATTGTCTTCTTCTTTAACAACTCAGCGTTCAAGGCTTTCTCCAAACACTTCACTACTTTCTTCAGCTTAAGAGCTCGATTGTTCATGTTGTTCTTCGTCATTCTCATCTCTTTTCTTTTCGGCTTGCTCTCTAGCTTTTCCGTTGCTTTTATAATTAATCGAATTGGCCGTTAAACAGACTGACCGTTGGCTTCAACGTGCGCCGTTGTGACATTTTTGGCCCGGTCCTCGACGCGACGTGGATGCGGGGGGGGAGGGGGGCGCGTTCGTCGAACACCTCTACGGTTCACCATCACGTCGTCGCTGCTTGCTTCTAACGACGCCCTCCTGTGCCTTTCCCTCATGCGCTCTAGGTCGATCATGGCAGCTTTCTTATTTTCAGAATTGCAAAGCTGCTCTTGCTTGAAGAGAGGAAGAGAGCCCGAAGAGGAGGATGAGCTACTGGGCATCTTTTTCAGGATTATTAGTGTTTTGTGTGTAACTTGTGGCAAGAGGGAGCGCGGATAAATGAGTTGCATATATATGCACAAAAGCCACGCGTTAACAGGGAAGCTCACTGCGTGAGTGTGGGTGAGTGATAGGGAAAGAGAGAGAGAGAGACACACACACAAGGGCAATGAAGCGCAGTCAAAAGGAAGTGGATAAGAAAGAAGAGGATAGCAATCAAAAGAAGAAGACCAAGAAAGAAGAGGAGCACGCCGCAGTGAAGAAATTCACAACACGCAAACAGCAACACGGCGACCTTGACTTCAAGGAAGTTGACCCTTGGGCTTACAACCAAAGCTTTGATCTGTGCGACACGTCTCCGCTGGTACGGGCCATTATGACCTTCTTTTGTAACACTTGCGTTGGGCAAGAAGTGTTCGTCGTGTCTGATGATGGCGAGACCGGGCTCGAGCTGTCGCCCGAGTTCAAGGAGATGCTCACGCTCCATGTGTTGCCGATGGCGCTGCGATCGGTGCGGTGGGTCCTTGTCATGGGCATGGTGCCCGTGTCCTTTGAGCGAAATGCCCGTGGCCTCATCGTGCCCGTGGTGCCCGACCACGAGTCGGTGGTGGTGCAGTGCGCCAAGCCCAAAGATGGCTTCAAGACGGTCTACCGCGTGCTCGACGCAGAGGACGACGACGCGAAAGCAGGAGGAAGCGGCGGCGGTGGCGGCGACAGGCACTTCTTGCAGCAGAGACATAATCAGCCAGTGGATTCGATGTTCGCCAATACCGGAAGTGGCAGTGGCGGTGGACACGGCAACAACAACGACGGCGAACCGCTCTTCGTGGTGTCCGACTTCTCGGTGCCACCACCAACGCACAAAGGACGCCTTCAGTCGCCGTTTGCGTCGCTCTTGAGGGTTCACCTGAGGATGAAGAGTTTGGAGCGAGAGCGGGCCGAGGTGATGTCCGTGCTGAGGGACCCTCCCATCGTGACCCAGATGAAGGAGGACTCAAGGTACGACGAGGAGAAGGGTCTCAGCTTCGAAGTGGTGGGTGGCACCAACGTGATGTACAACGCCCAGGCGGCGACAGCGGAGCACGCCAAGAAGTACGCAAGGGAGAACCCCGAGGCGCTGTTGAACATGCGCGACAAGCTCGGCGACCACGGCGAGATGAACTCCTTCGTGGAGGAGGCGCTGCGCAACTCGGCCGAAATGGACGCGTCCAACCGCGCGAAATGCATCACGCTCCCTACCAACCACGTGCTGGTCAAGCAGCACCTGCCGGCCATGTCCAGCGACCACTCGGCCATGCTGCAGAGAGAGGAGCAGCAGCTGTGCGCCCTGTTCGGCCTTCCGCTCAGCGTGGTGATGGGCCACGCTAAAACCAGCGCTCGCAGTGGCTCGAGCGCCACCAACGTGGCCAACAACTCCAGCGACGTGTGCATCGCCGCCCTTGCGGTGAATCGCATGCGGCAGGACCTGGAGACGCTGCTGACGCGACTGCTCAAGGTGGCATGCTACATGAATCACTACAACAAGAGCAAGGTGCCAGTGTCGGCGGAGGAGGACGACGCCGACGAGGTGCCTGTGAAGAGCGAGGCGCTAGACACACACGATCTCTTCCCTGCCGGAGCGCAGTGTCGCCTTTCCACCGCGACAAAGGTAATGGACGATGAGGCGGCCGGAGAAGGAGACGGTGGTAGTGGGAAAAAAGCAGACCAAGCACAGCCAGAGAGTGTGTTAGACATGTTGACGGGCCGCCGGTAGTAGTAGTAGTAACGCTTTTTATTTGTTAAACAAATTAATGGCCGTTGGGGCTCTAGGTTAAATAATGCCGAAAGTCGCTTTTCGGCGTATCTAAACCGGTCGCCCATTCTTTCATGCAGCGACCTTTGTGTGGTAACACACATGAAACACAAACTTTTTCGGTCCTTGATTTCAATGTCTTTGCCGGTTCGCCACATTCGTTTGTGCCATGTTCTAAGGCCGTCGCGTCGCTGGGCTCGTCACCTCGTTTAAGGGCGCAACTGAAGGCTATTAACAAGTCATATTTCATCGTGCAGTTGAGTGCTCTTCGGCATCTGTTGTCTTTGATGAGCCACCTTACTTGTCAGATCACTTTGCGGTCCTAGCAGTTTTTGTTATGCCCCAAGCCACTTGTGTGGCAAAAGGCAAGTCTGTCCTTGTTTAGAAGTTTAATGGCCGTTGAACCTCCTTTTAAACGGCCATGTGTGTGCCACATTTTTTGCCGTTGGGGTGCATAAAACGTTGATTTATTAATAAAAAAAGCGGCCGTTGAATGCCCTTGGCTATATAAGCCGACATTTTCGTCAGCTGCACTGTTTCGTTTGCTTGGTCTGTCTCGGATGATAGGTTCCTCTCCGTTTTACAACGATGAATGCGAAGAAGTCGTCACGTCGAAACGCAAAACCCCCCTTCCGCTTTTTCCGTTTTACAATTTAATATCATTAAAACCTACTCCTTTGAAGAAACAGCAGCAGCAGCAACAACAACATCACCAGCAAGCAGTACCGTCGTTTTCAGAGGTCTACGGTGGTGGTGGTGGTTGTGGTGGTGATGGCGGACACGCAACAGCAGCAAAAGTGGGAAGCAAACGAGGGAGATCAAAGCGCGGCGTGGACTGTGAGTTCGAAGGGTGCTCGAAAAGGGCAAGGAGCGGCTTTCGGTTCTGTGTGGCTCACGGAGGAGGAAAGCGGTGCTCGGTTGAGGGATGCACCAACGGCGTGCAGAGCAGAGGGCTCTGCATTAAGCACGGTGGAGGCAAGCGATGCCAGACCACAGGGTGTGACAACTCTGCCAAGATCCCGAGCAAGTACTGCATGTCCTGTCAAGGAGGAGGGGAGAGGTGCATGACTCCTGGCTGCAAAATGATCGAAAAGGTGGGAGGGCTCTGTGAGAGTTGCCATCGTCAAGAGAGGAGGAAGATGAAGAAGCAGGAGAAGAAGACTGCATCATCATCATCACCATTAGCTTTCAGAGCCCGGATGAAGGCAAAGAAGGAAAGGAGAAAGCAAGAGCGAGAGGCGAGAGCACAAGAGCGAGGGTTCACTGTGAACGGCTCACGCTTTGAGCTGGTCAAGGGTAGCCTATTGGAGCTTGAAGAGGCCTCCCTTCCCGAGTCGATGCCTCTCTCCAAGTGCTTGAAGCGGATGTTCAAGCGGGTGGTGGAAGTCAAGAAGGGCCACGATGATGACGATGATGATAATGATAATGAGAAGAAGAAGAAGAAGAAGAAGAAGAAGAAGAAAAAGGACCGCATCTACGTGGAGAACGTCTCTTTCGAATGGCAAGAGGACGGCGAGATCGTCGGTCCGAAGCTTTTCACGCGGTTGTCGGAGCTAGGACAGCAGAAGCAAGGAGGCAATAAAGGAGGACCGCTTCCTATTTGGAAGATGGTCAAAAAAGACGAGAGAGGGCAGTTCATCGAGTTCATGGACCCGTACCGCAGGTACCGGTTCACGGACCCGGCCGAGCCGCCGCGCGTGCCCTTGCCTGAGGCCACCATGCGGTTACGCGGCGGCCGGGCGGCGGCGTAGATGGGCGCCGGCCGTTGCTAATGGTGTGCCATTTTAACTGTTTTGTTCTCTTACAACCCGCCCTACGCAAGGCCACCGCCGCTGCCGCCACCGCCGCTACCGCAACCACAGCAGCAGCACCACTGCACGGCAAAGGCCTCGAACGCGGCGTCGACCTTGCCTAAGACAACGGCGGCGCGGCCGTTGTTGTGGTTCTTGCTGTTTCTTCCACCACCACCACCAAAACCTTCGACGATGCGCGAAGCGGCGTCGCTGGTGGCATGATGACCGAGAAGAACGAGAGGCAGGCCAGTGACCGCCAGCTCGCCAAAAGTGGCCTTGACCATGAGCGCGAAGCCACGTGCGTCGTCGGCAGGCAGCGAAGACAGGTAGATTGCAAGAGCGCTAAGTAGCACTGAGCCGCGCACCGCGGCGCGACTGGCCTCGTCCAGAATGGGAGCAGCACCGACAGTGGTCGTGGTCAAGCACAGAGAGGGCTTGGAACGCCCGAACGGGTGCAGGCGGTTGTCCGGTGTCGTCACTTCAGGGGCAAACTCCAGCTGTACCACGTCGAGGAACACCTGCTCGAGCTGAGCAAAGGCCGTTGGCTTCCTGCTCGTGTAGTGCAGGTCGTCCACTACGCCGTGAAGCACAGTCATTGCCACTCGGCAGCTGAACTGTTCCCAGTCGGCGGTGCTTCCAATAGGCAGCTCATTATCTATTCCCTCCACTGCGCGTTTTGGGTCAAACTGTTGAGACTGTGCCAAGTGGAAATACTCTTCTGCTTTCCTCTGCAACAAGATCCGAACCTCTAGCGGCCCTGGGGGCGGAACAGGAGAATGAAACGCTCCGTGTGGCTTCCGCTTCCGCTGTGTTGTCTCCATGTCATATGAAGAGCGAGCGACGGTCTCTTCTCCGTGGATCGTCTTATATCAGTAACTCTTCCTCCGCGTGCCGAGTCGTTGTCGCATCCTCTTCTGGCCCCTTCTCGTTCCCCGCCCCCGCCGCCCCCCGCGCGGGGGGCCACCCCACAACGGCACCACGGCAACATCATCGTTGCTTCTGCTTTTGTGCGCGCGGGTACACACCTTTTGATAATTCATGCCGTTGGACGCGTTCCAAAAATAGACCTTTGGCCGTATCCCTGTCACTAGTGACCGATTTGCAGGTTCTTAAGGGCCTTTTTCTAAAAATAGATTA
>PCBO01000089.1 GCA_002730975.1 Opitutia bacterium
CTATCGAAATCGTAGCCTCTTGCCCTAGTAGACTGGTGATTCTCGGGGCTGAAAGAACCTCGTCGCCGGCAAAAAATTGAGCGGAGATCTGAACTTGCGGCTTGGCGCTGTCCACAACTTTGCCATTGGCAGAAAATAAGCTGCAAAAAAAAGACAGGATAAATGCCAAGAGTTTGATGAACGAGAACTTAAAGCAACTGCCTATCCGCCCCAATCTCAAAATACGAATTCCCATAAGCGAAAATTGTCATCGGATGCATTGCGGTCCGGAATCATGCCTTCATTACAGGTTTGCCCTGCCCGATCGGAAAAGCATTCTTGTCGTTCATGTCATTCAATACCCTGACTTTCATAACCCTCTGCTTGCTGGTACCTTTTTCTTTGACGGCGAATGATGAAAGGGTTCCGTTCCCTGGAGAGAAACCACGGGGCCTCAACCTGCACGCCTTGGTCGGAGCCGACATTCAGGTAAGTCCGGATACACGGATCAAAAAAGGCGTATTACTCATCCGAGACGGAATGATCGAGAAGGTGGAAAAGGGCAAAAAGGTTCCCCCGGGTTACCGCAAGTGGGATATGTCCGGAAAAACGATCTATGCCGGGTTTATCGACCCCTACCTTCTGACCGGAGTGAATTCAGGGAAACTACTCGACCTCAAACATGACCAACAGCACCTCCGTGCGACCGCCGGCCTGTCCTTTATCGGAACCCCTTCCACCCGAACGGACCCGGGAGAAAAGGGGCCGGGCTTCGAAGTCTCGGGGGTTCATCCCGAGAAGAAGGGAATCAATGGTTTTCAACCGGATGAGGAAAAATGGAAAAACCTTCGCAAGCATGGTTTCACGATCGCGCACCTCGCACCCTCCGAGGGAATCTTACGGGGAACAGGCCCATGCGTTCTCCTCGGACAAGACAACCCGAATCAGTTGACCCTCAAGGAGGAAGTGGCCCAAGTCATGGCCTTCGATCCGGTCGGAAAGAATCAGTCGCCGCCTGTTTATCCGAATTCTCTCATGGGTACCCTTGCAGTAATCAGGCAGGCTTTTTTTGACGTGATTCACGCTCGGGAAACAAGCCTTTACATAAAGAAAAATCCTTCATCCCAGCCTCACCTTCCACATGCCGGCATCCGGAGTTTGCAGAAAGTCCTGAACGACAAAGAACCCTTCCCTGTATGGATCGAGCCAGGAAGTTGCCTCATGGAAAACCGCGCCTTGATATTAGGTGAGGAATTCGGCATTCACCCTGTAATCATAGCAACCGGAGATGAGTGGAGAAGACCGGACTTGGCTCTTTCCAGGAATCATTCATACATATCCCCCCTCCTCTTTCCCGCTCTCTCAAAATTCCCTGAGGACGAGGATTGGGAACAGGTTTCCCTCGACCAACTGCGGGCGTGGGATCATGCGCCAAGCAACCCGGCTCTCATTTCAAAGAATTCCAAATCCCTGTCGTTTACCACGAGTGGAGTCGGCCTAGGTGAATTTCACGAAAACCTGCTTAAGGCAGTCGACCGTGGTTTGCCGGAGGAAAAGGCTTTGGCTGCCCTCACCATTAATCCAGCCCGAATTTGCGAGATCGAACAGTTCACGGGAACACTCGAAAAAGGAAAGATGGCGAACTTGGTGGTAGTGGAAGGTGATACCTATTTTGACAAGAAAGCGCAGATCAGCTCGACTTGGATCAGAGGCAGTCCATTCGAATATCCGGTAAAGGATGCAGGAGACGAAGATGGAGCAGAGGAAGCCAACGCCACCGAGGAGAAGGAACCCGAAAAGAGAACGGCCAGGTTTCCTCATGACGACCGCAAGGTGATCGAAACTCCGGGCTCAACGCTCTTCACCGGATTCAAGCTCTGGACCTGCACAGGCAAGGGCATCTTGAGCGACCACGACCTGCTGGTCAGAGACGGAAAGATCTTCGCCATCGGTCCGAACTTAAAAGCCAAGGCTCCCAAGGATTGCAAGATCGTCCAGAGCAAAGGCATGCACCTGACCCCCGGAATCATCGACTGTCACAGTCACTCCATGATCTTGGGAAGGGTGAACGAGTCAACTCTGCCCTCCACTGCCATGGTTCGCATCGCGGACGTGGTCAATTCCGAGAGCATCAACATTGAGCGTCAATTGGCCGGAGGAGTAACTGCCTGCAACTTGCTTCACGGTTCAGCCAATCCGATTGGCGGGCAAAATGCCGTCATCAAGCTCAGGCTCGGTCAAAAACCGGATGAAATGTTGCTCCAGGCAGCGCCCAGCGGGATCAAGTTCGCCCTTGGGGAAAACGTCAAGCAGGCCAACTGGGGTGACAAGTACACTTCGCGCTTCCCGCAAAGCAGGATGGGAGTGAAGACCTTTTTTTCCAACCGTTTCACCGCTGCCCGCCAATACGGGGTCCAACTCCAACAAGCAAAGCAAGGAACCGGACCACCCGTCCGCAGGAACCTTGAACTCGAGGCGATACTGGAGATCATCCGCGGCGAGAGACTCATTCATTGCCATTCCTACCGACAGGACGAGATTTTGGTATTCTTGAGAACCATGGAAAGCTTCGGCGTACGGGTCGCCAGCCTCCAGCATGTCCTGGAAGGATACAAGATCGCGGACGAAATCGCGAGACATGGAGCGGGCGCCTCCACCTTTTCGGACTGGTGGGCGTACAAGTTCGAGGTTTACGACGCTATCCCCTATGCGGGCGCTCTCATGCACGAGCGTGGATGCATAGTCAGTTTTAATTCGGATTCCTCCGATCATGCCCGTCGCATGAACCTCGAAGCCGCCAAGGCGGTCAAGTATGGAGCCCTTTCCGAGTCGGAGGCCCTTAAGTTCGTAACCCTCAACCCCGCCAAACAACTCGGCATCGACAAGCACGTCGGTTCCCTTGAGGTGGGTAAAGATGCAGACCTCGCCGTCTGGTCTACCAACCCCCTAGATTACCGGGCGGTATGCAAGCAGACTTGGATTGACGGCCACTTGTATCACGAGCTCAAAAGGACTAGGGAACGAGAGAAGGAAAGAGCGAAGGAAAGGGATAGCTTGGTTGCCAAGGCCCGCAAATCCCTAGGGGAAGGAAAGGAGACGGGCACATCCGAGGAAGCGAAGCAGAAATTCTTTCGGTTTTCTTTGGAAACCGCATGTGATCTGTTTCCTCACTCCTGCAGGACTGAATGCAACCATGGGAAAGGAGCTCGTCGATGAATAAGTTCGCCACCCTTACGCTTCTCTTTTCAAGCCTCGGTGGAATACTTGCCGGACAAACGGTTTACCGAGCGAAAAAAATACAGGCAACCCCGACTCAAGTTTTCCAACCAGGGGAAATACTCGTGGAGGATGGCAAGATTCAGGCCATCGGAAAATCCGTCAAGGCTCCGAATGGGGCCAAGATCATCGAGTGGAAGGATCTCGAAATTTATCCCGGACTGATCAGTCCGGGCTCGTCTCTGGGCTTAACCGAAATCAGTGCCTTACGCCCGACCCGTGACGAACGGGAAGTCGGCACTCACACTCCCGACGTAGAAGCCTGGGTAGCAGTCAACCCGGACTCCGAACTCATCCCCGTGGCCCGGGCGAACGGAATCACCCATGCCGTGGTCGCGCCCATGGGAGGAACAGTTTCCGGAGTCTCAGGATTAATCGCGTTGGATGGATGGGGAGTCGAGGAGATGACGATCAGCAAAAAAGTCGCTCTGCATCTTTGGTGGCCAGGGCATGGCATTACCATTCCGCAACCTAATTCAACAGGTGACTCGAAGCCAAAGTCAATCAAGGAGCAGGAAAAGAATCGCGACCGAAAAATTCGTGAGATCGACGAGTTCTTCAACCAAGCAGAGGCATACTGGCAGACCAAGACGTCCAAAGCCGAGGGCTTCAGGGAAATCCCCGCATGGGAAGCCATGCTTCCCGTCATTGAGGGTAAGATTCCCGTCATGATCCATGCCGACGAAGTCCGACAGATCAGAGCGGCAATCGAGTGGGCTGCTAAAAGAAATTTTCGGATTATGATCTCGGGCGGGCGGGATGCATGGAAACTTGCCGATTTGTTGGCAGAGAAAAAGGTACCCGTCATCTACAATCACGTGTTTACCGCCCCCGTGCATCGCAACCTGCCCCATGACTTGCAATTCCGAGCACCGGGAGTGTTGGCCGAGGCGGGCGTACCCATATCCATCGGATTACGGCTGGGCGGATGGTCAGCGGCCCACCAACGCAACCTACCCTATCATGCTGCCCACGCGGTAGCCCATGGCCTTTCCAGATCAAAGGCCTTAGCATCAATCACCATCGAGCCAGCTAGGATCGCAGGCGTCGCCAATCTTTTGGGAACTCTGGAAGTTGACAAAGATGCTACGTTCATCGCCACCTCGGGGGATTTGCTTGATATCCGCACCTCCGTCAAGCACATGATTCTTGCAGGAAACGAAGTTGACTTGGAGAGTCGGCACACTCGACTCTACCAACGATACGACAATCGCCCCGTCCCCCAATTGAAGTAACCGGAACCGAAGGAAACTGCCGATGCTAAAGGCGCATGAGCGAGAAGCTCATTCGGCGAATCCCGGAACTTGACCGATAGTCACCCAGTTCTTCCCGTCAAAGCAGGCTTGATCGTTCTCCGCAAAATCCCCCTTTTCAACGAAAGCTTTCAATTGATCGACAGTATACGGACCCATCTGCTGTTCGTCCTTGTAGATGTAAACTGCAGGTAACGATGAATCCGTCTCGACTACAGGTTTCTCGATTGCGACAGGAGCCTCTGCCACTTTGCCTTCTTGCGAGAAATCCTCATCAAAGGTCAAGGTGGGAACTTCCCTGACCTCCATCGAGAACCTTAGAAATTCGGCATCCTGAAACTTGAAAAGTTTGGCGAGAAAAACCTCGGGAATTCTTTTCTTAGCTTCGTGGTAACGCTCGATGCCGTCGTTGTAGCCTTTGCGCATCAAAGCCACCTCGTTTTCCATTCGAGTCAAGCGTCGTATGAAATCATCCGTGACAGTATCGCCCTTAAGATCGGGTGAGTCTTCACGAAGAGCAAACAGTCGGTTGGTGAGGATCGTCTCTTGCTGCATCGCGGAATCCACTTCAGCCGGGGAATAGGAGTTTTTTCCGACCACCGCAGTTCTTAGTCCTGTAACAGCCTCCAAGACAGACTGTTCGTGGGACAAGTAGCCCTTGACGATGTTTTCCAAACCGGGGATCAGATCCGCCCGTTTTTTGAGTGAAACCTCGATGTTTGCCCAAGCTCGCTTCACGCGATTCCGCAAAAAGACAAGGTCGTTGAACATGAGGACAAACATGCTGAACCCTAGGAACATGGGCGAAACCAAGGCCGAAAGCAGAAAATCCGTGGCAGCGAATGAGCCAAGGGCGGCAAAGAGGGTGAGACCGAGGAAAACCGTTCCGTTCTGGGCAAAACCAATTCCAAGCAATCCCTTGCGCCCCTGACGCAGCATGACTTCAGTCTCCGTCTCGTCGGAAACCAGGAAAGGAAAACCATCATTGTCCCCATCGGAAATAACCAGATGGTCCCCCTTTTCCTTATCCACCACGGCAGAACCCAAAACGTAAAGCTCGGTCGATGGAGCAATGTGCCATTCGTAATGCGTCTGGCGACCTATCCTCTTCTTGACCTTGAAATCGGCAGTGAATTCCGCCCCCTCAGGCTCGATTGCAATTACGCCTTCGGAATCCCGGCATTGGAAAGGCACGTACTGTTTCTCATCCTTAATGACGACGGTTCTAGTTTTCTTTCCGGAACGGCGGCGCTCGGTGATTTTGTATCTGTAATAAACACATTTTGCATCGCTTATGGGACCCTTGAGAGAACGAGCGGGGTCACACTCGACAATCCCCTTGATTTCGGCAGGTCCGTAAGCCAGCCCTGCGGAGGGCGAAGTAGGTATGTTCTCAACATATCGCTTGGTCTTGATTCTCCGAAAACCGAAAAAGGAACCCAATCCCATCATTAGCAAAGCGGCAGCTGCGCACAACAGAGAGATCCAGCCCTTCATTGGCGTCTTTGCGATGACTGCTTCACCTGACATCGTCTCCCCATTCCCGAGAAGGGAAGGTCTCGGTTCAATCCCCCACACAGGAGCAAGCAAACGCTCGGGGAACCGATCTCTAATCGCATTGGTTCTTTCAACTGATGCGACAAAATCCTCACGAATCCCCAAGATGCGGGAACGATCGTTGTCATTCAAGGAACCGACATGGGATGGGAGTGTCTTCCAGTCGACTTTAACATCGAGTAACTCTGTCACTTCGGACAGAGCCGACTTCTCTAAACGAACAAGACGAGCATACCCGTCTTTCAAGTCGGCTTTCATCATGGAAAGCCCGGAATAAATCATGGCTAATGAGGTCAACGCGGAAACAATGCCGAGAAACAGCAATACCCGATGAATCCGAAATGCAAAGCAAAGCAACAAACAACCGAAGCAAAGAAGGGCTACGCTGACTGTGCTGAACAAGACGCCCTTGGTTCCCAGTCCCGAACGGTTTTCCAAGGCATCGTCGTTTGACAAGACAGGGGAATACGAACCGGGTTTATCAAAGCGAAGTGTAAAACCGGCAGTGGATTTTACTGCCATAGCAAAAGCAAATATCTCTTCTCCCTCCTCAATACGCCATTCGGTATAACGATACCGACCTTTCTCTTTTTGATAGTCCTCGTCCAAATCGGGGCTTACCCCACCCTTCTTTAGTTCGACAAGTATCTTGCCCGTATTTTCGGATAGAAAGAAATTCGTTGATTCGGATCCTCGCTCAACCGTTACCCAACGCGTATCGCCATCCGAATCCTTTTCTTCGCGCTCCTTGAGATATCGGTGATAAAGACAAGGAGTCTTGGTGTATTTTGATACCAGGGTTCGTTTCCCTTTGCCGGCTTTTCCTTGAATGCTCACCTCCCCAGGAATCACATGATGGACGGAAACTTGGGGTACTCGTTCCATTTGCCTCATCTCCCGAATGACATCGAAACCGATGGACTGGATCCAGAAACCGATCAAAATAAACAAGACTCCCAAAACAAACCAGCCAAAATACTGAAGGATTTTCTTGAATTTCATCATCCCATAGACGAATTAACGTTCCGCAGAACAAAAAGAAAACAAAAAAGGGTGCACGACCTGCCCGGATCGCGCACCCATTGTAAAATTACTCTTTATAAGATGAGAAATTGCCCAAAGCTCACCGAGTAACAATACCTAATGAATTCAAACTCATAAATTGGGACAAATTATTCTCAAAAAGACCAAATTGCCGTAAGAAACAGGTAATTCACCTCATAGCGGCAGATTGTTCATTCAAGCACACAAGTTCGAAATACTGCTGCGAACAGAATCCGCCAGCACAAAGGCATTCCCACTATCCTAACTCAATCCAACCAGACAACTGACTACCGAGGTTCCTGTGTCAGGACCACACGATCCCCCGTACTTTTTTGAACAAGGTAGCGTACAGAGGTGGTTTCAGCAGGAGATCCATCGTTGTTTTTGGCAACTACAAGGAGACCGCCTGCCGTAAACTCTTGCTCATCGACCTTGCCTTTACGATATCGTATCCAACCAAGGAGTGAACCGTTGTCTTCGTAACGGTATTTATCCTGCCATTCTCGCGGAGTATCGATAAGAGGGTCCACATAATTACCCAAGGAGTAGTCAATCGACAGGATACGATCAAGATCGTCGTAGACACGCTTCTGGTTGTCGGGGAAATAAACCGAAAAGAAGGCCGGTGCAGACCAATGGTCGGCGTTGCCTGCAAAAAGGCCGATATCCACACGATTAGACTCCATCGCGGAACCGGGAAGAACTGGTCTACGCTCATGCCAAGGGATAGTTATCGCCACTAGGCTTCCGTTCGCATCTTGCTTTTCGATCGTAATACGTTCGGCATCGCCACGGAGCACCTTCCACCGAAAAGATAGAGGCCTTCCGGAAAAGTCTCGAGAGGAACGGGCGTCCAAAGTGAAGCGTAGGGAACTTGCCGTAGACTTGTAGACACGAGCGACAGCGCAAGGGGTATCGAACAATCGTTGGTGCGGACGGAAGTCAAAAAAGTCTTGTCCAGCTACGGGCTCATCTTCTTTCGTCACCTTGAATTGAGCCAACGGAGGCAAGGAATCCGGTCGCAATTCGTGGGAGCGACGAACCATAGTTTCAACATCAAGAAGGGAACCGTCAAATACTGAGGGATGAGCTTTCCCCGTAAAATAGTCTTCGTCGTTTTTGACGTTCCGGTTGCTCCGACGAAAAACCTGTTGGAGGGTCGGCATAAGAAGCGGAGAACGAACCAGAACCTGTTTTGTCTCAGGTCGAAGGGCAGCCAACATTGCGGCGAAAGCGTTCATAAAAGCACGATCGGATCCGGATGACCCTTGACTTACCACGATGTACGGAACGTTTGCGGGAAAGACATCCCCATGTCCACCACCGTTTTTCCCATTGCGACCAGTATCATGGTCCTTGTGCTCGGGATAAAAGTAGAGATGGTTTCGGAGGTAATGAAGGGCCAGGCGAGTGGCTCCATTTGGTTGCGTAAGGGCAAAGCGCGCTTGACTGCGCCAATTGCGACCGCCTGTTATGGCAGTCGAGGAATTGCCCAATGTTACACCACTGAAGATAAAATGCCTCTGAAGTCCATTGTGCAAACCCCGTTTACGGAGAGCTTCGCCGTATTCGATCCGGGTGAGTTGTGGAAATCCCCGAAAATTCATATTGGAATGATCGCCGTCATGGTTGTCATAGAAATCTCCGCGATTCCCCGCGGCAGTCCCTTCCTCAAACCACTCGCGCAAAAGGTCGCCTACCTGGCCTTGTCCCTTGGCAATCGTTAGCTCTTCGACATTCTTTGCCCTCCCGACCAAACCCAGAAACAGTCCTACCTTGGGATCGTAACCTAAGTTAAGTTCATTCAGGACAACCTCGCCATCTTTCACCACGGCAGGAACCGGCTTAGGGAATTTCGGCCACACCGATCCCTCAAAAGGCTTGGCGGCAACCTTCAGGACAGCGGAAAACCTTTTGTCCTTTCTCAAGTTGAGTAGGTCGGGATCATTTTCAAGGTGAGCGATGTTTCGAAAGCCTAGCTCCACCGCAAATTCGAGTTGTTCGAAAGCCTCGTTGGTTTGCTCGCGAAGTGCCAAAAGACAGGCTAAGTTGTAGCGTGTAGCCGGTGACTTCGGATTGTGCCTCGTCATCAACCGAAGCATGGATTCCGCCTTGTCGAATTCCTTGGCTCGCATCAAATGTACAACTTGCGCTTGTCCGGCTATCTGACTTGCCTGTAACCTCGGAAGGTCGAGAATGCTTGGTTTCCCAGGTTCGTCGGTGGCGAAAGACCAAGTCGAAAGGACTACAAGAATGAAAAGGAAGTAAGCCCGAAAAAAAACGAAAACGACTGACACCAAGGGGCTCACAGCTTCTCTTTGCCCGCAAGGTACCCGATACGGCGGGAACTCTCGCCGGCTTTGACCCTAAGCTTTATTGGGGAAAGGTCGAAGTCATAACCCTTGTCGTCTCGAAGGTAAACCACCGTGTTGAAAGTCAACAAGACTTCTTGGGAGGAAACACTTTCGTTGAGAACGCCCACAATCGTTGGCATCGGATCGACAGC
>PCBO01000090.1 GCA_002730975.1 Opitutia bacterium
TTACTGATGCTCATTCCGCTTCCGCGGTTTGCTCGCCTTCTCGTTTTGGCCTGCTTACCGGCCAATATCCCATCCGTAAGAACTTTTGGGGGCCAACTCCTCTAACTCAAGAACTGACAATCGATTTACGGCAACCTACTTTAGCCAGCGTGTTAAAATCAGCCGGTTATGCTACCTCGGCCATCGGGAAATGGCACTTGGGGTTCGGCAAGGGACGAACCGATTGGAACAAGCCTCTCAAGCCGGGCCCTCTTGAAGTCGGTTTTGATTACTATTTTGGTATGCCTACCGTGAACAGTGGTCCCCCCTTTGTATACGTCGAAAACCATAACGTGGTCGATTACGACCCCACGGATCCGTTTGTCATACGCAAGGAATCTGTCACTCAGAAATGGCCGGAGAAGGGAGGTTACTCTGGTATTGGTGGGGCAAAGAAAGCTCATCTTCGCTACCGAGACGAGTATGTTGGCACCACCTTTGCGGAAAAGGCGGTAGCTTGGCTCGAGAGCCATCACAAGCAAAGTAAGAACCAACCTTTCTTTCTGTATTTGGCTACCACCAATATTCATCATCCGTTCACTCCGCATCCGAGGTTCAAGGGGACGAGTCAGTGCGGTCTTTACGGCGACTTCATTCACGAACTCGATTGGATGGTGGGGGAAGTGCTCGGAATCTTGGACGAGCACAAGCTCGCCGACAAAACTCTAGTCGTTTTTACAAGCGATAATGGCGGTATGCTGAACGTCACCGGACAAAAGGCTTGGAGGGCTGGACACCGCTTGAACGGCAAACTTCTCGGCTTTAAGTTCGGTGCTTGGGAAGGGGGGCATCGGGTGCCTTTACTTATTCGTTGGCCCGAAAAGGTTCCAGCGGGTAAGATATCGGATGTCCTCGTCAGCCAGATTGACATGCTCCCCACCTTCGCTGCCATCGGTGATGTGAAATTACCCGAGGATGCGGAAATCGACGGAGTCAACCAGTTACCTCTCCTGACTGAGGAAAGCAAGGACTCGAAACGCGAACTCCTTGTGATCTCCCCCAACAGTCCAAAGCACCTAACTATCCGCAAGGGTAACTGGGTTTATATTCCCGCACAGGACGAAGGAGGTTTTCAAGGGAAGGAGATCGGAAGCCATCTGCTTGCTGGGGCCGCCGCCCAGAAACTGACCAAGCTGGTCAATAGCGATGTTTCTGACGGAAAAATCAAGAAGGGCTCCCCCTCCGCCCAGCTCTATAATCTTAACACTGATCCCTATCAGGCGACCAACGTCCACAACGAGCGACCCAAGGTGGTGTCTGAGCTATCTTCCCTTTTGGATGAATGGAGAAAAATTATCCCCCCATCTCCACGACTCGGTTGGGTCAACCTAAGGCAAGAAGGGCAAGCCACTTCAAGCAAAAGAAAGTCTAACCCGGCTCCTAAGATTCGTGCAAAGACCATTTCCAGAAGTGTTTCCTTGGACTTCGAGTCGGGAAAGCTTGAGCCTTGGAAAGTAATCAAGGGGGAATTCGGACGTCCCATTGGAAACCGCATCCATTTTTTTCACGGGGAGACCCAGTACAACAAACAGGGTGAATACTATTTGACTACTCTGGAGGTAAGTCAAAAGGCTAAAAAAGGATCGGATTCGCAAACGGGAATAATCATCTCCCCTCTCTTTACCTCAAAGGGAGGAATGATGACCTTTCGAGTCGGGGGTGGGGGTAGTTCTTCAACCTATGTTGCACTTTGTATGGAAAATGGCCAGGAGGTCGAAAAAGTTCAAGGCATTGACCTGCAGGTTATGCAAAAAGCCAGTTGGGATCTCACTAAATACTCTGGCCTCAATATGTTCATTAAGGTTTTTGATCAATCTACGAGTGGTTGGGGGCATATCACGGCAGATGATTTTCAATTTGATGGTGAACTTTTGTCAAGGTATCCAACTGGGTACAAAAAGAAGAAAAATTGACCTTCAATGAATATTGCGAATCCTTCAGCATTTTCCATCTACAGAATTGGACTAAATAGAATTGTTTTTTGTCGGGGATTAGTACCAGTCAGTGAATTTAAAAAATGATCATGTTTTTTCTAAAACTTTTGTTTTCAAGGTTTCCTGCGTTTGACTTATTTCAGCTTCTGCAAAAAATAATTTATTTTGCTTAATTTTCTAATTTTACGATTATTCCGTTTTCGCTCATGAAGTTTGTTGTCATCAACTTTTTTGGTGTGGCAGTTTTTGCCTTTCAACCTCTGTTTGCGGATCCAATTGCTTTTTTCGAGACCAAGGTTCGTCCCTTGCTTATAAATCGTTGCTATGATTGTCATTCACATCAGGCGAAGAAGCTTAAGGGCGCCCTTTATTTGGATAGCCTAAAGGGAGCTTTGGAAGGTGGAGACATCGGACCTGCTGTCAAGCCCGGTGACCTTTCAGGGAGTTTGCTGATAGAGGCTATTCGCTATCGAGATCCCGATCTGCAGATGCCTCCCAAAAGCAAGCTTTCAAGCTCTGAAATTGAAATTCTGGAGGAATGGGTTTCATCGGGTGCCCATTGGCCCAAAGAACCTGAACCTACAGGCGAAACTACCAAGAAAATTTTCGACCTCGCAGGGCGTAAAGCTTCGCATTGGGCATGGAAGCCTGTTTTGGAACCGAACTTGCCTCAAGTTAAGGATGAGGCTTGGGGTAGACTTCCAATCGACCGATTTATTTTGGCTCGCTTGGAAAAAAGTGGATTAAACCCTGCGGTTTCAACCGATCGCCGTACTTTGATTAGACGCGTTACTTATGACCTGCGAGGAATGCCTCCCACTCCCGAAGAGGTAAATACCTTTGTCGAAGACGGTTCTGGTAATGCCTTCGAAAAGGTCGTTGATCGTTTACTTGATTCATCCGATTTTGGGGAGAAGTGGGCTCGTCACTGGATGGATCTTTTTCGATACGCCGAAAGCCGGGGACACGAATTTGATGCCAACACTCCCAATGCCTTTCGCTATCGCGATTACTTGATCCGAGCCTTGAATGCGGATGTGCCTTATGACCAGTTCGTGACTGAACACATTGCGGGTGATCTTCTTGCAAAGCCTCGACTTAATCCCGACACCGGAGCCAACGAATCGGTTCTCGCGACTGGGTTTTGGTTCCTTGGCGAATGGATTCATTCACCTGTTGATACCCGTCAGGACGAAGCCGATCGATTCGATAACATGCTCGGTGTGTTCTCCAAGAGCTTTCTAGGTTTGACCGTGGCTTGCGCCCGCTGCCATGACCATAAGTTCGACGCGATCTCAACCAAGGATTTCTATGCCTTGCAGGGCTACTTGCAGAGTTCGGGTTACCGGCAAGTTCGCTACGAGAGCATGGTGGAAAACGAGCGTGTTTCTCGTGAGTTGGACAAACTTCAGCAATCTGCGGGTTTGGCCAAATCATTCTCCTCGGCTTTGGTTGCAAGTTCCCGGAATACGGCAAAGCACATGCTGGCTGCAGGTCAAATACTGCGGGGTGAAACGGAGGCGGGTAAGGACATCCTGAATGACAGCAAGCCATCTGTGAGCGCACCAATCGTATTTGCTGATTTCGAGGATGGAACCTACGGCAAATGGCTCTCCACCGGGACAGCCTTTGGTAAAGGTCCTGTCACCCTTGAAACCAAGGCGGATTACCAGAAAGACATTCGTCAGCGCGGGAAGTATTTCGTTAATTCTCATAATGTTCGCAAAGATTCGGCTAATTCGAACTTGCGACTGGGCGATGATTTGTTGGGGACCTTGACCAGCCCTCGTTTTCGCATTGAACGCGACTATGTTACCTTTTTCGTTGGTGGTGGTTCATTCAAGAAGGAAACCTGCGTCAATCTGCTGATTGATGGCAAGGCCGTCCTTTCGGCTACCGGCCGGAGCAACAACACTATGTTTGAGACCGTATGGGACGTTAGGAAATGGAAGGGGTCGGAAGCTCGTCTGCAGGTCGTCGACAAGCGCAAGGGTTCCTGGGGGAATGTGGGAATGGATCATGTGGTGTTCACCAACCAGGCAAAAGCCTCTTCCCCTGCACCTGTTGCCCGCTCCGGATTCAATAAGGGAGCAGTTGTATCGTTGGCCAAAAGCCAAGGGTTGGATGGCAATGTTTTACAGGTTTGGGTCGACGCCCTTTTCGCGGCCCAAAAGGATCGATCGGATTTATTAGCTCCTTTGGCGGCGGTGTTTGGGACCAAGAATCCTGACTGGAACTTGGTTCGGGCGGCCTCGGTCGATGGTACTCAGCTTCGGGCTCGCTATCTGGATTCTTTGGGTCGTTTGGAATTGGCCGTCAATTACGCCTCCCTTCGTCTAGGTGACTTCATGCAAGACGGTGTCACTTTTGGTCGACGTCCCAAGTTGCCTGGTGATTTGCTGCTGGATGCCGAGGGTGGCTTTGCGGGTGTCGCTCGTTGGGGAATGGCTCGCCGAGAACCTGTGTGGCGTGGCCTCCGTATCGTGGACTCGGCCAAGGATGCCGGCAGCCTCGGTTTTACTCGTGCCGGAATTACGCTCCGCTCCCCGACCTTTACAAATAGTAAAGGAGACGCTCATTACCTCGTTAGAGGCAAGGGCAAGGCCGTTGCCGTGGTAGATTCCCACCGACTTATTCAAGGCCCATTACATCGTAATATGACGATCGACGTTGGGCGGTCTGGTGAACTGACGTGGGTTACTCAGGATTTGGACAAGCGAGGGCAAACCTACCTCGGACATCGTTTGCATGTCGAGTTTACTCCTACTGATGGCAACGATTTTGAGGTTTTGATGATCGATCTTTCCAATGATGCGGGGGCTCGTGGAGAGGTCTTGAATTTCTTAAAAAATCCACCAAATGCCTTGTTTCAAGGGATGCATGATTTGGGAGAAACTACCTCTCGAGAGCATTTGGCCAATTTGGTCTCCAATAATTTTAAGAGCATTGCCTCAAAGCTGGGAAATCATTTTGGCAACAAACCTGCAGATCTAGAGCAGGCTTATTTAGCTGATTGGATGGTTCGGAACAAGGTTCTATTTGGATTGGAAGGAACGCGCACAAGTGATGATTTCCTATTGGGACATAAGGAACTGGTTTTGCGAATCAAACGTGATTCCCGAATCGCCATGGCAATGCTTGATGGCTCATCTGATGACGAGTACGTCTTCTTGCGGGGAAATCATCGAACTCGAGGGGATTCCGTCCCTCGCCGTTTTCTCGAGGCATTGGGTGGTTTGGATCAACCCGCCCCTGAAGTGGGAAGCGGGCGCCGCGAATTAGCCCGGCAAATCATCGACCCCAAGCGGAATCCATTCGTTTCCCGGGTTTTGGTTAATCGTTTGTGGCATCACTTGTTCGGTCGTGGCATTGTTCCATCTACCGACGATTTTGGAGTTTTGGGCCAACGACCCACTCATCCGGATTTGCTCGACCACTTGGCCGGACGGCTTGTTGCGAATAATTGGTCTGTGAAGGAAACGATAAAGCAAATCATCATGAGTCGAACTTACCGAATGAGTAGCGAGGCAAAGGGACCCGGAGAAGCCAAGGATCCGGCAAACGACTTGTGGCATCGAGCCAATTTGCGTCGGTTGCAAGCCGAGTCCATCCGAGATGCCTTGCTGTTTGTTTCTGGTAGGCTCGACCCGAAGATGTTCGGAAACTCAGTACCCACTTATTTGACGGCTTTCATGGAGGGTAGGGGACGACCGGGGAAGGGACCCTTGGATGGTAATGGCAGACGAAGCGTATATCTTTCAGTTCGCCGCAATTTCCTCTCTCCTTTCATGTTGGCGTTTGATACACCTTCTCCCTTTAATGCCGTAGGGCGTCGTACGAACTCAAATGTTCCCTCGCAAGGTTTGATTCTCATGAACGATCCATTTGTAATTGGCCAGGCTGCCCTATGGGGGAAGAAATTGCTCAAGCAGTTTACCGATCCAGACCGGCGCATTCAAAGTCTCTATGAATCTGCTTTTTCTCGTCCACCTAGCGAATTTGAGATGGAAGTTTCGCATGCTTTTGTTTTGGAACAGGCAAAGCTTCACGGCGTGGCCAAGGATCATGAGTTGCCATGGAAGGATTTGGCCCATGCCATCATCAATGCAAAGGAATTCATATTTTTGAACTAGTCGATTTTTTTAATAAAATGAAACATCATTGCAGAAGATTCCGAAGTACTCCCACTACTCGGCGAAGCATGTTGAAAAACTGTGGAATGGGCTTTGGTGCAACTGCAGTTTCGGCTTTGTTGCAGGACAAAGCGTTTGCGGGGCTCGATTCATCGGGAAAAGATCGTCATTCCGCCTTCAATCCTCTTACGCCTAGAAAACCTCATTTTCCGGCTCGAGCCAAAAGCGTTATTTTCCTTTATATGGATGGCGGGGTTTCGCATGTGGACTCTTTCGACCCCAAGCCAATGCTGACTCAATGCCACGGACAGGACCCTAGGAAACTGATGGATGTCCAACCGACCCAATTCAACAGCATCGGCAAGGTTTTGAAAAGTCATTGGGAATTCAAGAATTATGGCAAGAGTGGTCTTCCGGTTAGTGATTTGTTTCCACACATAGGATCTTGCGCCGATGACATTTGCGTAATTCGCTCAATGACATCGAATTTTTCTGAACATACTAATGCAAATTACTTCCTCCATACCGGTAGCGGATTGCAAGGGCGACCAAGCATGGGTGCTTGGGCGGGGTATGGTTTAGGAAGTGAGAACCAAGACTTGCCTGGGTTTGTTGTCGTTAACGGCGGACTGGTTCCTCCGGGAGGGTTGGATAACTTTAATGCCGGTTATTTGCCTGCTGCTTATCAGGGCAGCGTATTTCGGGCTTCTAACCCTCCTGTATCGAATGTGAAGAGAAGCGACCCCGGAGAAGCGCACCAGAGGGCTAAATTGAACTTGATGCGTAAGTTGGATGCGGAAAACCTGAAACGCGCCGGCGAACATGATGCTTTGGAATCTGCTATTTCCAATCATGAACTGGCTTATCGAATGCAACTTGAAGTACCAGAACTGATGGACCTTTCGGACGAACCCGAATACCTAAAGGAAGCTTATGGTTTTAATCACAGTTGGAATGGAACAAAGACTTTTGCGCGTTCTTGCATGACTGCTCGTCGTTTGGTTGAACGAGGAGTTCGTTTCATCGAGTTGACTTGCCCTGGCGGATCCGGTGATCGGTGGGATCAACATGGCAAATTACGTGACGGACATACGAAAAACGCTCGGTCCGTAGATCAACCAATTGGCACCTTACTTAAGGATCTTAAGCAACGGGGATTGCTTGAGGAAACCCTCGTTGTATGGACTGGCGAGTTTGGTCGTACGCCTTTTGCACAAGGAGGCGACGGTCGTGATCATCACCCTTGGGGATTTTCCCTCTGGATGGCTGGCGGTGGCGTAAAAGGTGGAACGACTTATGGCTCAACCGATGAGTTTGGCTATCATGTGGTTGAAAACAAGCTCGAGATACATGATTTGCATGCAACCATGCTTCATTTGCTAGGACTGGATCATGAGCGATCCACTTTCCGTTATGGTGGTAGAGATATGCGGTTGACGGACGTTCACGGGCATGTCATCAAAAGCATAATTTCATAATTTTTATGAATTAGGGCTATATGTTCTAATTAAGTCATGGATCAACCTGCAGATACTGAATTGGTAGAAGAAATTATTGATTCGGAGGAAGTCTCCTCTGAGGCTCCCCATTTTGAGACTCCTCTTCAGAAGTATATGCGTGAGTATCGATTGCTCAACAGCATGCTGATTTCTCTTTTCTTGATGGTTTTGTTTCTCGTTTGTTTCTGGAACCTCATTATTTGGAGTGCTCCAGAAGGAGATGGCATGTCTGATTTCTCCGATGCCACGCCCGCACCCAAACAGAAGAAGCAGCAGCAGCAAAAAGTTAAACTGATGCAGCGTCAAAAAGCGGCCAAATCCTCAAAGTCCTTTAACTTTCAGGCTAAGGCTATTTCAGATATTGCTGCACCGGATATTGATATAAAGGCACTTGAGATCAGTCCCTCAATTGCAATTAGCCCGATGGGTGATATTGGAGATGTTCGTGTGAAAGTTGATATGTCGGCACTCGACAAGGCTTTTGCATCGACCTTCATGGGAATGAAGTCGAGAGCAAACAAGATTTGTTTCATTATCGATTATTCAGCTTCGATGCGTGGTCGTGACCTCGTCATGCGCGACGAGTTAACTACGGCTATCGAGAAATTGCCCGCAGTCGGTTCTGTTTGCGTAATGTTCTTTTCCGGTCCCACTTGGTTGGCCGGAGAAGATGCCAATGCCCTGCATAAAAACTGGAAAGGTACAAATAGCGCCGGTTGGGCACCAGTTGAAGGTTTTACTCCATCTCGGCCAAAATGGATTCCTGTAACCCCTTCCACCAAAAAAAAATTGTCAGAAGCGGTGTGGGAAACTCCACTGACTTTTGGCACGGTTTGGAACAATTCCTTTGAGTGGGCTTTTTACCTGAACCCCAAGCCCGACATCATATATTTCATGACCGATGGTAATTCAAATGCCAAGCTTCAAGGGATAGATATTATCAAGGCTAAGAAAGGTCGCACTAAAATTTACACTATAGGTTATGGCGCGCCTGCCGGGGCCAAAAAACCGTTGGAAGAAATTGCCGCAATGACCGGAGGCAAGAGCAAGTTCGTGGGCATGGAGGCTATTCAGAAAATGGAAAAGGAAATTCCCGCTAAAAAGAAAGCCATGGTTGGAAAAAAGAAAGGCAAAGGGTAGTTTACTCTTCTTTTTCTTCCTTCCTTTTTGATTTCCTTTAAATCCTTCTTTGCATCTAGAGTAAATCATTCTTCCTATCCTCAGTTTTTTTTATTAAAATAGGGGGGTGAGTCTCTTTAGTCTTTTTGATCAAAATGTATCTTTGAGAATTGCATTTTCATTTCTCTAGATTTCATCAGGTCCACTCATTTTTTTAACTAGAATCAATCAAGTTATGATTAATCACTTTCGCTTTATAATCTTGCTTTCACTCGCCAGTTTATTCGTTTCCTTTCTTTCGGCCGAATCCATAAAGGTATTGCTTGTCGATGGGCAAAATAACCATAACTGGAAGGCCACGACTCCTGTCTTAAAGCAGGCCCTTGAAAGTTCCGGTCGTTTTTTGATTACTGTATCCACTAGCCCTGCGAGAAATGGATCTAAGGATGATTGGGCTCAGTGGAATCCTGAGTTTGGCTCTTTTGACGTTACTCTCAGCAATTATAATGGCCAAACTTGGCCGGACTCCGTTCAGAAGGGATTGGAGGATTACGTTAAAGGCGGTGGAGCTTTCGTCGTTGTTCATGCCGCCAACAATTCTTTTTCAGGTTGGTTGGAGTACAATCGCATGATTGGTTTGGGCGGTTGGGGAGGGCGTACGGAGAAGAACGGTCCATACTTGTATTTTGACGATTCCAGCAAGCTTGTACGCGACCCTCGTCCCGGTCGTGGAGGTAGTCATGGACCGCAGCACGAGTTTACGGTAAAGCTCCGCCAAAAGGATCACCCTATCGTGAAGGGTATGCCGTCAGAGTGGAAGCATGCAAAGGATGAGCTATACGACTCACTACGAGGACCTGCGGACAAGGTCGAGGTCATTGCTACGGCTTACAGCTCAAAAAGTAAAAGACACGAGCCTATGATCATGACAATAAGCTATGGAAAGGGCAGAGTTTTTCACACACCGATGGGACATGCCGATTATTCCATGCGTTGCGTTGGTTTCCAAGACGTACTGCGCCGAGGAACCGAATGGGCTGTAACGGGCAAGGTTACCCAAGCCCTATCGAAAGAGTTTCCTTCTGCTGAAAAAACGGTAACGGTTTCGTCGAAATAGTTTGGGCTTAATTTCTTAAGACACGACACAAAAAAAAAGACCGCCCGGAGGCGGTCTTTTTTCGATCGAAAAGGATTTTCGAAAGAGATATTACAGATTACTTGGTTGCATTGCCTTCGGCAGCACTACTGTTGTCCTCTGATCCAGTCTCACCACCACCACCGCAAGAAGCGAAGAGGGCGATAGACAGGATACTTAAGATGGTCAGAAAGCTTTTCATGACGTCAGTTTCCTTAATGTTTGGTTTATATTTGTTTAACTAAATCTGCTTCCGAGGAAGTTGATTGTTGCCCATTAAAATCAACGTTTTGGGCAATTTGTCAAGGGGAAAGGCGGATGCCGCCAAGGGGGTATCAGGTAGTCAGGGAAGGTTTTCCGTTTGCGTTTTTCTAATTGGACCTTCTTTAAGACATTCTTTAGACCTTCTTTATTCTATGGCTTCTCATTTAATTGGAATAGACGTGGGAACCTCCTCAACAAAGGCGGTTCTAATCGATGTATCCGGGGAGGTGGTCGAGACCATTGTTCCCGAATACGAATTTCAAACGCCGAGACCCTTGTGGGCGGAATCAAATCCCGCCGATTGGTGGGATGCCGCCGCGAGGGCAATACGAGCTTTGCTCACCAAGGTCGATCCTGCGAGCATTGTCGGGGTGGGTCTCACAGGGCAGATGCACGGGATGGTTGCTCTGGACGGGAACGGTGATGTTCTTAGACCCTGTATAATGTGGAATGATCAGCGTACGGGAAAGCAATGTGAGGCTATCACGGAGAAGGTCGGTGCAGAAAAGGTTATCCAGTTAACCGGCAACCCCGTCCTGCCTGGTTTTACGGCTCCGAAAATTGCTTGGACTCGCGAACAGGAGCCGGAGGTTTATGCGAAGATTGCAAAAATCCTGCTTCCAAAGGATTATGTTCGCTACAAACTTACCGGGGAATTCTTTACCGATGTCTCAGACGCTTCCGGCACCTCCTTGCTCGATGTTGCGAACCGATGCTGGTCGGACGAGATGCTCGCGGCCATGGATATTCCGGCTTCGTGGATGCCCGAAGTTACGGAGTCGGACGTGGCCTCGACAAAAATCTCCAAGTTTGCCGCCGAGGCAACGGGATTGCCGGAGGGTACGCCAGTCATTGCCGGAGGCGGGGATCAGGCGGCCCAAGCGGTTGGTTGCGGGATTGTTGGCGAAGGCGCCATTTCCGCCACCTTGGGAACCAGCGGTGTTCTCTTTGCGCACAGTGACGAGTACCGGGTAGAGCCCGAGGGTAAGCTTCATGCCTTTTGTCATGCGGTTCCGGGAAAGTGGCATCTCATGGGAGTGATGCTTTCGGCGGCTGGTTCTTTCCAGTGGTATCGCAACCAGTTTGGAAAAGAAGAAATGACTGCTGAAGCCAACGGCGGTCCAGATGCCTACGATGCTCTCACCCAATTGGCAGCGGAAACCCCTGCCGGGTCTGAGGGTTTGCTTTTCTTACCTTACCTGTCGGGTGAAAGAACGCCTTATCCTGACCCTAATGCCCGTGGAAGCTTTATTGGCTTGAGCCTCCGACATGGCAAAAGTCACCTAACGAGAGCCGTTCTGGAAGGAGTGAGTTATGGGCTTAACGATTCTCTCACGCTCATGCGAGGTCTCGGTATCGAACCTGGCAGGATCATTCTTTCAGGAGGAGGAACCCGTTCCGCCCTTTGGAAACAGATACTAGCCGATGTTTTCGGTACTCGTTGTGAAATGGTGAATGCCGCGGAAGGGGCGGCTTACGGGGCGGCTTTGTTGGCTTCTGTCGGCGCAGGTGTTCATAGCAGTGTGGAGGAGGCTTGCTCGGCTTGTATTCGTGTAACAGATTCTGTGGATACGAGTGCGGAACGAGAAATTTACGAAGCTTTTTATCCTAGGTACCAAGCTTTATATCCTGCTCTCAAGGATGAATTTGCCGCTTTGGCCGAGACGGTTGGAGGACAAGCTGTTTGAAGTCCTGTATTCTAAATACTCGCGCCTCACCTTTTTATACGAACAATGGGTAACGTCGATTACGATAGCGACCGTGTCCTGAGCGAGTATCTCCTGTTCCACTACGGATTGGCTGATGAAATTTTGTCCACGAGCCATGGTCCCAAGGAAGGACTTGGTTTTCCCGTGCGAACGGTTTCGGAATTGCTGGACTCCAATAGCTTAACACCGTCTTCCTGTCGGGCCTTGGATCTCGGTTGCGCGGTCGGACGTTCCAGTTTCGAGTTAGCCAGAAACTGTACCGATGTAGTGGCATTGGATTATTCGGCGACCTTCATCAGAGCAGCCAAGACTCTCCGGGATTCAGGCGAATTGTCTTTTGGTTTTCCTTCCCAAGGTGAAAGAAAAGTTCTTTCCGTTGCGCGAGTTCCTTCACAAGTGGATTCCTCAAGAGTTCGTTTCTTGACGGAGGATGCCTGCCATTTACCTGGTGACTTGGGGGACTTCGACGTCGTTCATGCAGCAAACTTGCTTTGTAGATTACCCGATCCCGGGGCTTTGATCGAGCGTTTGCCCGAGCTCGTTCGTCCAGGTGGACAATTGCTTTTGGCAACCCCTTTCACTTGGTTGGAAGAATTCACTCCTATGGAAAAGTGGCTGGGTGGCCGACTCTCGGGCAAGGATTCTGCAGAGGTTTTAAAAAAGGTCCTTTCACCGAAATTTTGCTTGGAACTTGAAGTCGATTTGCCCTTTTTGCTTCGAGAGCATGAACGAAAGTTTCAGTATGGCATTTCTTACGGCACTCGATGGCGACGCTTGTCGGTGTGATCGAGCTTGCTCCTCAAGTCATCGTTAATTAGTCACACCTAAGTGAAAACAGTGGATGAATTACTTCGTTCGGTGGAATTCGATATTGACCCGCCCGCAGGCTTGAACCCTCTGGTTCTCTCTCTCTGGCTCGCTCGAAAAGGTCGTTGGGATGCTTCTCACGAGGTGGCCCAAGAAATTGACGACTCGGATGGTTCTTGGGTTCACGCCTACCTGCACAGAGTGGAGGGAGATATTGGAAACGCCGGATACTGGTACTCTCGCTCGGGGAAACCAGCCAAGGGTGCCGGTGAAAGTTTGGATGAGGAATGGCTTGAGATAGCTGCAGTGCTGCTGGGAGATCAGGCTCCCTGAATCCAGAAATTTGAGTCAGGCGAAGAAATTTACTTTCACTGAGGGCGGTCCTGGGTCGCCCCAGTTGTCACTTCCAAAGGAAAAAAGAAGCGATTGGATTACACCCCTGAGTTTACTGGTTCTTTGCGGGATGAGCGTACTTTTTATCCGTTCTGCTCAAGCCTACGTTGGAGGAGAGTTATGGCGTATGCAGATTATTTGGGTCTTGGTCGGAGCGTCATCCTACGCCGTCATGTCTTTGATCAATTACCATTTCTGGATGCGTTATGCTCACTACCTCTATTTCTTGGGTTTGCTTGCGTTGTGCCTGGTTTTTCTTGGTCCGGAGATCTACGGAGCCAAACGTTGGATCGATCTAGGAATTTTTAAAATCCAGCCTGCAGAGTCGGCTAAGTTGGCTACTCTCGTCTTGGGAGCAAGTATCTTATCTCGATCTGAAATCGGGACTCTTCGGGAATCGATGAAAGGGATTGGAAAAGTGGCCCTTTGTTTCATCCTTCCTATGTTCTTGATTTTCAGGCAACCGGACTTAGGATCAACTCTTGTTTTTCCACCTATGCTATTTTCTCTTTTATACGTTGCGAAAATTCCTTCGCGTTTCTTTGTCGGCACATTTCTTCTATTTGTGGTGGTTTTGGGCGTGGTTGGGTTCGACGTATACCGTTACTATCAATTCAAAACTGAGAATCCGCGACCTGACGATACCGTACTCGCTTATGAGGACACTTCGCTTCTGCCGCTAAAGGATTACCAGCGCAAACGCATTCTGACCTTCCTTGCTCCCGAGGTGGTGGATCGCGGTGGAGTGGGAGCCAATTGGAATCGTATCCAAGCTCTGATCGCCGTGGCTACCGGGGGACTCGGAGGCAAAGGCCTTGGAGACGGCATGCAAGCCAAGTTGGGTTATTTGCCCTCTGCCGTTGGCCATAATGACTTCATCTTTGCGGTACTGGCCGAGGAGGCCGGTTTCGCGGGAGGACTTCTTGCGCTGGTTCTATTCGCCGTGGTGATTATAGGCTGCCTTTTGGTTGCCGGACGGGCGAGTGACCGTTTCGGTGCCATGTTGGCTACCGGGGCGGCGGCATTGTTGATGACTCACGTCTTCGTCAACGTCGGCATGACCTTAGGCATTACGCCCATTACGGGTTTGCCTTTGCCCTTCCTCAGCTACGGTGGATCATTCCTCGTAAGCTGTTGCATCCTTATGGGGTTAGTCCAGAGCGTGTATCGCCACAGGAAGGAGTTTCGATGAGTTTACCCAAAGCATTTCTGCTGTCGGTGAAATCGAGCTCCTTGTCGTGGGCCGTGGGTTCCAAAACCGTTCAACCGACATGGCTAGAAAAACTAAGCGCCGGCATCATCACCGGAAGCACCGCAAGCCCCAAAACGTCGAGACTACCGTCTCGAATGCATCCATTGAGGATCAACTAAAAGAAGCTCCTCGGGAACCTGAGCCCCAACTTATAGACAAAGGAGACCTGCGCAAGGAAGCACAGGAAAGGGCTTTGAACCGGCCCATTCGTGAGAGAATCCTGTCTTTCTTTCGTCGCGACGACGGGCAGAAGGATTACAAGGAAATCATCATCAATTCGGAGGCTCTCGAACGTCGGGTGGCTCTTCTCCAGAATGGAGTGCTCGACGACTTCAGCGTCGAACGGAAAGAAGAGGAACGCATGGTCGGGGCTATCTTCAAAGGGAAGGTCCAGAACTTGGAGGCAGGACTAAAGGCTGCCTTCGTGGATATCGGCCAAGATAAGAATGCCTTTCTGCACTACTGGGATATGTTGCCCGGCGCAGGCAACAATGATCCCGACCTCGAAATTGTTCGAGAAAACAAAGGAAAAAACAGTGGTCGAGTCGAAGCCAAGTCCATCAAGGACATTCCAAAGGTTTTTCCTATCGGTTCGGAAATCGTTGTACAGATTACCAAGGGGCAAATTGGCTCCAAAGGGCCGCGTACAACTACGAATTTGGCTCTTGCCGGGCGATTCCTCGTACTCATGCCATTTGGCGGTCAATGCGGAATTTCACGCAAGATCGACGATAGGACTGAGCGCAACCGCCTCAAACGCATCATTACAAACCTTTCCCTGCGCGAAGGTATGGGCGTCATCATTCGGACGGTCGGGGAAAGCAAGCCCGAGAAGTTCTTTGACCGTGACTTGCAACTTCTGTTGCAGCAATGGGATGAGATTGAAGCCAAGATGAAGACCCTTAAAAGTCCCGCTTGCCTTTATCAGGAACCCGACCTTATTGGATTGACCTCTCGCGATTTTTTGACCGAAGACGTCGATCGAGTTCAAGTCGACAAGAAGGAAGATTATGACCGACTCATTGAGTCCGTGCAGAAGATTTCTCCAAAGTCTAAGTCCAAAATCACCCACTTTGACGAGGAGATTCCTATTTTCGAGCGATTCAACGTTGAACGTCAGATCGAGCAGACCTTTATGCGCAAGGTTCCTCTGCCTTCAGGCGGAGAAATAGTTATCGAGGAGACCGAGGCTTTGGTTTCAATCGACGTGAATACAGGTAGCCACAAGGTCGATCGAAAGGATGGAAAAAACTTTATTCTTCAAGCCAATATCGAGGCGGGTGTTGAGGTTGCTCGGCAATTACGACTTCGCAACCTCGGAGGTCTTGTCATCATCGACTTCATCGATATGAAAAACAAGGGGGATCAGCGTAAGGTCCATCAACGAATGAAAGCTTCCATGTCGGACGATAAGGCAAAGCACAACATTCTGCCCATCTCCCAACTTGGAATCATGCAAATCACACGCCAGCGACATGAAGAAAGCAATACCAGTGGGATTTATGATGACTGTCACTATTGCAGTGGTCGAGGAATCGTAAAAGCTTCTCGTTCAGTAAGCATAGAAATACAGCGTCGTATCATAAGCGCAGTCCGTCAGGTGAAAACCGATGACCCCACTCGTCGCGACATCAAGTTCAAGGTCTATATGCATCCCAGCTCCCTGCGCCGTTTACGTGGTCCTGATGCTTCCTTGATTGCTCTCATGGAGCGAAATTACGACATCATCTTGACGTTCGAGGCTTCTGAATCCTTTCATGTCGAGAATTTCAAGGTGATTGATGAATTGACCGATAAGGAAATTCGTTAGTCTTTCGAGCATGCGCTTTCTTGTCGCCTTCGATAAGTTCAAGGATGCCTTGAGTGCGGGTTATGTTTGTCGTCTTGCTAGTGAACACCTTGAGTCCGGTTTGCCAAACGTACGAGTATCCGAAATCCCGCTAACCGACGGCGGTGAAGGATTTTGTGATATTCTAACCGGAGCAGTCGGCGGGCGATTCAGTAGCCATATCGTCGAAGGACCGCTTGGACAGCCAGTAGACGTTCGTATCGGTTATGTCGAACTAGGCCTTTTGTCGAGCAAAGTCCGAGAACTTGCGAATCTTCCCTCTGAGGGTGAAGTTGCTGTTCTGGAAATGGCCTCAGCGGCAGGATTGGAGCAAGTGCCTGAGCCTTTGCGTGATCCTTGGTCTGCTTCTACCTTTGGGGTGGGTGAGCTTGTTCTTCACGCTGTAGAGGATGGCGCAGCTGCCATATTGCTTGGCATCGGTGGGAGCGCCACAAACGATCTAGGTTTTGGAGCATTACGAGCGCTGGGCTTGCGTTTTTTTGATGACGAAGATTATGAAATCGAAAATGTCTGCCCAGGCGCATGGTCTGGGATCGCTCGTATTTCCGGAGAATTGCCGGAATTGCCTCCCTTGAGAATCGCCTGCGACGTAGACAATCCACTTCTTGGTTCTACCGGCGCCAGCGCCTCTTACGGACCTCAAAAAGGCCTGCTTGCCGAGGATATATTACAGATGGATTCCGAAATGGCGAGGATGGCGTCGATGCTGTCCGACCAGTTCGGGGCGAAAAAGGACATGCTGACCGCACCCGGAACCGGTGCTGCCGGAGGTTTCGGATTCGGACTGAGCGTGGCTTGCGGTGGATGTTTTGTGGAGGGCTTTCCTCTTGTCTCCGCTTGGTTGGAACTAGAAGAGCAAATAAACGACGCTGAGATCATTCTGACAGGTGAGGGTCGTTTCGACTCGACTTCCCTCCGTGGTAAAGGTCCGGGAAAAGTTTTGGAGCTTGCGCATCTAGCAGGTAAACCGGTGTTCGTTTTAGCCGGCTCTGTTTCTGAAGAGTCAAGGAGAGAAGTCAGGGAAGTTTTTCCAAGAGCATTCCTTCATTCGATTGGACGACCTGAGCTGTCCTTGGAAGAAAACTTGAGTCGCACCGAAGAATTTTTCGAGCAAACCTTGCAAAAAATAGTCAAAGATAAAGAGTGGACGATGTAGTGACAGAAGAGGAAAGTATCAGGCTAGAGGATCGCCGTCGTCGCATTCGCCGTCTCAAGAAATGGATGCGACCTCTGCCTCGTCGATCGAACATTCATCGTTATCCGGTGCTCAAATGGTTCTCCGGCATGGCTCGCCGCCGCTCGTTCTTGTGGTCTTTCCGTTCTCGAGAAATGGTCACCGCCTTGTTTCTTGGGTTGATCGTCGCCTTTATGCCTTTGGTTGGGATACAGATGCTGATTGTCTTTTTCATCGCATTTTGGTTTCGAGCAAATCTTCCGGTAATCGTTGCTCTACAGTGGGTTTCCAATCCCTTTACCATGGGCCCCATATATTATGCCGATTATCAAATCGGTATGGCTATGATGGAATTGTTCGGCATCGCTCCCGAACCAAATCCTCTGCTTCAATCCAATTATGACTGGGCGCATTTCGAACTGCGGGATATTGGGGCATTGCTGGATACCTTTCCTCCCATGATGCTAGGCGGTCTTGCTTTAGGCTCTTTTCTTGGCCTTGTGGTGGCGGTTGCCTACAAATGGCTCGCCAAATGGTCAAAGGAGCCCTACGCCTCTTAAAATATGTATAGCAAACCCTAGATGAGAACGGAGTACTGACAAATAATGAGTAAGAATAAAGGTTTGATAAACGGGATTAGGTTATCCTTGTGTGGGTTGGTTTTCTTTGCCGTCTGTATCGCTCCGCTTAGCGGGTCTTCAAAAATTGGTCTTGGTATTGACCATCTCGAACGAACTAAGTTTCGAGTGCTTCAAGGAAAACGGGTCGGGTTGCTCACGCATCCTGCGGGCAAGAATGCCTCTGGGCAAAGCACGGTCGAAGTGCTGCGTAGGCAATCGAATGTTAATCTAGTCGCCTTGTTCGGTCCCGAGCACGGTATCTATGGCGACGAAAAGGCGGCTGTTCCCGTGGATGACAAAATAGACACACGCACGGGCCTTCCTGTTTTTTCCCTTTATGGCAAATACCGTAAACCCTCATCGGTTATGTTGCGAAAGATCGATGCCCTGGTGGTTGATCTCCAAGATGTTGGTGTACGATGTTATACATATGTGAGTTGCATGCGATACGCGATGGAGGCTTGCTTCGAGAACGGGGTGGAAGTGATCGTGCTGGACAGGCCGAATCCTCTCGGTGGACTATTGGTGGACGGTCCTCCCATGGATGAAAGGTGGATGAGCTATGTGGGAGCCTTTCAAGTGCCTTTTGTACACGGTCTTACTATAGGCGAACTCGCTCTTTTTTCTAAAAAAACTCCAGGTGTCCTAAAAATAGAGTCAGGAGCAAGGCGTAAGGGTAAACTTACCGTAGTGCCGATGATCGACTGGAAACGCTCCATGACATGGCCCCAAACCGGCCTCAACTGGGTGCCAACTTCCCCGAATATTCCAACTCTCGATTCCGTGGCCGGTTACCCGATGACTGGTCTGGGTGCACAGCTTGGAAAATTTCGTCATGGAATCGGTACGCCGCACCCATTTCGGTTCCTCACTTTTGAAGGGCGTTCCCCGGCTGAAATAAAGAGAGAGCTTGAAGCCTTGCAATTGCCGGGCTTGAAGTATCAGCTAAAGACCGTTGTGAATTCGAAGGGGAATTCCATCTCAGGAGTCTATCTCGTTGTCAGCGATTGGAGAAAGTGGCGTCCTACGGCTCTTGCTTTTCATATGATGAAGCTTTCCGCCAAATGGGAGAGTCCTCAGCCATTTTCACAAGTTGCCGAAGCTCAATCCAAACTGTTCAACAAGCACGTCGGGTCATCTGCATGGTGGATTGAACTGTCCACGAAGGGCGCAGCTTCCGATCCCGACAAGTTTCTTCGTGAATGGAGTCGATCCGCTCAACTCTTCCGAAACTCAGTTCGCAAGTTTTTCCTCTACGATTGATTTTCGTATCGTCGATCGGTTAGGAGGAATAGATACCCCGTTTCCTTTATCGAGCCAAGTCTTCCTGTGAGAGAACGCGAAGATTGTTTCTTATCAATATGTCGATGGCTACGTCTTCGTCCTCAAGTCCGATGGCCAAAACCGGCCTGTCGTTCGGCCAAGTGAGAAAGGGGTAGACGTAGTGAATGTTGATTTCCGCTTGCAGCAATGCCGAGGTGACGTGCTTTAGGGAACTCTCGTTAGGCATTTCAACTGCAACGATTTTACGTTCCGAGTGGGATATTTCAAGACGGCAAAGGATTTCACGAGTTTCGTCCGGATAATTGGTGACCATCCTGACGAGAGCACTGTCCGTGGTGTCCAGAACCGAGATGGCCATGACGTGAACTTCGGCTCCATTCAGCTTGCTAACCATGTCATTTAGCCACCCCACCTTATTCTCGGCATGGATGACGAATTGACGGACCAGCTCTCTGCCGGGATTTCGAATGGTGATTCTCTCCGAGTCAAAATCGCTCATTTTTCGTTTCGCAAAGATTGGGGAATTATGAAATGAATCTAATCTACTATGGCTTCTGTCTTATCCCTTTCAGTCACAATATCAACCCTTTATGAAATGTCTTAGCTGTTCGATTCGAATAAACGGCTTGCTTTCGTGGCGGTAGCGCCAAGTCTTTCTCTTCTCAAACCATGACGTATCTGAGCTTCAATCGTTTGATTTTCTTTCCCGGCCTTCTCCTCGCTTGCGGAGTATTTAAGTTATTCGGGGCTACGGGCATGGAATTGTCCAAGGCTTCAGCTACTGAATTGCGACAGTTGGCAGAGGCTGGAGATGCATATGCTCAAGCGGCTTTGGCGATTGCTCTTGCCAATGGAGACAAGGGCTTGCCCATATCGATTGTCGAAGCGGAAAAGTGGGCTCGTCAGTCTGCCGGCCAAAAACATCCCATCGGTAACTTTGCAATGGGGTACTTGACTCAAGAACCAATTCTGGGAACCGACGCTGCCATGTCGGGCAGGTATTACATGGCTGCATTCGGTGACAGATCAGGAGAACTTGTACGGACGGCTCTTTCGGGAGATCCCATCGCTTGCTATGCTCTCGGCATGATATTGACTTCCGACGAGCTTCGTCCGAAAGTGATTCCAGATCTTGAACTGGCTGCGAGGCATCATCAGGTTGCCGTTCAAGCTGACTATATGCCCTCTGTTTTGCAGCTTGGCATCATGAAGATCGAGGGTATGCTCGCTAACAAGGACATGGAAGGTGGGCTTGCCCTTGTCCGGCAGGCAGTTTCAATGAATCTTCCTATAGCCCATTACTTTATGGGAGTGGTCAACTTGAAGGGTCGGGGGGTGCTTGAGGACCGCGGGACAGCGCTCGTGCACTTTCGTAAAGCAGCCGACCTCGGTCACGGTACTTCCATGATGATTACTTCTCACTTTTATGCCAAGGGCACGGCAACTTCGATAGACCTTGATCTTGCTTCGGTATACGCCCGTCGGGCTGCCGCCGTAAAGGAACCCGGTGCCGAGGAGAAAATGCTGGAGATTCAAGCATTGGCTGAGTCAGGCGCTTTGGTCGCCATTTCATCCGGTGTTCCCGAACCTGTGGAATCGGGTGTTCCGCCACCACCGCCTCCTCCTAGATCTCCCGGTAACTTTCCACCCTCTCCACCGCCCCTGCCGTCCGCTCCGGGTCCTGGCGTTAAGACTTCCACCCCAACGTATATTTCACGCGCACCTTCGCCTGCTGAAACAACTTTCGTTCCCGTTGCCCAACCACCGCCAACGATACCTACTCCCACGCCGCCGGCTCCTTCTCCCACGCCTTCCTTCCCCCTCCCACTTTCAACTTCACCCGCTGACACTCGCGAGTTGGCCAAGCGTCATTATTCCGGGATTGGTATTCCCGTGGACTATATCGCCGCTCGAAGCAATTTTGTGATTGCTGCCAACGGAGGCGACGTTGAGGCCGCCCGTTATCTCGGAATCATTTATCTTCGTGGCAAAGGTGTACCCAAAGACAGGGCGGAAGCGGCGAAATGGCTGCGTATGGCGGCTGCAGGCGGGGATGTTATGGCAACGCGAAACCTGGAACTGCTCGAGCAGTTGCTCGCCCCCTGAGGACGCAGCAGGTTTCTAGGTCTGAGTGACTGGGGCTCATTGCCAACAAAACCTTGTGCATGAACCCCGTAAAGACTGCCGATATCAGTAATTTGGAGGCGATCCCGTCGCCTTCCTTGTTGGTTTTTCCGGATCGTGTTGAGTCAAACGTTGATCGTATGCTGGACATGGTGGGCGGTGATGTTTTGCGTCTGCGACCGCATGTAAAGACTCACAAGATGGCGGAGGTGGTTCGGTTGCAGGTGGCCAAGGGCATCACCCGATTCAAGTGCGCCACTATCGCCGAGGCCGAAATGACTGCGATTTCGGGGGGGCGCGACGTCTTGTTGGCTCATCAGCCCGTCGGCCCCAACTTATCCCGATTCCTTCAGTTGCAGGATCGTTTCTCGGAAGTATCTTTCTCGGCCACGGTCGATTCGGAAGAGGTCGTGGAAGCCTTTGAGCTAACGGGCCGGTCGGCAAGCTTGTTCGTGGACGTCGATTGCGGTATGCATCGCACGGGGATCGAACCGGGGGAGGGGGCTTTGGCCTTGTGTCGGCAGATAGCTTTCTCCGATAATTTGGATTTTTCGGGTTTGCATGCCTATGACGGGCACTTGCACCAACCCGGCCTGATTAATCGAACCGAAGCCCATGCCGCCGCTATCGATTCGTGGGCCGGTTTGCTGGATGCCTTGGAGAACGAGAACCTTGCTCCTTCTACCATTGTGGTCGGCGGAAGTCCCACCTTCGGCCTCTTCGCTCAAATGGATAACTGGCAATGCAGCCCGGGCACTACGCTTTTTTGGGACGCGGGCTATGGTCATGCGTTTCCTGACTTAAATTTCGAGGTCGCGGCCATGTTGCTTACACGCGTTATCAGCAAGCCCAATGGTCGGCTCTGCTTGGACCTTGGGCACAAGGCGGTGGCCGCCGAACGACCGATTGACAAAAGAGCATGGTTCCCCGACCTCCCTGAAGCGAAACCCTTCCTGCAGAGCGAGGAGCATTTTGTTTTGGATGCCCCGAATGCGGGAGACTTCGCTGTCGGTGATGCCCTGCTGGCGGTACCTTGGCACGTTTGTCCCACGGTTGCCTTGCATGCCCACGCTCATTTGGTCCGCGATGGTCGGGTCACTTCCGAGTCATGGGAAGTGGTGGCTCGCAAGCGTTCAATCACTATTTAGGCTGTGGCCACCAAGTCGGCAGGGAAATGGTTCTTACCGAAATCGACTTCCTAAATCGTCTTGTATTGGTGAAAAGATTTTCTTCTTCGGCTGAATAATTTTCTGTGTTTGAGACTTTGGGTAGACGCTCTTTTTCGCCAGCGGCGGAAACTAGGGGGCTTCATGGACTTTCTCATGAATTGGATGACATGACTCTCACTTAATCCAGTAACTTTTCTAATTTCCTCAAAAGTGATACGGTCTGCCCAAGCAGCCCAGATAATCCAATCGGAACTTTCTTTCGATGGTTCCGGGTTTTTGACACGAGTAACTGGGAAACTGGATTTTTTTGATTTCACAAGGAACTTTACAAATAACACCAATTTAACTTATCCCAAATTTTGAAATTTACAAAGAGGTAAACAAAAAGTGAATGATACAGGCGAATAGGATTACCTAGCGGTCATAATCCCCAATCACGACGCTTAGTACTTGGTTTCGAAAGATGGAACTATTGAACTCTGCTACCGCCAAGTTCTATCGCCACAAGTCGAAGAGCAGGAGACAGTTTGAGAAGTATCGGTACGCCTTCGGTCTTCTTTAGTCGACTTTTACGCCGTCCTTGTAGATCGAGCGAACTTCCGTCCCATCCTCTCTGTATCGAACCCAAACCGCCGAAAGTAGACGGCGGCAAATGCTTCATGGCGAAGGAGCGTGGAGGTCGGTTAGGGGGCAATTCTCGTCGAAGCAAGAAA
>PCBO01000091.1 GCA_002730975.1 Opitutia bacterium
AGGGAACGATCTCCCGTGGTGTAGGGAGAGTGGGCGTCGTGGGAGGCAATGAACACGCAAAACGGTTTTTCCTCCTTGCGGCAGGACTGGATGAATTTCGTGGCCTTTTCGAAGAGTTGTTCGTTGGAGTTGCCGCCGAGATATTCGAAAGGATAAGATGTCTTAGGTCCAATATGCGTCTTCCCTGCGAGGGCTACGCGGTAGTCCAGAGGTTCGAGGTACTGGGGTATGCTTTGGGTAGTAGAAATGGAGTAGGTGTGATTAAGGAAAGCCTTTGTGCGCCAGGCGGTGCGCCCGCTGTAGAGTTCCTGTCGAAATGGGGAGCACATGGCGACCGAGGTGTAGGCCTTGTTGAATTGTACACCATCTTTAGCCAACTTGTCTATGTTTGGGGTAGGGCAATCGACGCTTCCATAGCACCCTAAGCTGTCTCGGTTTATGTCGTCCCCAAGCAAGAAAACGAAGTTCGGTCTTTCTGCATTCACAAAATGGAGCGTGCAAACAAAGAAAATTATAGACAGTAGTTGCTTCATGGATTTCTTCCTTAATTTAGGAATTACTTTAAGCTGTTTTGAATTTTTTTTGAGATTTGATCAATCCCAGTCTCGACCTTTTCCACATTTTATTGATTCTTTTGTTTCTAGGATTCTTTTACTTTACTTACATCCATTCGAATATGAATATTATCAAAATTCTTTCATTAGGTCTGCTCACGGCTTTATCCACCCAACTCATTGGGGCTCCAGGTGACGAGGTGTACCAGAAAGGGTTCCTGTCCATTGAGGAGTCCCGGAAATCTATCGAATTACCTGAAGGCTATTCCCTTGAACTCGTCCTAAGTGAGCCTCGAATCGAGGAGCCTGTTGCCATGGCATGGGACGGAAACGGTGTTCTTTATGTCGTTGAGATGCGAACTTATATGCAAACTGCCGATGCCACCGGCGAACAGGAGCCTCTCAGTCGGATTTCTCGTCACGAGGACACGGATGGGGATGGAGTCTACGACAAGAGCACTGTTTTCATTGATAATCTGCTGTTGCCGCGGATGGTTTTACCTTTAGACGACCGCGTCATGGTCGGCATCACCAATACCTTAGACCTTTGGAACTATAGGGATACGGATGGAGATGGTGTGTCCGACGAGAAAGTGAAGGTCTTTGAAGGTGGCAGACGGGGAGGCAATATGGAGCACCAACCCAGCGGATTGGTATGGAATCTAGACAACTGGATTTACATCACCTACCAAAACGTTCGTTACCGCTACACCAACGGCGAGTTTAAGACTGAGCGTCTCCCGCGTGGCGGTGGCCAATGGGGGCTGACCCATGATGATGACGGGCGCCTTTATTATTCCACGGGAGGAGGAGAGAATCCTGCCTTCTTTTTTCAGCAACCTCCAATCTACGGAATGTTTGATGCCCCGGGACAAACCGAAGCGAATTTTCGTACCGTTTATCCTATTGCCGCCGTACCGGACGTGCAAGGTGGTCGTCGTCGAGTTGCCGCCAATGGGGGCCTGAACGTTTTCACCGGTTGCGCAGGCCAAGGTATTTATCGTGGTGACCGACTCCCTAAGGAATTATATGGGAATCTTTTCATTCCCGAGCCCGTGGGCCGTTTGATCCGCCGAGCGAAAGTCGACCGTAAGGACGGTTTGACTGTGCTCAGTAACGCCGACCCCGGTCTTGAATTCATGCGTTCTAAAGACATCAACTTCAGACCGCTTGGCGCGGAAACAGCACCAGACGGGACAATGTTCTTCATCGACATGCACAGGGGTATCATTCAACAGGGGAACTGGACCCGAAAGGGAAGTTACCTTCGCGGTGTGATTGATAAGTGGGGCATCGACAAAAACGTCGGCAAGGGTCGCATCTACCGTCTCGTACACAAGGATCACAAACCCGGACCTAAGCCGAATATGCTGGAGGATTCCACTGCCGATCTCGTTGCTCACCTTTCTCACCCCAATGGTTGGTGGCGTGACTCCTCCCAGAAGCTTATTATCCTGCGGAAGGATGGAAAGTCAGTGATACCTGCACTCGAAAAGTTGGCTCGTGAAGGCCAGTCTGCCCTTGGTCGTGTTCATGCTTTATGGACGCTGGAGGGACTGGAAGCAGTAAGTCCGGAATTGATCACGGAAAAGCTTGTGGATTCCGACCACCGCGTCCGCATGGCTGCAGTTCGCATCAGTGAGCCTTTTCTCTCCGATGGCGACAAGACTGTCATTTCCGGATTCAAAGGGCTCGTTAAAGAAACTCATGCCGACGTGTCTCTTCAGACAATCAATTCGATCGCCTACAGCGGTTCAACGGATTCCGAGGTGCTCGCGGGCATTCAAGACAAGTTCATCGAGCAACACGCTGACAAGCCGATCCTCAAAAGCATTGCCGGAAATCGCGTAAAGCTCGCTCAGGAGCGGGCCCTTTTAGCCAAGCAGCGCAAGATAGACGCCCATTTCGGCAAGCAGATGGAAAGCGGGGCCGTCATCTACAAACAGCTTTGCTTTGCCTGTCATGGCAACGATGGAAAGGGTACACCCATGGTCGGTCAAACAGGCGTAACTTTGGCCCCGCCGCTACCAAAGTCACCCCGTGTGCTAGGCTCAGGTGGCAGCCTCGTGCGAACTGTACTTCATGGCCAAACGGGTGAACTCGATGGTAAGAAATACCCTGGGCAAATGCTACCTCTGGGTGCCAACAACGACGAATGGATCGCCGCCATCACGACCTATGTTAGGAATAGCTTTGGAAACAAGGGCGGTCCGATCACCAAGGAATTCGTGGCCGGCATCCGCAAGGAATCGGGCGACCGCCTACTACCTTGGACGGAAGCCGAGCTCGAAGAGCTGGAACCGCCCCTGATTGCCAACAGGAAAAAATGGAAACTCACCGCGAGTCATGGAGCAAACAAACTAGGTGGATGCGTAGACGGAAACGGTAAAAGCCGATACGATACCGGAGCATCCCAAGTCCCCGGTATGTG
The DNA here is from genome assembly GCA_002730975.1 of Opitutia bacterium. Classification (GTDB taxonomy): domain Bacteria; phylum Verrucomicrobiota; class Verrucomicrobiia; order Opitutales; family Seribacteraceae. The sequence continues at coordinate 2,986 of PCBO01000091.1, forward strand.
GGTGAAAGTTGAATTGCCTTCAGTCTGCAAAGTTAACCGCATTCAACTGGATTCAAGTGGCTCAACTCGTGATTATCCTCGCGGGTACCAAGTACAATCATCCATTGATGGAAAAAAATGGTCCGACCCTTTGGCCATAGGTTCCGGTAAACATCCTGTCACCGACATCATCTTCCCCACTACTCAGGCGAAGCACTTCAAGATCACGCAAACAGGTCGAGTGAATGGTCTTTTCTGGTCTATTCACGAGATGCAAATTTTCGGGAAAGCCGTTCCACTTTCGCTCTGAGGGCTTCACCACCATCTTTCACGGCATTTTAACGAATGGGTGGAGGCCAATTCTGTCGGTTATGCTCCTTGATTAATTACTTGATTTACCGTATCTCCCCTCCGCATGTGTGGGATTGTTGGTTATTTAGGTAATAGTGTTGCTCAAGACGCTTTGATCGACGGGTTGCGAAGATTGGAATACCGTGGTTACGATTCAGCTGGTGCGGCTTTTCACGACGGTAATGCTTTTTCTTTGGCCCGTGAGACTGGACGCGTGGAGAATTTGGCTTCGACCCTTCGGGAGAGTAATCCTACCTCAACTTTGGGGATCGCTCATACGCGTTGGGCGACCCACGGCGCGGTTACGGTATCCAATACCCATCCACACCTTAGTCACGATGGTAAAATCGCGCTTGTTCACAATGGAGTCATCGAGAATTATGGTCCGCTCAAGCGGATTCTGGAGGGTAAAGGCATCGAGTTTTCCTCTGAAACCGATTCAGAGGTACTCTCCAACTTAATTGCTTATCACTATGCCCGGTTAGAGGGAGAGGAAGAGCAATTTGCTCAAGCTCTAAGAGAGGCTCTTTCCCAATGTCGAGGGGCGTATGGTATCGCCGTCCTCTGCGTGGATGAACCCGGTTTCTTGCTCGGAGCTCGTCGAGGCTCTCCCCTTGTCGTCGGTTTGGGTGATGGCGAAACTTTCCTTGCCAGCGATGCCTCGGCCTTTGTCGGTCGAGTGCGTGATGCCGTTTACTTGAAGGATGGAGAGATCGCTCTCTTGCGGGAAGACGGTTTTCGCATCATTACGATGCAGGGCGAGGATGCCCAAGCGGTGAGCCAACCGATCGACCAAACGGTCGAGGACGTTGAGATGGGTGACTTCGATTCCTTCATGGAAAAAGAGATTTTTGAGCAACCTGTTGCTTTGGAGAATACCCTGCGCGGTCGCTTTGGTGACGATGGCACGACTGCTAAGCTGGGCGGTCTGGAAGGACATGAGGACGAACTACGTCGTTTGAACCGGATCGTATTCGTAGCTTGTGGTACTGCCCGGCATTCTTGCATGGTGGGGGAATACCTAATCGAGCGGTTGGCCCGTGTCCCCGTTGAAGTGGAGCACGCATCCGAGTTTCGCTACCGAAATTCTCCCAAGGCAGGACATACTTTGGTGATTGCAGTCAGCCAATCGGGTGAAACCTTAGATACCCTTGAAGCTGTTCGGGAAGCGCGTACGAAAGGCCTTCTCACGATTGGTATCACCAATGGGGTTGGCTCCAGCCTTGCCCGAGAAACCGATGGGGGAGTGTATCAACGAGTCGGTGCTGAAATTGGTGTGGCATCTACAAAAGCTTTCACTTCGCAAGTAGCCCTATGCGCGATGTTGGGATTGGCTCTTGGCCGTATGCGCGAACTTTCGCCAATTCAAGGCCGTGAAATAGCGGAAGCACTCCAGAATCTTCCCGAGAATGTTGCGAGCATTCTGCAAAGAGGAGAGACACTTCGTGAATTAGCTCATAAATATTCCGAAGCAGAGCACTTGCTTTTTCTCGGCCGCCAAGACCTTTATCCTGTGGCCCTTGAGGGCGCTCTCAAGTTGAAAGAGATTTCCTATGCTCATGCGGAAGGTTATCCGGCGGCCGAATTGAAGCATGGTCCGATTGCTCTTATCAATCCCGAGTGTCCATCCATCTTTCTCGTCGAAGAAGGAGAACTCGGTGCCAAGACGATTGCAAATATGCAGGAAGTGAAGGCTCGGAGCGGTCCCGTGCTTGCCATTGTGCCCGAGGGAGTGGAAGTACCTGATGGCGCCGCAGACGATGTTTTTCGCGTACCTGCCGTTCACGAGGTGGTTCGTCCAATCGTGGCAACCATACCCCTGCAACTTTTCGCCTATCACTTTGCCCGCATTCGCTCTCTCGACGTCGATAAGCCTCGCAACCTCGCCAAGTCTGTAACGGTGGAGTGAGTTGGGCGATTGTTACAGGTATGCGTGACTACTTTGGTGCCCTTCTTTCTTTCAGTCTGCTTTGCTTGGGTTGCGAAACCCCTAACAATTCGGGTGAGCTACAGTTAGCCGACTTCAAGAGCGACGGTTGCAGCCTTTTCGTCGACGGAACCTTCAAGGATAGGGAACTGTGGAAAGACTGCTGCCTTGAGCATGACGTCGCCTACTGGCAGGGCGGTACTGCCGCTGAACGTAAAGCCGCGGATATTAAGTTTCGGCATTGCATTTTAAAAAAAACTGGGGACGAGGCTTTGTCCAGAGCCATGTACGAGGCTGTACGGGCAGGAGGAGGTCCCTATTTTCCGACTTGGTATCGTTGGGGTTATGGCTGGCCTTTGGGGCGGGGTTACAAGGCATTATCGAAGGCGGAAATGACTGCTGTTAAGAGGAAACTGGAAGAATTTCGCGTTAGAAAAGTCAATTCGGTTGATTGAATTCGTTCTGGCGGACGAATTTGCCGATGAGTTAACGGAATTCGTTCAGCAACCTTCTCAAGGCATTTCGATCCTTGCGTGCTTTGTCTTCCCTCTTTTTTAGTTTGGCGATGCCTTCGACTCCTTCTTTTCTCGTAACTTTTCCATTATTGTCGGAATCAAATAAAGGAAAGAGTGAGGGCTTGGTAAATTCGTCTCTGGTAAGATACCCATCCTTGTTTTTATCCAGACGGGTAAAGAGGTCAGCCTTGTTTTCTTCGTTTCCACTTTCGGTAGTGTCTAATTCGAATTCGCATTCAAGGTAGCCGATCAGCATTTCCTCTTCTGATTGGTCGCCCCAGCGTACTCTAGCGTCTGGGTTCGGGTTTGCGGAGTTTGCCTCGCTATTATCAAATACACCCGTTACCCGGACCTTGCTTCCAGCTGGAATAAGCAGGGGGTCCTTAAGTTCGTAGCGCAGTTGCCAATTGAAGTCGTAGCGCGGTACTTCTAGAAGAGTTTCCCTTTGACCGTTCCGGCTGATTAGTTCGTACTTGATTGCTTTCCCACGCAAGTGCATGTGTGGCATGAATGCCCGTACGATGGTTCCTTCTGGAATTGACCGGGAAGCAATTTCAGTGTGATTAGCCTCGTTGGGTGGAATATTGATTCGATGGTTGGCAACTGGAATGGTCCGAACGACCTTAACTGGTGGTTCCTTGGCAAAGTTTAGCCCTATCCTCGTTCGATCTGTTGTGGCTTTACCCGTCGGTGTATAATGCAACTGAAAGAATAGAGTTGCACCAGCTGATAGTTTCTTCGCCACCCCCTCAGGGAATTTGACAAAGGTGTTGCCCGGTACATACGCGGCGAGAGCCCCGGCTTGTTCTCTTTTTAGTCCATCTTTCCCAGAGGCAAAAACGAGAACGTGATGGACCACCCCAGGCGCTGTTGGCCTTACTTCGGTTGCCTGTATCCATCGGTCCTCGGGGAAATTCGTCTTCACCCGGAGGTTTACGTAAGGCATCAGCCCAGTCGCCTTAACCTGAACTTCTCTCGGGATGGAAAAGATTGCGTCCGGCTTGCCGATAGCCCACTCGCTTTTGCGAAGAATGGTCAAGGGAGCATCCGCGGGGTTTCCTTCCGGTTTGCCGTTTTTAATCCAAGCCAAAAGATCGGCTTTGTCCGAGATGGAAAGGGAACGGTCGTTGGCCCAGGGCGAAGAATGCCCCGGGGCTGGGTCGGAAGCAAACCAAGGCGGCATAATTCCTTCCGAGACCACCTTTCTGATCATCCCAGCGTTTTCTTTCGCCTCGTCGTAATGTTCCAATCCAAAGGGTCCGACTCCTCCCTCCCTGTGACATTCCACGCAGTTGGCTTCCAGAATTCGGGAAATCCGATTGTGGTAAGTCCAAACTTGTTCCGAGTCTTCCACTGAGGAAACTTCCAATTCGCATCCCGGAGCCCATAAGGCCGGTGATTCGATGGTTTCTCCCGAGAGGTGAGTGTCTAAGGCTTCCCGGAGGTATTCTCTCTTGGGCTCGTCCAGTTGATAACCAATGCCGTATTGGTCGCTGACGGGGCCGCGGTAGACGATGGTGCGCGCTGCATCTAAAACGAAAGTATCCGTAGTTGTAAGAGCTCCCAAGTTACGGGTCAGAGATTCTTCCTTGTCCAAAACCAAAGGTCCTTTGAATCCGTGTTCTCGAGCCATTTCAGCTATGTCTTCTTCGGCTCCCTTGATGGCGATTGGATCCACGTAGAGAAAGGCAACTTCTTGCCGGCCATATTCTTTTTCAATTGCCGCCAAGGTCGAGGCGAAACGCTTGCTTAGAGGACAGGAGGCGCCGGTGAATGCAATCACTAGAGCTTTTTCATTCTTAAAATCAGAGAGCTTTACTTTTTTTCCTTCAAGCGTGGTGAAGGCAAGGTCCGGAACCCAACGGCCTACGCCATGAACATGGGCATCGATGGTTTTGGGTCCTTGACGGATGGGAGCCGATGGAGCTCCTGCCAGAAACGAAACAAGAGCAAGTTGGGAAATGCTCAAAATTGTTCTCACGAAAGCAACTTTTGGGACAGTTTGGTCAGCGGTCGAAACTTCGTTCACTTGATTCCTCTAAAGCTTATTCCGTGAGTAATTTATATGGATTGGGCTTACTTGGCTTTTTGGTACACTTTCAAGTAATCTACCAACATTTTGGCTGGAAATTTGGTCTGCGCATCGGGATTACCGGGCCAACGCCCGCCCACAGCCAAGTTCAGCACGATGTGGAAGCGCTGATCAAATGGGGCGGGGAAGGGGGCTTTTTCGGAGGACCATTTTTCCTGAGTTTGCCAGGGTTTCCCGTTGATTTCCCAAGTGATCTTTCCTTTTTCCCATAAAATGGAAAAGACATGGAAGTCGTCGGCAAAGGTTCCGGATGGAAGTTTGTATTCCTTTCCCATATGTTTATTTCTAGGCCATCCTCCCCCGTAGTGGAGAGTTCCATGATAAGTCGATGGTTTGTGACCGACCAATTCCATAATGTCAATTTCCCCGCTCGATGCCCATCCTCCGTATTTTTCGTCAGTCGGGAGCATCCAAATGGCAGGCCAGATTCCTTGGCCGATTGGAAGTTTGGCTCTCACGTCGACTCGACAATAGGTCCAGTCCCCCCTGAGCTTGCTTCTTATTCGACCGGATGAGTAAGTACGTGTGGTGCCGGACATGTTGGGGTTGTCCTTGTGTGCTTCGATCACGAGTTTGCCGTCTTCCACCCTTATGTTCTTTTTGTTCCATAGGTAGGCTTGCATTTCGTTGTTTCCTCCTCCCAGAGCGTTTTCCTCAACGCCCCACTTCGAGTAATCGAGAGAATTACCGTTGAACTCATCGACCCAGACGAGTTTCATCTTGCCGGCCCGTTGGCCGTAAATAATGGAAGAAAGCATGAAGTAGATAATGATGCGAAAGATAGGTGAAAAGGTCGGCTTGTTCATGGTTTATAATCGTTTCAGGTAGGCAACTTTACCAATCGTCAGTTCGGAAAGGCGAGGCCGGAAAACCTTCTCGGTTGTAGAGGTTTGCTCCCAAGGGGTTTGCCGAGTAGGCGTATCGCACAGCCACCGGCACCGGGATGTCCGGATGGGAAACAACGACCGTATCACCATCGATCGTGGCGTTTCCCCAAACCCATACCTTGTCCTTCCCGGCAATGGCAAAACGTTCAAGCTTTGCATCGATTACGATTTCCTCGGTGGGCTCAAGGCCATTCTTTTTCCCAATGATGAGTCCCTTTCCTATATTTACAAAATGAATCCGAGCCTTACCGTTTTCCACCGTCACCTTTTCGTAGAGCGGTCCGCTAGGTACGATTTTCAGACCATAGGTTTTGGCGAGCGCCCATTGGGCAAGCCGCTTACCGACGTCCTGTTTGTTCTTCGGGTGAATGTCGCTTGTTTCTCCAATGTCTATGATAACCGCCATCCCCGAGTTCGGTATGTCGAGTGCTTTTCTTTCGGCATCGCGGATTTTGGCATAACCGTCTCCACCCCTGGGTTCGTTCTTATCGTTCGTGAAGTTTGCTAATTGGACCCAATAGAACGGGAAGTCTCCCTGTCCCCATACTTTTCGCCAACCTTTTACCAAGCCATGTTTCTTGTGATAATAGGTTTCTCCTTCTCCTCCGTTGGACTCTCCTTGGTACCAAATCGCTCCACGGATTGCATATGGGACTAGGGGATGGATCATTCCCCTGTGTAGTCGAGTCGGGTCCTGGTGGCTGGTGCCTAGGCCCACATAGGTCGAGGCAGGTTGCTTGGGAGGGAATTTTCCCGATTTTACGGCAGTTTCGGCTTCTTTTGCCCACTTTTGGATACGATCGATGGCGGCAAGGTGCCTAGTTTTTCCTTTATTCGTTGCAGGGTCCACAGAGTTGATGTGGTTAAGCACACCTTTGGCGAAATCTTGTTTTTCAATGATGCGAAAGCCTTCGGTCGGAATCCAGGGCTCGATGCGAGTTCCGCCCCACGAAGAGTTGATCAAGCCGATCGGAACTCCGAGTTTTTCGTTTAAGGCGCGACCAAAGAAGTAGCCTACTGCAGTGAAGTTTCCGGCACTAGCGGGCGAGCATACCTCCCAATTTGAATCAAAGGTGGTTTCATGAGAGTCCGAGGGGATCTTCGGCACCTTGATGTGGCGAATGTGTGGATAGTTGGCGGATTCCTTTTCTTCGGTGGGATTCAATGCACCGTTGACTGTCCATTCCATGTTCGACTGCCCGCTGCATATCCAGACTTCGCCTACTAGTACGTCCTTGAATGATAGGGTGCCACCTTTTCCCCCCGCTACCTTCAACACCCTTCCCTTGGCGTTTGCATTAAGGGGATCCAAGTCTGTTCGCCAGTATCCATGCTTTTCAGCTTTCGTTTTCTTTTCTTGGCCCGCAAAGGTGATCGTCACTTCTTCGCTGGGATCGGCCCAACCCCAAACGGGAAGTGATAGATCCCGCTGGAGCACCATATGATCTCCGAATACCGCTGACAGTTCGATCTCGGCTTGTAGTAATCCCGTAGGCAAAACGAAGCTTAGGAGTGTCAGTGATTGAAGAAAAGTGAATCGAGCAAGGTTCATGGATTGATTTTTTTGAGTGGGAGCTGGGGCTATTTGTGCAATATTAAATCGGTCAAACTTTCTCGAGGATATTGCCCTTTAGACCGTCGGTATGAAGGGCAACGCATGAACAAAACAGGAGTAGGCGCAGGTTCAGTCCGGTAATCATCCCCTCTATGGTTCCGTTTGCCGGATCTTTGGGCAAGTTTGGAAACCATGGAAACGTACTTTTGGCTAGGAAACATTTTCTTTGCGGAGTATCTTATTAAATGGATAGCCTTGAAGAATTTTTCTCCTTTCCTAACCCTGTTTTAGCTGGTCTAGTCAGGAGATGAGATCATAGTTGTTTATACCATGCTGAACATTTTCGACGAGAGCAATTCTCTGAGCCGAAGAAAGCTCCTCGGCATAGGAAGTCTGGGTTTAGGTGGTTTGTCCTTGGCTTCTGTTCTTGGAGCTAAGCTGGGGGCTGCTAGTTCCGAAGGCAAACGGAATCCGCTTACCGGGAAATCCGTCATCTTTCTTTTTCAGCAAGGAGGTCCAAGTCAGTTCGAGACCTTTGATCCAAAGCCCGATGCCCCCGAGGGCATTCGTACGCTTACCGATGTCATTCCAACCTCTATCCCCGGTATTCATTTTGGTTCATCCATGGAGCAACTGTCGAAGTTGGCTCATAAATTAGTGACGGTTCGTTCCTTTCGTACAAATAATAGTGGTCACAATATTCGCCCTGTCGTGGGTCCTGAATCGTTGAATGCTAACATCGGTGTTCACTTTGCCCGAGTGGCAGGAGCGGCTCGTCCGGGTACGGGTATACCGACCAACGCCATTCTCTACCCTGCGACCGTGAATCCGGGAGTGCCGGGTCCTTCCGCCCGAGGGGATCTGACTGCGACAGGTCCGCATCCATCAAGTTTTGCTCCCTTCGTTCCCGGCGGGAAGGGTAACCTTCAGGAAGACATGAAGCTAAGTCTTCCTCGTGAGCGTTTCTTGAATGGTCGAAAGTCTCTTCTTACCAAACTCGATCAATTGAAGAGACAGGTGGACGACGATGTGAACTTGAGGGTAACCGACGACCTGCACGCTCAAGCCTATGAGGTTCTTCTCGGAGGTGGGGTGTCCAAAGCTTTAGACCTTTCGCAAGAGGATTCTCGGGTCGTTGCCGCTTACGATACATCCCATTTCCATGGCGGCAAAAGATGGAACAAAGTCTCTCGTGGACGATCCGGTTACTACAACGCCCAAGCCGTTTCCATCGGAAAGCTGCTTCTCATGGCTCGCAGGTTGTGTGAGGCTGGTTGCGGATTCGTTACCATCCATGCGGGTTATGCCGGAGTTTGGGATATGCACGCTGATGGAAACAACTTAAACATGCGCGATGGCATGGAAGCTGTGGGCGGAAGTTTTGATCACGCTGTTGCGGCGTTTATTCGGGATCTCGAAGCTCGTGGAATGCAGGACGAGATTATGCTCGTTTGCTGTGGAGAAATGGGTCGCACTCCCAGAATCAACAAAAATGGCGGGCGCGATCATTGGAGCAGGTTGTCGCCGTTGCTTCTTCATGGCGGCGGTATTGGCGAAGGCAAAACCATCGGGGAATCGGATAAGCATGGCGGAGAACCGGCTTCCTCACCTTATGATTCATCCCACCTCGTTTCCTCGATCTTACGAACCGTCTTAGATCCGGGTATACTTCGTCTTGACCCTAGTATCCCCGAAGAGATTAATCGGCTTATCTCGGCTTCACCCATTGATGGGCTTGGGCTAGGTTGAAGCCTTTCGAATGTAAACTGCCAACTGCCATTGCTTTAGTATCTGTTTCTTCCGATGAGAGGTTTGTCCACGCATTTCTTTGTCCACGCATTTGCTTGTTTTTGTTTGCTGGGGAATGGAAATGGCGAAAAGGCTAGCGACCATTGGGCTTTTCAAGCCGTTGCCGATCCCGAACTGCCTCGAGTGATGGATCAAACATGGATTCGAAACGGTATCGACTCCTTCATTTTGGCCAAGCTCGAAAGGAAAGGTATTCCCACTCCCGATAGGGCGATCAAGTCCATTCTCGAACGCAGACTTTCTTTCACCCTGCTAGGTTTACCGCCTTCCATGCTCGACCCCAAAGACAGTTTACTCGAACAGCTTGAGGAATTATTGGCGTCTCCTCATTACGGAGAACGGTGGGGGCGTCATTGGCTTGATGTCGTGAGGTATGCTGATTCCAATGGATTGGACGAAAACGCCGCTCATGCCAATGCTTGGCGTTATCGTGATTACGTGGTCAGGTCCTTTAACGAGGACAAGCCTTTCGATCGCTTCATCACCGAGCAAGTGGCTGGCGACCTAATCCCCTGGAATGATGATTTTTCGGTGCGGAGAAGCAATCTTGTGGCTACAGGTTTTCTTTCCCTTGGGCCCAAGTTATTGGCTGAACCTGATCCAGTTAAGTTGGAAATGGACATGATAGATGAACAAATCGACGTTATTGGCCGAGCTTTCCTTGGGCTGACTCTCGGATGCGCTCGTTGTCATGATCATTTTTTCGATCCTGTTTCCACTGAGGAGTATTATGCGTTGGCAGGCATTTTCAAAAGTACGCGAACCATGGAGTCATTCAAACGACCTGCCAAATGGGTCGAAAACCTCCTTGCCAATTCCGAGGAACAACAGCTATCTAAAAAGCATCAGGATTTGGTCGAAGCTCAGAATGCAGTTGTCGTTGCTTATCGCGAGCGGGCGAACCAAGAGCTTTTGGCTTCCGGGAAATTCAACAAGCTGCCGAAAAAACCCGAGGCGCACTATCCGGAGCCAACTCGCAAGATACTGGAGAATCTGGAGAAAACGCTTAAGCACTTCAATGGATCCTCGCCACAGTTGGATTTTGCGATGGGAGTACAAGAAGGCAATGTTACCGAACTGCATGTTTTCGTAGGTGGCGATCCTGAGACCCGCGGCGAAATTCAACCCCGTGGTTTCCCTGCAATGTTTGCTGCCTACGAAGCGACGAATTTCCATTCCGGCGGAAGCGGTAGGCTCGAGCTTGCCGCTTGGTTGAATTCTTCAAGAAATCCGTTGACTGCCAGAGTCATCGTTAACCGTGTTTGGCGCTGGCACTTTGGCAGGGGTATTGTCGAAACGACGGATAACTTCGGGCTGCTTGGAGGCAAGCCCACGCATCCGGAGATGTTGGACTGGTTGGCATCTAGGTTTATAGAGGAGGGGTGGTCGATCAAGGCCTTGCACCGCCTAATCTTGAGTTCGGAGACTTGGCGAATGTCTTCTGGACCTCATTCCATAGCTTCAGAAAAAGATCCGGACAATAGGCTTTTTTCCCGTTCACCGGTTCGGAGGTTGGAGGCCGAGCTCATAAGAGACTCTCTGCTTCATCTGAGCGGAGAGCTTGACCTCGCACTCGGTGGGAGCACTTGGTCGCACGAGAACCGCAAACTCGTGTTCAACCACACTTCCGAGGACAATACTAACTATGTCACCAACCGCCGATCGATATACTTACCTGTCATCCGTAACAATGTGTACGACTTGTTTCAACTTTTCGATTTCCCCAATCCCAACTCAATGTGCGGAGACAGAACCCCAACCACTACTCCTCAACAAGCTCTTTACCTGATGAATAGTCCATTGGTCCGGCAAGCTGCCCTCGGCTTTTCTCAGAAGGGCTTCGGTTCCGATCCAAAGGTTCGTATTCAACTTCTGTATAATTCTGCCTTTCATCGGGATGCTGAACCTCATGAGATTCGCCAGTCGCTTCGCTTCTTGGAATCTTTTTCTTCGAAGTCGGAACCTTCGGACAAATGGCATGCCTTTGCTCAATCGCTCATCTGTTCCAATGAATTCCTCTATCTCGAATGAGTACTAATTCGGATTCACGATTATTGTCTCGTCGCGAAAGTCTTCGTAATGGGGCTCTCGGGTTCGGTTATCTTGCTCTTTCGTCCATTCTCGGAAATGCAACTTTGGCAGAATCCTTTGTTGCCGCTCGCAAACCTCTTTATCGTCAAAGGGCAAAAAGAGTTATTTTCCTCTTTATGAAAGGAGGGCCATCGCAAGTGGACACCTTCGAGCGCAAGCCATTGTTGAACCGCGACCACGGCAAGCCTCTTCCTTTTGCCAAGCCCAAGGTCACTTTTGCCAAAACGGGCAATTTGCTTGGATCTCCTTGGGAGTTCAAGCCATATGGCGCGTGTGGTCACCAAGTCAGTGAGTTGTTTCCAAACGTCGCTCGTCACGTCGACGACATTTGCTTTATCCACTCCTTGCATGGAACGAATCCGGCTCATGGCGGAGCCGTTCTCAAGCTCCATACCGGAAGCGACAACTTTGTCCGCCCGTCCATGGGTTCTTGGATTTCTTATGGCTTGGGTACCGAGAATAACAACCTGCCTTCTTTTATCACCATCTGCCCGACTCTAGCTCATGGGGGCGTCCAAAATTGGAGTTCCGGTTTTCTTCCGACCCACCACCAAGGAAGCTCAATCGGCAATGCCAGCATAGCTTCCGGTGACGCCCGTGTCCGCCATATCGCGAACGCCAAGTGGACCGCTAATCAACAGCGACGCCAAATAGATCTCATTCGAGAGCTTAACGGTCGTCGACGGATGAACTTCAGTAGTCATCCTGAGCTCGATGATCGAATAAATTCCTTCGAACTTGCTTTTCGTATGCAGAACGCGATGCCCGAGGCACAGGATGTTTCAAGCGAATCCAAGGCAACTCAAAACCTTTACGGACTGGATAATCCCGTTACCGAGGACTTCGGACGTCAGTGCCTCATGGCTCGGAGGTTTGCCGAACGTGGCGTGCGCTTTGTACAAGTTACCCACAGCGACAATAAAGTTCAATGGGATCAACATGGAAAACTGCGTAATGGGCATCAAGAAAAAGCCAGTGAGGTAGATTTGCCGATCGCCGGATTACTAACGGATTTAAAGTCGAGAGGACTACTCGAGGACACCCTCGTGATTTGGGGTGGCGAGTTTGGTCGTACACCCACCGTGCAGGGGCACAAAATGGATGGGCGAGATCACAACCCTCACGGTTTCACCGTTTGGTTGGCAGGGGGCGGTGTCAAGGGAGGTTTCCGTTACGGAGCTACGGACCAGTACGGATACTATGCTAAGGAAAAACCTGTTCACCTTCACGACTTTCATGCGACGCTAATGGCTCTTCTTGGTCTTGATCACGAACAGCTTACTTATCGGCATGCCGGCCGAGACTTTCGCTTGACCGACGTCTACGGTAAAGTCATCACCGATATTTTTGCATAAACATGTCGATTCTTTATGCTCATCATTCCTCGAAGAAAACTTTTTTGAAATTCCCATGAGATTTCCCTTTTTGATCCTTCCGCTGATATCCGGCATCGTTTACGCTGAGACAAAGGTCGATTTCGCTCGTGACGTATTACCTGTTTTGTCGAACAAGTGCTTCGTCTGCCACGGACCGGATACTAAGAAAAAGGATTTGGTGAGGCTTGATTCCGAGGAGGCGGCCAAAAGAGACTTGGGTGGTTTTTATGCAGTGGATGAAAACTCTCCCGAAGATTCCGAACTCCTTTTCCGGATTTTCGATAAGGATGAACCGATGCCTCCAAAAAAGTTCGACAAAATTCTTACCCCTGAAGAAAAGGAAATTCTGAAGAAATGGGTTTTATCTGGTGGCAAGTATGCCAAGCACTGGGCGTTTGTAAGACCTGCGAGAAAAAAGGTTAAGGGAAACCCGGTTGATCATTACGTCGAGGCTGCTTTGAAGACCGAGGGAAAATCCTTTGCCCCCGAGGCCAAGCGCGAAACTCTGGCTAGGCGGGCTTCTCTTACTTTGACCGGTTTGCCTCCCGGACCTGTTCGATTGAAGGCTTTCCTCGAAGATGGGCAAGACGACGCCTATGAGAGTTTCGTCGACTTGTTGCTAGCTGATTCCAGCTATGGAGAGCATCAGGCAAGGTATTGGCTGGACGCCGTTCGCTACGGAGATACGCACGGCCTCCACCTTGATAACAAGAGGGGGATTTATCCGTATCGTGATTGGGTGGTACGTGCTTTGAACGATAACCTTCCGTTTGATGAATTCATCACATGGCAGTTAGCCGGGGATTTGCTGCCGGAGGCAACTCTAGACCAAAAAATTGCCACTGGTTTTGTCAGGATGAACCCCTCCACGGCAGAGGGGGGAGCTATTCCGGCTGAATTTCAGGCAAAGAACAATTTCGACCGGGTGGAAAGCCTGGGC
>PCBO01000092.1 GCA_002730975.1 Opitutia bacterium
TGGCACCAAGGCAAGCAATCCGTTCGCCGCGAGGTGTTGGCCAAGGTGGCGACCAATTGTGACTGCCCGGTGCTCTACGTCAATCTGGTGGGCGGCAACGACGAGCTTATCTTCGACGGAGCCTCGATGGTGGTAAATGCGAATGGCGAGCGAATCTCCTACCTACCCGCATTCGAGGAGGCTATCCGGGTGGTGGACTTTTCCCAGGAAGCCATAGGCCGAGAATCCGAAGTCGCCTCGCTGGAGAATCTTCGCAAGGCTCTCGTGCTTGGGCTACGGGACTATGCCCACAAAAGCGGTTTCAAGAAAGGGCTGGTGGGACTGAGCGGCGGGATCGACTCCGCCGTGACCGCTGCCATCGCCGCCGAGGCATTGGGTGCGGAAAACATTATAGGCATCAGCCTGCCTTCTGCCATTTCAAGCGAGCATAGCAAGGACGATGCGGCCGGCTTGGCCTCCAACCTAGGAATCGAATACTCGACCCTGGCCATTCAATCGATCGTGGATGCGGCTACCGGCGAGCTGAAACCCCTTTTCGCCGGGCTTGCTGCCGACGTGACCGAGGAAAACCTGCAGGCACGAGCACGGGGCCTTCTCCTGATGGCGGTGTCCAACAAGCTGGGGGCGCTTCTTCTAACCACGGGCAACAAGAGCGAGCTGGCGGTGGGCTATTGCACCTTGTACGGAGACATGTGCGGCGGGCTCGCCGTGATATCCGACGTGCCCAAGACGCAGGTGTTCGCTCTCGCCCGCCACATGAACCTTGATGGCGAGGTGATACCCGTTTCAACGATCGAAAAGCCGCCTTCGGCCGAGTTGCGCCCCGACCAAGTGGACAGCGACTCCCTACCAGACTACGAAGTGCTGGACGCCATCCTGGAACGTTACGTAGAGAGACTCGAGTCGATGGAAGAGATCGCAGCTGCGGGTTTCGAGGAAGCCGTGGTGGCGGACGTCGTCCGCAAGGTGGACCGCAACGAGTACAAGCGCAAGCAGGCGGCGCCCGGCTTGAAGACGACCCCGCTGGCATTCGGTGTGGGACGACGCATACCCATCGTCCAAAAATATCTAGGTTAACCCTTTCTTATCCATGAACGTATCCAACGAACTTTTCGAACGTGCCAAGAAATTGATTCCCGGCGGCGTAAATTCACCCGTGCGGGCCTTTCGGTCCGTGGGCGGCACCCCATTTTTCACCAAGGAGGCGAGTGGTTGTCGATTGACCACCGCCGACGATCGCGAGCTCATAGACTACGTGTGCACTTGGGGGCCTTCCATTCTCGGGCACAACAATCCTGCCATTCGCGAAGCGGTGTCCGAGGCCTTGTCCAAGGGAACGAGCTTCGGAACGCCCGGACCCTCCGAGGTGGAGATGGCCGAACGGATCGTGCGGATCGTGCCATCGGTGGAGAAGGTGCGTATGTGCAACAGCGGAACCGAGGCCACGATGTCGACCATCCGACTGGCCCGCGGGTTTACCGGTCGATCGAAGATCATAAAGTTCTCGGGTTGTTACCACGGACACGTCGACAGCTTGCTCGTGAAGGCAGGATCGGGAGCCTTGACCTTCGGGAACCCCGACAGCGCCGGTATCCCGGAAAGTTTTGCCCGCGAAACCATCGTCCTTCCCTACAACGACGAGGAGGCCATACGGACCGCCTTCGATGAAGCCGGAGAAGACATTGCCGCCATCATACTCGAGCCCTATCCCGCGAATTGCGGACTGATCCTACCCGAGCCTACCTTTCTTCCGTTCCTTCGGGCCATCTGCGACGTACATGAGACCCTCCTCATCTTCGACGAGGTGATGACCGGGTTTCGCGTGGCCTTGGGCGGCGTGCAGCAACGGGAGGGTGTTACGCCGGACTTGACCGCCATGGGAAAGATCATCGGCGGAGGTCTTCCCGTAGGCGCCTTTGGCGGTCGCGCCGAAGTGATGGACCATTTGGCTCCCGACGGGCCCGTATATCAAGCCGGTACCCTGAGCGGCAATCCGCTCGCCATGGCAGCGGGAATTGCCGCCTTGCGCATACTGGAGGAAGAGGACCCCTACCCTCGCCTCGCCGAGCTTGGCGAGAAGTTGGCCGACGGAATTCGCGAAGCTGCCTTGAGCGCCGGGATTGCCCTGCAAGTTCCACAGGTCGGCTCGATGCTGTGCCTGTTCTTCTCGGAAGATCCCGTGATGAATTTCGAGCAAGCCGTGGAAACCAAGACCGATCAATTCAAGAACCTGTTCGGTCACGCCTTGGATGAAGGAGTATATCTGCCACCTTCCGCCTTCGAGACATGCTTCCTCAGCACCGCCCACGGGGACGCCGAGATCGATCGAACGATCGAAGTGATCGCTGCGGGAATTCGCAAGCTATAGCCCTTCTTTTCCCTGTCATTGCGAGAAATAGCGCAACGAAGAAATCCAGCCATGACGTCTTGGCGATGTCGGTTCCGGGGCAGACTGGATTGCCGCGTCAGTTCTTTGAACTTCCTCGCAATGACACGTTTGGGGACAACAGGGCAAAGGACAAAGAAGCGCAGTTTGCCGACAGGAGGAAGGTTTTCATGCTGAAGGTGCTTTTTTTTCCGTTTCGCGTTCTTGCTCGACTGTTTGGGTATCCTCGCCCGAAGCGCGTGGTACTCGACACCAACGTCCTGATCGCAGCAGCGTGGAACAAAGGTTCGGCCAGTCGCCGAATCGTGGATGCGTGCCTCAAAGGCAAAACTCTGCGCGCCGTAAGTAGTCCGGCCCTGCGGCGTGAGTATGACTTTATCATAAACCGGGCGGCAAGAAAGTCGAAGTACCGAAAATTCCTGCAACGTTTCGTAGAGACGGCGGAAGTCGTCGAGTGCAACGCCCGCGAAATGGGGATCGAGGTGCCTGCGGATCCCGACGACGCAAAGGTCCTTGCCACTGCGGTCGCGGGCAGGGTGGACGCCCTAATAGGAAACGATCATCACCTGCTCGATCTCGCAGAGGAATCCAGTGTTCCGATCTTACGACCGGGAGAGTTTCTGCGAAGCTCGGATGGGAAAGCTATAAAAAATATCGCATAAAATTCATCCGGTTCATATGAATAATAATCCCTTTCATTCAAAGAATGATTGAAATGGGTACCGACCAGTCATCTGGCAACGTTTCGGAAGCCTCTCGCCTTCTGGGCGTACCCAGGGACTATTTGCGCTACAGGTTGCAAAAAAAGGAGGAGTAAGTGCTGGTAAATATTCCCCGCCACATCCGTCCACCTAGGGATTATTTCTAAAAAACAAAGGACGGCAGCCAGTTAGGCATAACGCCCAAAGCCCTCATAACTTTGCTCTGCAATATCTTACAAAACCTCAAAGAAAAGGCACAAACAGTGCTAATAGTAATCTATGAAGTTACGATTTGCATACTTTGCGCTCCTAATCGGTTTGTGCCCCGAGCATGGACTCTTAGGTGAGTCCCCAATTCCGATGGCTGAGGAATACTTGCCCGGGGGACGTATCTCCGCCTATCAGCAAGATGCAATCGACTACCTTGAGCAAAACCCAAAGGCTCCCCTAAGCGCTCGATTGGCTCATGACTTGTTCATGGTGGCGACCTTAACCGGAAATGAGAAAGTGGCAAAGAAGGCTCGCCGCTCCCTTCTTTTCGATTATCCAACCAGCCTGCAAACGAATTACCTTTTAAGAGGATGGAACTCGGACGAAGAGAAAATCCGAAAAATTCTTTTGGAGGAGGCCGACAGAGTATCAGAAGAAGGAGCTGGTTTTCCCGCTCGTTATTGTCGGTGCATCCTACTGGCTCTTAAAATTCATGGCCCGAAGTTATTGGCCGACACCTCCCTGCGACTTCGGGTGTTTATGTTGGCCGAAGCTGCTGGTGTTGCAAATCTCAGGCAAGCAGTAATAGACCCCTTGCAAGAGTTTGCTGAAGAAAAAGCTGAACAGGCAGCGGTTGTAACCGCAGTTCTTTCGGAAAAGCCGAATCTTGAGAAGCTTGCCACGGTTCACAAGTTAAGTAGCTCGGACGCTCGTTTTGCAGAGAGTTTTTATCTGTCTCGCCTAGACGAGGAGGAACGCAAGAATAATAAAGTAATCGAACTGCTTGC
The DNA here is from genome assembly GCA_002730975.1 of Opitutia bacterium. Lineage (GTDB taxonomy): Bacteria > Verrucomicrobiota > Verrucomicrobiia > Opitutales > Seribacteraceae. The sequence continues at coordinate 4,086 of PCBO01000092.1, forward strand.
AGAGCGAGCCATTTTTGGCAGTAACAAGGACTTTCAGAAAGGCATCGATTATCTGGAAAACCTGTCACCGGAAATGCAAAGCATTCCGAGGTTATCGTTTTGGAGGGCTAGGGCCCTAATCGGTCTCGACCGCACTTATGCGACTCAAGAAGTATTGGCGAAAATCGAAGGCAATGACCCTTGGGCGAAGGCAGCGCGTTCCCTTGGGGACGGTTTGCAGCATGCCAAGACGCGCAGAGACGCTCTCAGCAAGACTATCCTTGCTGCCGTAAAAACCTTTTCGAACGATGTTGAGGCCATCAGGCTGGAGGCGGAAGAAGGCGATGGTCAAAAGGAGGAGGGAGCCAAGCTCTACCTCGGGATTTCTACCAGCTCGAACGCCCTGGAATTACAGTTTAGTCGTGGCGGCACTCTCGTTTTCGCCTATCGGACGGACGCCAATTCAAGTGCCATGTATTTCCATGAACGAAAAAAAATCCTCCGTTTTGCATCCCCCGGAGCCGTACCGATGCCCAGTTTGGGGTTAAGCCGAGATCCCGAGGACGGCACCTTTAAGTTCAATTTCGGGGCGGGAATGGGTTCCTCCGTGGAGCAAGTGGCCAATCAGGGAGAAAAGATACTGGACAACCCGTACCTCGCAACCTCTTCGGGATTGGGAACCCTATTGCAATACACCTTGACTCAAAAGGGGGCATGGCTTCCACCATCCAGTTCTACGAAAGGCATAACCAAGCACTTTATCCGCATTGTCGAATCCCATGACCCGCAGGAAGATTCCCTTTCCATAGGAGTTTCTTCCGATGGTAAACTTCGCACTGTTGGTTTCGGCAAATGGAACGTGCATTCCATTGAATATGGTTCAAACTCCCTGCTTGCGAACCCACCGCCTTGGCCTGTTCTGGCAGTTGAAGAGAGAGAGGAATTCGACTTCGCATCCTTCATGGGGTTTCTTGGCTCGGTGATGGATTCCTTCTCCAAGTAAAATCCATCTGTTCGAGGAAGATTGTTGAAAGCTCTTGTCACCAAGGTTCGATGGTTGCCTTTCAGGCCAGTTGCGGGAGGAACATTCGAGTAGTTTTTATAAGTTAGGGTTTTAATTACCTTGATCAACTGCTTTGGGTCTAGAATTCTCGAAAAAGATATGAATTGGGAAATCGATTCTTCTTTACTGTCCAAGCATCTGTCTGCATGGAGCTGCTCGGATAACGGCGTTCCCGAAGGTTGGCTAAAGACTTGGTCAAAAGCCGAACTTACCGAACTTTCGAGTTTGGGCCGGGAGGTTGATGTGGGATGCCCTGACGGATCCTTGCTGGGACTGAAAATGAAAGGGATCGGGAACGAACTGGAGACGGGTTCGGGGGTTGTCTTGTTGAAAGGCCTGCCCACTGAAAAGTTCGGCGAGGGAGCGAAGGGATTCGAAAAAGCGCGAGAGCTTTTCTCGGTTATGGCCTCGCAAGTGGGAACTCCCGTATCGCAGAGCGCTTCAGGCGACTTGATGCTGAGCGTTCGCAACGAGGCTTTCGGAAAGGATGATTCACGGACGCGAGGCCCCAATACGAATCGCAAGTTGAGTTTTCATACCGATCGTTGCGACGTAATCGCTTTTCTTTGCCTAAGACAGGCAAGGAAAGGCGGGGAGAACGAACTGGTGAGCAGTCCCGCGCTTTACGAAGTGATCCGAGAGGAACGTCCCGACCTGTTGAGCATTCTCATGCAGCCTTTTCCCTACAAGCGACACGTTGTGGACAAAGGGAACGCCCTGCCCTACTGCGAACAGCCGATCTTCTCCTTTTGCGAGGGGCATTTCGCGGGAAGCTTTTTGCGGGTATTGATAGATCGGGCGGATGCCGATCCCAACTGTCCGAGCTTGAGCGAGGAACAACGGGAGGCTCTCGACTTTTTGGAAGAAACCGCGGAACGGGAGGATTTGCGTGTCCGTTTCAGGCAGGAACCGGGCGATGTCCTCTTTCTGAACAACTGGGTGACTTTTCACAGAAGGGCGGCTTTTGAGGATTGGCCCGAACTCGAAAGGCGTAGGCATTTGCTTCGGGTGTGGTTGTCGATGCCGAACAGTCGACCTTTAGAGGCTGGGTTTAAAGCCAATTTCGGTTCGGTGGAAGCCGGCTCGATCAGGGGTGGAATGCCTAAGGAAGCTACCTAAACTAAAAGTGTGGAGAGAATAAGATCGTTTCTCAGCGGTTTTTACTTGGCAATGGAACACAGATGGCTTTGGGATAATTGGATGAGTTTTTTCAACTTTTCCTCGGTCGTTTGCGTAGCGGCTTTTGCTTTTCCCGCCTTGGCTTGTCCTCCGGACGGGGAACCTGTCGACAAAGTGGCCCCGCCCGAGAAGGTGGAAAAAAAAGAAGAGGCTTCCGATGCGGCTAAAAAGCCTGAGAAGTTGAATGGACTCCGCATCCTGATCGCGGGCGGTGGATACTCTCCGAGAGGCAACCAGATTTCGCTGGAAAGCAATGTGAAGTATTTTCGAAGGGTGATGGAGATGCTGGGACTGGAGAATGCCGAGACTCGCACCTTGTTTGCCGATGGACGCGACAAGGGTCGCGACCTGCAGTACGCCGACCCTGCCTTCGGCATTCCTGAAATGAACCGAATACTGGCTGAGCTAGTGGGCTCGACGCGTGGACTGGGTCATCAGTATCGAAGCAACGAATTGAATGCCGACGGTCCCTCCCTCTTGGCGGAGTTCGACAGATGGTTCGACGCGACTGCCAAAAATGTAGGCAAGGAAGCCTTGATTTACTTCACCGGGCATGGAGGAAAGGGTGATAAGAAGACTCCTGACAATACGACTGCCCATTTATGGAATGGTCAAAAGGTAAAGGTCAGGGATTTCGTGAAGCGATTGGACAAGTTGCCCAAGGAAATGCCCGTGACCCTCGTGATGGTGCAATGCTACAGCGGAGGTTACGCCAACGTGATTTTCAAGGACGGTGACCCGAAGAAGGGAATGTCGGACCATGCCCGAGCCGGTTTCTTCGCAACTGTGCAAGATCGAGTGGCTGCCGGTTGCACACCTGACATTCAGGAGAAAAACTACAAGGAATACAGTACCAGTTTCTGGGAAGCACTCTGCGGGGAAAGTCGAATCGGAGATCCTGTGGAAAAGCCGGATTTCGACAAGGACGGCAGTACAAGCTATGCCGAGGCTCACGCCCATGTCATCTTGACTTCGGACACGATAGACATACCTATAAAAACTTCCGGCGCCTTTCTGCGAAAGTTTTCCAAGAGTGCTCAGCCAAAACCGGAAAAGCCGCAGAAGAAGTCCGACTCGAATGGCACGGTTACAAAGGCTTGCGAAGAAGAGGCCAAAAGTGAGGAAGGAGAGAAACCAAAAGAAGAGACGGAGGTAAAAAAACAAGACGAGAAAGAGTCGAAAGAAGATTGGCTCACAGTGGAATCCAAATTTGGCAAGATATTGGAAGTGGCCTCCCCCATTGATCGGGCCGTACTGGAAGGACTATCGAAGCAGTTGGGATTGAAGGGCGAAAACCGAGCCAAGTCGGCCCGAGACCTAACCAAAAAACTTGAGGATGGACGAAAGGCCTTTGCGGAAAAGAAAAAGAAACCTGATGAAGAACGTAAACGAATCAAGACCAAGCTTTCAGGCCAAATTCGCAAACGTTGGCCGGAGGTGGGTAATCCTTATCATCCTACGGTTCGTAAACTTTTGCACTCCAAAGGAAGCAAAGAATTGCTCGAGCTTGTAAATAAAGATGGCGAGTGGGGAAAGTACAAGAAGGCAAAAGGCGAAAGTGCCGAATTAGAGAAAAAGCGCTTCGAGTTGGAACGAAAGAAGGTCAAGTGTATGCGCTTTCAAAGGGTACTTGAAAACATTGCGCTGGAAGCTAACTTGCATCTTGTCGCGGATGAGAAAACTTTGAAGCGCTACCGAGAGCTCTGCGAACTAGAAGCCGGCACCCTTCAGGCGATACCGCCCGAAGCTTGACCGGAACTACATGCCGGACTTTTGAAGTTCGGCTTGTAGCTTCTTTTGAAACTCGGCCAAATCTTCGTCGCTTGGTTTGTAAGCTTCATTCTTAGGCGTTAAACCCAAACGCCCGAATTGGTCGAGGTACCAGGGGGAATTTACACCATCCGAAAAGGTGGCAGTGCCGCTGGCCATTACGCCCGGTCTGGTGACCTTGTCGACATCAACGGATACCGAACCAAGCAAATCGGCGTCAGGATCAGTCTTAGGTACTTCTGCTTCAGATTCGGTTTTTTCAGGTTCGGGTTCGTCCTCGTCCTGAATCGTAAGATTTAAGTCATCTACAAGAAAGCGGACGTCCATGTAGGTCATCGTGACGCCGAACTCTGTGGAAAGTCTTTTCTGGATGTCGGATAGGCCAACGCCATCGTTGATCCATCTAGCGACTTCTTGCTTCTGCTCATCCGTAGGATCATTCGATGGGGCAATGGGTTTAGCGACTACATCGGAGTTCTCGCCTGAAGCATCGAATTGCCCTGCTTCAGTGTTTGAGTCGACTAGATCTTCTTGGGTAGGGTCTTCTTCTTCAGATTCCATAGTATTAATAACGGTTTTGTTATTTTGATTAACAGAGAGCTAAGCCTAGTGGCAAGCCTTTGGAAGATATTCGAGGGAATGGATTACCTGCGCGAGCAGGTCTCTTTGTGAAGAAATTTTTTAGGAAACTATTCCATCGAGTGGGAAAGGTGCTCGTTGAGGTGCTCTACGGCTCGCTTAATACCTTCGTCTTGATCCATCATGTTTTCCACCGTTTTGCAGGCGTGAATGACAGTGCCGTGGTCACGGCCGCCAAAGTTGTTTCCAATTTCCTGCAGTGAATGATCAGTCAGAATCCGACTCAAGTACATGGCCACTTGGCGAGGGAAGGCTATATTGGCAGGGCGTCTACGAGAAAGCATGTCGGCCATGCGAAGATGATAATAGTCGGTAACTTTTTTCTGAATATTCTCAATCGTGATGCGACTAAGAGTTTCTTCCCTCAGAATATCTCGCAACAATCTTTCAACGGTGGGAAGGTCTAATTGTTTGCGAGTGAGTCCGACATAGCCCGCAACCCGAGTGAGAGCACCTTCCATTCGACGAACGTTGCGGGCAATGCTCTTAGCCAGGAAATTCATGATTTCGGGTTCAACAGAGATGCCCATAGCCTCCGCTTTACACGATAAAATTGCTACTCTTGTTTCCAAGTCAGGGGCTTGAACGTCGGCAACTAATCCCCACTGAAATCTAGACAGCAGTCGACTTTCCAGCTTGTCGATCTCCCCCGCCGGGCGATCGCTTGTCAGTACGATTTGATTCTGTGATTCAAAGATTTCATTGAAAGTGTGGAAGAATTCTTCCTGTATCCGCTCCTTTCCCGAAAGAAACTGAACGTCGTCGATAAGTAGAAAATCCACATTGCGATATCTTGCGCGAAACTTTGTGAGCGTGTTTTCTTGAATGCCTCGAATAAACTCATTGGTGAATTTCTCACACGATAAATAGCATATTTTGGCTTCGGGGTCACGCTCCAGGGCATGATGAGCAACTGCGTGCATGAGGTGAGTCTTTCCTAAACCTGTTTCCCCATATATGAACAGAGGATTGTAAGCATGCGCCGGAGCGTTGGAAACAGCAATGCAGGCAGCATGGGCAAGTTCGCTTCCAGCGCCCACAACGAAATTACTGAACGTGTTTTTGGGATTGAGTCCTAGAGAACGGGCTATTGCGTCGGGGTTCTTGACTTGGCGCTTGCCTTGACGGGACGAGTGAGAAGTTCTTCGGTTTTCCGAGATTGAATCGGAATCTTCTTCCAATTCTGGTTCGCCATATAAATTGACCTCTACCGTTCGACCAGCAACGCGCTTTGCTTCGCGGCGGATGACATCCATGTAATTATCTCGAATCCATATGGCTGAGAATTCGTTTGGGGCTACAATCTCCAGAGAATCCTGTTCGAATCTTCCGAGGCGAACATTATTGAACCAAACCCTGTACGTATCTGCCGGAATGGCTTCACAAAGCTTTGTTTGAAGGGAGTCCCAAAGTTGATTGGGTTCATTTTCTTTCTTATTCATCGGAAGGGAGTCAGGAATTTTTTTAGAATTTATTCACAGGTTTCGCAACTTTCTACTGTATCGGAGATTACGCGAATTTTGTCTTTGTTCTTTATGGTGGTGCTTGTTTTAGAAGCCGAAGGGATTGAAAAGAGTCAGTTTTATTCGTAAGTCACTTTCTTCTAGTGATTTACGAATATTTTGGGTGAGTTTTGGAAAGGTGGAGAGAGGAAAGGAGATTACTAAACTGTCACAAGTTTTGTACGAACTTCGTGAACTTACCAAGAAAAAAAAACTCTAACTTGCGATAAGTTTCTCACAAGTTGTTCACACTGCCTCGTCCGTAAGTTTTTGAACGTTTTTCGTTGCGAGTTTTTCAAAATAGTCTTCACGACCAAAACCCTTTTGCTTAATGGGTTCCAGAGAGGTCAGGAACCCTAAAAGGTTAACTTAAGCCTTTGCCGGGTTCATTTTATTTAGGAGCTTCCGATTGAAATCTTGAGCGGAATCGTGCCCAAGGTATCGACCTGCTTGAACCATTGCAGCCACTTCTACGAGACGAGCCATGTCGCGTCCCGGTCGAAGGGGTATCTGCATGTGAGGGACGGGAAAGTCGAGTATGTCGAAAGTTCTTCTCTCCAAGCCCGTTCTGTCCGCTTCCACTCCTTCATGGTCCTCTATGAAGGTGACGACCAAATCTATTCGTTTTTCCAATCGGATGAATCTTATGCCGAACAATTCTTCCACATTTATTATGCCAATTCCCCTACATTCCATGTACCCGCGATTCATTTCGTCGCAAAATCCGACAGGGGTGTGATCGCTCAGGAGCTTTACCCGCACTATATCATCAGCTACCAAGCTGTGTCCGCGTTCAATCAACGCAAGTGCAGCCTCACTTTTTCCGGAACCGCTATCTCCTCGCACCAGAGTTCCGATTCCTCTTATCTCCAATAGAGTCCCGTGCAAACTGGAACGAGGAGCAAAACGTTCTTCCAGCAATACCGTGACCTCTGTAGTGAAGGCTTTGGATGTGAGATTAGTGCGAAAGAGCGGTACGCCCGCCTTTTCCATAATCCGAGACATTTCCGGAGGAGGTGCAAGATTACGTGAGATCACTATACATGGAATTTTCTTTGACACCATGGTCTCCAATACATTCCGACGTTGCTGTGAATTCTGTTCACGGAAAAAGGCCATTTCGCCTGCTCCGAAAAGTTGAATGCGCTTGTGTGCAAAATACTTGAAGTATCCTGTGACAGCAAGTGCAGGACGATTTACGCTGCGTTCGCGAACAGTACTTTTCTTCAAGGTTTTCTCACTGGTTATGAGTCGTAGGTGAAGTTGCTCGCCAAATGACTCGTAGAAATCCTTAACCGCAATACTCTCGGTAATCTTTGGAAGTTGATGGGAAGACTTTGACGATTTGGCCATGGGAATTGGGTATTAATGATAGATTAAGAGGTGAATCAAACTTGGAAATCTTTTCCTAAGTAAAGTTCTCGGCTCTTTGGGTCGTTCAATAGGGTATCTGCATCGCCCGAAGTAAGCACGCGACCGTCATGCAAAAGGTAAGCCCGATCTACCGACAAAAGAGTTTCGCGGACATTGTGGTCGGTCAGGAATATGCCGATACCCTTATCACGTAGAGTTCGAATGATTTTTCTAACTTCGCTTACGCTTATCGGATCCACTCCACTGAATGGTTCGTCCAAGAGTAGAAATTTAGGTGAAAGGACGAGAGCTCGAGTAATCTCCAAGCGCCTACGTTCACCACCGCTGAGAGTAAAAGCCTTTTGGTCGGCGAGCTTTTCCAGTTTCAACTCGGCGAGACGTTCCTTGACGAGATCGTTTATTTCTTTTCTTTCCAGAGGCAAAGTCTCGGCGATGGCTCTTACGTTCTGTTCTACTGTGAGTTTGCGAAAAGTGGACGGTTCCTGAGGCAAGTAACCTATGCCGAGCAGTGCTCGCTTGTGCGTGGGTTCCTTGGTTATATTTTTTCCGTTCAAGGTAATTGATCCTCCCGACGGTCGAACGAGACCTGCAACCATAGAGAACGTTGTGGTTTTTCCTGCGCCGTTGGGACCGAGAAGACCGACGACCTCACCTCCGTTGGCATGAAGGTCCACTCCCCTGACTACATCACGCCGCCCGTATCGTTTCTCGAGGTTCTTGGCTTTTAATATGGAATTCGAGCTTGTCACGGAGTTCTTTTTTCTTGGGTTCTATTCTTCTTTTTTGACCCAAGACCAAAGTTAAGCAAGGCAGGAAGTTCCGGAAGTTCCACTCGAGGGCGGTTTCCTACTCCTCCTCGAAGTTCGGCTCGACCCTTCCCTCTTTCGAATACTATTTCTTTCCCTTCCAGTTTTCCTCTTTCGTCGATCAAAAGCGCGGGAGAACCATGCAAGATGAATATACCGGTGTCCGCTTGCATAGTAGCCTTGTCACCGGTGCCGAGAGATGCTTTTTGCTTGATGCTCACTTTCCCGCGAGCAACCATTAGGGATATTTTGCCCACTTTCGCACTCGACTTGGAAGAGTTGGATTCTCGCTTTGAAAGAATCTCTAGTTCGTCGCACTTGAGCAATAGGTCGGTTCCCACCACGACCACGTCTCCTGAAAAGTAGAAACGGTGACCGCCCTTGGTGGTAACCAATTCCGCCATATTGCTATCAATGGTCGTTGGTTGCGTAGCATTTTCCTCCCCTGCCGACAAATTTACCGCAAATGACGCAAACATAAGATAAAGATTTGTTAGACGCATATGTTTTTTTATTCTATTTAAATAAGCCATCAAACTTTTCGTTGAAGACAGCTTTGACATGTGCTCTTATTTGAATTCGGCTTCTGTTTGAATCCCATTCCCATCCCTTGCCGGATATTTCGTAACCGGGACCAGTGACCTGGATTCGCGAATCACTGCTGGCGTGCCCGTCCTCGGTGCGAAAACGGGCATTGGGGCTTTTTAGAATAGTTTCGACTTTTGGACCTGAAAAGGTCGTGAGGAGCAAGTCCTTTGCATCCACGACACCATGTGCAAGTGGAATCGCTTGGAAGGCACGCATTTCCCATATTCGTAGCCCGTCTTCACCGAAACCGGGAACCGCGATGTTTTCAGCTCCTCCAAGGCGAGCATTTTCCACATTCGCCCAGGCAACCGCACCAATTGCAACGAATAGCAATGTGGTTCTACAAAGGCTAGTTCGACTCCGTGACATGATCAGCTTGCCTTCTTCGCGGAGAAAAACTTCGTTAAGCGAACGCCTTGGAGAAGTAGCATGGGAGCAAACCAAATAAGTGCCTCTCTTATCTGATCGGGGCTCGCTTTGCCTGCCCAACCCTTGTGGTAAAGCAGAGCCGGAATTACTAGATAAAGGACGCGATGTAATTTCTTCCAACGCTTTCCTCCAAGTTTGCGGACAGCTCTACCATTGCTGGTAATGGCAAGGACGGAGAGGGTTACGAAGGAAGCAAGGCCGCATTGTATGTAAAACAAGTACCACTCGTCGAAAAGACGATTTAGACCATCGTCAAAGTAGAGAATAAGATGCAGCACCGCGTAGAAAAAAACCGTCAGTCCAACAAGTCTGCGATGCCGATTCAAGGCGCTTACCAATTTGGCTCGAGAAAAGATTTTTTTAAGCGGTGTTAAGCAAAGCACGATAAGAAAGTAGGCGATGGCAACGTTTCCTGTCTCATGGAGGAATCTTTCGTTTACATTGGCCCCCGTTTTGACTTGGCTTGCTGACTCAGTCATTTTTCGAGCAATGAATGCTTCTTGATCTACGCCTTCCTGTAGGGAAAGTGCTTCGGTCGCGGCATCGAATTGGTCGTCGGACACAACGAAGGAGAAATTATCCTCCCCGTTCTCATTTCCCGTGCTTCCTTCCTCTATTTGCTTGAAGGATCCGCCAGTATATTCGTGGAAATCTTCATCGGAAACGGTAAATGAGAAATCCTCGAATTCTTCATCGGGATCGGTTTTTAGTAAGGAAGTGAGGTTGGCGTCTGAAACCTGCTGAATCGGGGAACTGCTTTCTTGTTTTAATTGGCTTAAGGCTTGGAAGTAATCCCAAGACAAAAAAAACAAAGGGGCAAGGCAGAGCGGCAACGCAAACCATTTGGAGGCAACTATTCGAGCTGTTTTATTCATGCCCGACTTCAGCTAGGTTTTGAAATCAATGTTGAATCACTCTAAAAGAATTTTCGCAAATCCATTCCCTTATAGAGGTGGGCAACTTCCTTTTCGTATCCGTTGAATTTGAGAGTGGGGATGCGTTCCACAAAACCTCCGGTGCCAATGGCTCTTTCTCGCGCTTGACTCCAGCGCGGGTGATCCACCTCGGGGTTTACGTTTGAATAAAAGCCATATTCGTCGGGTCCGGCGGTATTCCAGAGAGTCTTGGGCTGTTTATCCGTAAAATCGATGCGAACTATGGACTTAATACTCTTATAGCCGTACTTCCATGGCACTACTAGCCGAATGGGAGCTCCGTTTTGATGTGGAATTGGTTTCCCGTATATGCCCGTGGCAAGAAAAGTAAGGTCGTGCATGGCTTCGTCCATGCGCAACCCCTCGGTGTAGGGCCAATCGTAGTTTGGATAATTCTTGAAACCGAGGGCGGTCTTTTCGTCCTTAAAAGTGCTGAACATGACATATTTCGCTTTGGACGTGGGCTTGGCTTTCGCGATCAGTTTGCTGAGCTGAAAGCCGTCCCAAGGAATCACCATGGACCAAGCTTCTACGCAACGAAAGCGATAGACGCGTTGTTCGATCCCAACTTCCTTGACCAGATCGTTTACGTCGAGCTTGAGAGGCTTTTCGACATGCCCACCGATTTCAATGGTCCATGGTTCGGTTTTCCAACCTAGATTTGCACGAAAGCGTACTTCGTACTTATCGGTCGTGAATTCATAGAAATTATTGTACCCGGTAATGTATTTGTATTCAGTTGGTTTAGTCCCCTTGGGCGGCAGGTATTTCTTGTTGAGCTTTGTTGGAAAACCAGTCGTTGCCGCATTGGCAGAAGCTCCCGGAATAGCCAGCAAACTTGTTCCTGCGGCAAGACCTAAGGATTTAATTATTTCTCGACGATTGCGATGGAGGGATTCTTCGGTCGCTTCACTTTCAGGGAGTTCCGAAGGCTTAGGTATGCGGACAAATGGTGCTTTTGTCATGATGCTTTGGTGTTTTTCAAGTGAGTTGTTTGTATTTTCGACAATCTAGCCGGTCAGCAAAAATTGCAACCTCGGAGGATGCGTTGGAAAAAAATGATATTGGAGTAGGTGCGGAATGGTCCGGCGCTCGATCTATTTGGCTTCCGCTTCGAGTTTGGCAATCCTGTCGATAAGACTGGCCTCGTTGGCATAGGTAATCGCATTCTCTTTTGAAATAATGCCGTGTTTGTATAGGTGTTCGAGGTGCTGCTCCATGGTCATCATTCCTTCTTTTTGCTGGGTTTCCATTGTAGAATATACTTGCTGCCAGTTTCCGGTACGGATGAGATTGCCGATAGCAGGCACATTTTTTAGGACTTCCATAACTAATATGCGTCCACTTCCATCAGCTCTAGGTACCAGCTTTTGACTAAGGACGGAAGAGAGACTAAAAGACAATTGAAGACACAGGCTTTTAGTCTGTTCGGCTGGAAACATATCCACTATCCGACTCAATGCTCCCTTGGCATCCCTAGTATGCAGAGTAGAAAAAACTAGGTGTCCGGTTTCCGCCGCACTCAAGGCGAGAGTAGCGGTTTCTTGGTCTCTGATTTCGCCAACGAATATAACGTCTGGATTCTCCCGCAAGGCGCTTCGCAGACCTCCGGAGAAAGTTTCCACGTTCTGACCTACCTGTCGTTGCGAAACCATTGAACTCTCGCTCTTGAATATGAATTCCACTGGATCTTCCAAGGTTATGATCCTGGTTTTCCTGAAGCGATTAACATGATTAATCAATGCCGCAATCGTAGTGGATTTTCCACTTCCTGTTACGCCCGTTACCAAAACCAAACCCCGTTTCAGGGAGGTGATGTCGCGCCAGATCTGCTCGGATGGCAGACCAAGAGTCTCGATGTCTGGTATGATGGATGATAATACCCGCATGACGAATGCAAGACCGTCGCGGTCGTGAAATACGTTTAGGCGAAAGTTTACGCCGCCTTCTACCCACTCATAACCGGAATCAATGTCACTGGGTTCATCCTCCGCAAGGGTTTCCAGATGTTTCTCATTGAGGATTATTCCGAGCATGTAACGAATGACTTCATCCGTCACATCTGCTCCCTCTGGAACGGGCGTCAAGTCATCGTCGATTCGGAAACTGACTGGGCGTCCGACCTTGACGTGCATGTCCGAAATTCGCGAAAGGTTCCCGCGTTGGTAATTCGGGTCCACGAAGTAAGCGAGCAAGTTGCCCATGCTCATGGCTGTCTGGCCTGCTTGATAAATGGGCTGATTAAGATCGAACTGCTGAGTCATCGCTAGGAAAATCTGAGTGTTTCATGTTGCGGTGTTCAGAGCATCTTCGACATGTCGATTCGTGCAAGTCTTTTCATCCCGGCCATTGGGGGAGGATTAAATTATAGGTTTGCCATCGGTAGCTTGGTTTTTACGAATAAACCTCAATTTTCCACTATCTTTTCAATGGCAAGTCATTCGTTCAATACATGATTGTTAACTTCAGAGGAACCAGAGGGTCTATCCCCGCCGCCTTGACGGCTGCAGATGTTCGCGAAAAAGTAACTTCGGCATTACTTGCTTCCCGAGGCAAGGAACTTCGCTCCGAGGGGCAAATCAGGAAATTCGTCGATAATGAACTTCCTTTTCATGTTTCAGGAACTTACGGAGGCAATACTCCATGCGTGCAAATCGACACGGGATCGCAAGAATATCTTGTTTTTGACGGTGGTTCGGGAATTCGCCCTCTTGGAAACGAAATCATGAGCACTGGCCCCGGATGCAAAACAATACATATTTTTCTTTCACATCTCCATTACGACCATCTTCAAGGTATTCCCTTTTTCACTCCTGCCTATATTCCCGGAAATAAAATTGTTTTCCATGGAGGTCATGAGAACCTTAAGGAGTCCCTTTCCCGTCATATGGAAGCACCTTATTTTCCCATAAATATCGACACCATGGGAGCTGAGCTAATCTTCGAGAAGCATACCCCAGGTGATCGTCTGAAAGTGGCGGATTGTCAAATTACATTGTACGAGCAGGATCACCCCGGAGCATCCTTTGGTTTTCGCGTTGAGCACGGAACCGAATCCGTTGTCTATTCTACCGACGCCGAGCACCGCATTCCCGCCCATGGTAAAACTTATCCTTACGTAGAATTTATCAAAAATGCCGATCTTCTCATATTTGATGCCCCTTATACTCTATCCCAATCGATTGGCTCTCGAGAGGACTGGGGGCACTCCAGCAATATCATGGGAGTCGAGTTGGCCGCCCGTGCAAATGTGAAAAAGCTAGCATTGTTCCATCACGATCCCGCTGCGACGGATTTGCAAATGTCCGATTTTCTGAAGCATACGCAAAAGTTCCTTTCCCTTTCCCAGCAGAAAATCAAGCAAACTCGAGCAGGTATCCCCGGAATGCCTGTTTCTCGGACGCATCCCCAAGAAGTCTTAATCGCTTACGACGGTTTGAAAGTCGAAATCTAGAAAGTTCAAAATGCCTGTCCGCAAGCACAGTGAAGCGTTACCGGAAAGATTATCCAAGGCGGACATCAACGAATTACCTCTTGTTCGTTTTCAAGGTGCAGTTCGTTTAGGAGAGGACTCCAAAAGCGTTGCTCGTTTAGTTCAGCGTTTAAGTAAGCAACGTGTTCTGGGTTTTGACGTCGAGGCAAAGCCAACTTTTAGGCGAGGGCCCAGCAATCCAGCAGCTCTTCTGCAGCTTGCTACTGCCGATCAGGCTTTTCTTTTTCGACTTCGTCCGCTGAAAAAATTGGGCTTGCTCAAAGAAATCTTGTCGAATCCAAATATCATCAAAGTAGGAGTTGCTATTCGGGATGATATTAAAAAACTTCGTGAAATTGAGGACTTTGAACCCGGAGGCTTTGAAGAACTTGCAGATTTCGCCGGTGAACTTAAAATCGCACAAACCGGTTTGCGCAGCTTGACGGCTATTTTCTTTGGCCATCGTCTGTCCAAATCAGCGCAACTTTCTAACTGGGAAAAAAATCCTTTATCGCCGGGTCAAGTGAATTACGCGGCGACTGATGCTTGGATAAGTCGTGAACTGTATCTTATTATGAAGTCGCGAATCAAAAGCCTAGGTTGAGGCAATTTCTTCAGTGCCATTCGTTTGTCGGAAACATAACGATTTTTTTGTGCAAGGTGCCTTTGGGTTGATTAACTAGGAATTCAATGAGATCCACGATTTCTTGCGGTTGCATGATTCGAGTCTTATCACCGGGGTAAGGGTTTTTGTCCGAATCCCATAGAGGAGTATCGATTCCTCCCGGGCAAATAGTCGTTACCAAAACTCCCTTTGGAAGAAGTTCCTGAGCTAGAGTGTCGCCGAATCCGTTCATGCCGAATTTCGATGCGCAATAGGCTGCCTGCCCGGGAATCCCTCGAGTCCCCGCAACGGAAGATATGTTGATGATGCGCCCGCTACCTCGAGCTATCATACCGGGAACCACGCAATGGGTTACGTATAGCGTGCCCTTGAGGTTAACGTCCACGATCCTATCTATCATTTCAAGCCCTTGGTCTGCAAACGATACGTTCTCCACGATTCCCGCATTGTTTATCAGCACGTCGGGGGTTCCATACTCTCGTTCAATTGCGGTAGTCGCTTCCTCTACCTGTTCTTTTTTCGAGACATCGACCTCGAAAGGTATCACTTTGTCGACACCGCATTTCTCAATTAGTGAGTTCAATTGACTTCGAGTTCTGGCCAGAGCATAAATCACATGCCCCTTTTGAGCAAATTTCAGAGTCAAAGCCTCGCCGACTCCTCGAGTGGCTCCGGTTACCAATATACTTTTCATTTGAACTGACATGATTTCATCGAAGATTAAGCGTTGTCAAAGAGCAAGCCTTGGTAATTCATTTACGACATTCGAGTCACTTCAATTGGTTAACGGAGCTGAGAACAATTTATGAATTCACTTGAGACATCGTAAGAACATAGCTAACGAAAATAAGAAACTTACCATTACCATGATTGATTCACGAATAGAAGAAGCTCTCGGCAAACAGATCAACCAAGAGTTCGCGGCTGCCTATAACTACCTTGGCATGTCCGGATACTTTGATGCCAATACACTCGATGGTTTTGCCCACTGGATGCAGACGCAGCATAACGAAGAGATGGCTCACGGCATGCGACTTTTTCGTTACCTATTGGATCGAGGGGGCAAGATCGATTTAGCCACTATCCCGAAACCTCGTTCTGATTTCAACGGAACGGTAGATGCGTTCGAGGCCGCCCTAGAGCAGGAACGAGAAAACACAATTGCCATCAACCGCTTGTACGAGCTCGCAACTGAATGTAACGACTACGCAACCAAGAGCCATCTTCAATGGTTTCTGGACGAGCAAGTGGAGGAAGAAAAAACAATTGAGGATATTATCGCGATGCTCCGTATGGCGAAGGGAGATATCAGCGCCATTTTGTTTTTGAACGAAAAGCTCGGGGCTCGAGAAGCTATCGACGATACAGCTCCCGAGGCTTGACTTAGGCGGACCCCTCTCTCTTCGGGTGAAAAGGGTAAAGGTTTATTGCAACAAATTCGCGATGGCGATGGTTCCGCCAATTAGAGCAATGGCAAAAAATAGAAGAACCCACTTCATCCAAGGCTTGTTTCTTTTGACCCTTGCGCCACCCCCCATTCGGCGGGCTTGCATCTGAAGGTTGAGCATCCGGTCGGCGAGTTCTTGTTCCCGTTCCCGCAGCTCAGCAATGGAATCATCGTGAATTCCTGAAGCCAGTACGACTTGACCCAGCTTTCTGTGTGTTAGCTGGATAGCGGATTGATCGCCGGATTGGCGAGCTTGCGCCACCTCGGCTTTGGCGCCTTCGATTTCTTCGTCTTCGATGCCTGCGTCGAATGCTCTTTCCCCTATCAGCGCGGGCATTGACTCCCTCTCTGAACGAAGGCTAGTCATCTCTTGATCCATTTCGTCAAAGGATGGGGGCTTGAAATCTTTTTCAGCATATTCCGAAAAAGCTTTTCCGACTTCCTCGAGAACCGTTTCGTTCTCTTCCTCCGCTAGTCCTTCCGGACTGGCTTCGAGCGATTTGTTTTCCTCTTCATCGGTTGCGTGAACTTCCGGCTCAGGCACAACCGTTTCCGTTTCCACTGTTACAGGTTGCGGGGGGGGAGTCGGCTCAGGTGCGGGAGTCGGAGCTACGCTTGCTACTATTCCTGCCTCGGCCCAAGTCTCATGAGTCAGCGGGTACCAGTTGTCCATACCTTCACGCCATGCCAGCGTGTCGGGTGGGACTTCTCCTGAAACAAGTTTAGAGCTGACTCTCGGCAAGGTTAGAGGGCCAGTTTGTTCGCCGTTCAAATGTAGATAGATTTGCATGCCGCTTGCAGTCTTCTTCCTAAATATTTCAAAATTCCATTTCAATCAATTCCCACAGCGCGACGGGGGCAATACTAAACCTAGTGCCTTGAATCCGTTGATCACGTCAGAGCGATAATTTAGTTTGCCTCGGAAAGGTTCGCGACATTGGCTTTCTTGCATGCGAAGCATCGCCGTCGTTGTTTTATCGGGACTTTTCTTTTCTAGACTTCCTTTTGTGCGGTTGCCTCTCGTATCTGGACCAGTTCGGACGGTAGACAAATCGAGGCTAAAATGCTGGATGCGTTCGGTGGCGACCTGCTCATTCTTCGTGGTAACGGGCAAAGTTATCGTTTGCCTATGATTCGGATCAGCCAAGCCGACCGGCAGTATGTAGCCAAAGCTCTACAGCCGATTCACCCGCAACTGCCGCCTTTGCTTAAGTTCATTTAAAAAAGCCGATGCCATACTGGAATAGTTAAAGAAAGACATTGCGGGAATCGAACATTGGAAAAACATCATAAAAACCAATCCGAGACATCCTGATGCCAAAGACTTGGCGACCAAGCTAATCCGTATGGCCGCAGGTTTAGGTTCAGGAATCAGTGGAGTTTCAACCGTGTCACGCATTCCCTTTCTCCAAGAAGACGCCGCCCAAGCCGGTAAGTAAAACAAGGAATTACAAGAGGAACTGCGAAAACTTCTTCGGTTGGTCCGAAAAAAGTAAAATTCACTTCAAGACTTGACGCAGTGGCTCGCTTGCGCGATCAATTATAAGTATCGCAGGGATGCGGTGAGCTTCACTGTTGTCGAATCGCTAAGGAAAGCGTTTGTGGCAATTTAACTTTAGTCTTCTCATGCTCATCGGTTCCACAGCCGATTCATCAATGCACATTGCTCGTTCGCGAATCCGCCAGCGAGAAATGCTTCATTCATCCCGTCTCGTTTCCTCGGGCAATAGGTTTGCGGGAATCAGCGGACAAACCGAAGATCTCGGTGGGCATCGATTTTCGTCAGGTCTTCAGGCCAGATTGAAAACGCAGAACGCTGCAAAAATCACAGTTCAACACGCTCTTTCATTCGTCCAGTCTCAAGCCGAAGGGTTAAAGAGCACGTCCAAGCTTCTTTCGCGAATGGAGGAACTTGCCTATCAATCCACTGATCCCGTTCTCGATGATTTCGATCGTGAAAATTTGGAGTTCGAGTTTTCTGCTCTCAAAGAAAGTCTTTCCGGATTATCCGGGGAGGAGCAGTATGGGGCCAAGTTGTTTGATCCTTTGGCTGCTAGATACGAAGGGCGATTCCCGGTTGTGGGAGTGTCGGACGGCGGTTGGGAAGCACAAGAGCAGACAGTGGATATCGGCGCCAAGCGCGGAAAGATTCATCTTTGGTGGAACCCCACCTGGCAAACGGACCGCATGAAAGTATTCCACGGTTCAAAAATGATTTTTGATTCCGGCGAATATCGTTCCAATCATTGGGCGAACTTTCCTGACTCGGCTAACGCTCAACTCAATGGTGAGTTCGACTATTTTACCCTTGAATTTGGTTCGGGCATCGACAATTCGACCTCTGATGCGGCGAATACGGGCGTTTCCTTGCACGACAAAGACATCGGGACTGAATTTCCCTCAAAAACAACTCAAGCTGAACTGGATTGGTATTCGAACAATAATCTTGATTACGAGAAGTACAAAACGAACGAAGACTACCCTAAAACATCGGGTTCTCCCTACGGCGATACCGAAATAAAATTCGTGGTTAATGAAAGCGAGAACATCCCCGGTGGTTTTCCTAACCCTCGCCAAGCAGGAAGTACCACCGTTTGGCAATACTATGCCGAAATCGAGAAAAGCAACCTTACCGACAGTTCCGTCTTAATGGATTCGGAGGGAGGAACCATGGAACTCTATGCAGTTGGTTTTTCCGGTCTCGAGCATCTTTCCATCAAAAGTTCCAGGTTAGCTGCGTCATCACTAGATGCTCTGAGCGAAGAGCGTGGCAATATTCGATACCAAATGGGCGTGTTGGCTGGAGAAATTGCTGCGTTTGAAACCCGCATGGATATCCTCGGGGACAAAACTCAACATGAAAGGCTCGCGCTGGAGAAAGTCTCAGGCGTTGATTTGGCCTATGAAATGACTAAAATGGCCAAGAATAAAATACTTGAAGAGGCGACTTCCCGAGCAATGCTCCATTCGCGCCTTTCGGCTCAGCATGTCTTTGACTTGATAATCTGAATGATTTTTCAGTAAACGTTCGGCGTGGACTGTTGTAGAAGAGGCATCAAGAGTTTTTCGACCTTACCGCTCACGGGAGCCAAGGGTACTTGCGAAAGTTCGGTTCCCGTTTTTCGAGAAAGGCTTGCTTCCCCTCAGACCCCTCATCGGTAAGGTAATAAAGCATAGTGGCGTTGCCTGCCAGTTCTTGTATGCCTGCCTGTCCATCACAGTCGGCGTTGAAGGCAGATTTCAGGCATCGAACGGCCAGTGGACTTTTGGATAAGATCTCATTTGCCCAAACCACGCCTTCGGTTTCCAGCTCGGCTATCGGCACCACCTTGTTCACCAATCCCATGTCGAGAGCTTCGGAAGCGTCATACTGCCTGCACAAATACCAAATCTCCCGAGCTTTTTTCTGCCCCACGATGCGGGCCAGATAACCGGAACCGAATCCCCCGTCGAAGCTTCCTACCTTGGGGCCTGTCTGCCCGAACACTGCATTTTCGGCCGCGATCGTGAGGTCGCAAACGACGTGTAAAACGTGTCCCCCACCGATTGCATATCCCGCGACCAACGCGATTACCACCTTGGGCATCGAACGAATCAACCTTTGCAGGTCGAGTACGTTGAGGCGAGGAACTCCCTTGTCGTCCAAATACCCTGCCTTGCCACGAACGCTTTGGTCTCCGCCCGAACAAAAGGCGTATTTCCCGTCCGTGTGCGGGCCCGCCCCGGTGAGTAGCACGACTCCGATGGAAGAGTCCTCACGTGCATCCAGAAAGGCTTCGTACATTTCAGCGACTGTTCGTGGGCGAAAGGCATTTCGTTTTTCAGGTCTATTGATCGTTACCTTTGCGATACCTTCCATCTTCTCGTAGACGATGTCTTGGTAGTTTTTTACCTTAGTCCAGTTCATCATGAATCCTTTTTTCTTGAGTCCGATTCGTTTAAGTCATCGGCGGGTTTTCCCATGCCGGGTCCGGGGTCGACTCGCTTCCCCTGCTCTCCCCACTTGCGGCGAAGGTACTCGCGCTCCTCCTTCCAGTCGGCAAAGGGCTTGCCTCTCATGGAGAGCAACTCATCCAGTGGACGTTCACTGACCGCACCATCCTCGGGTACCTTGCTCATGGAGACAATCTTTCGATTTTCCACTCGTTTTCCGTGGTTCGACTATACCTAAAGCGGTCGTGCAAGCGCCCCGTTCTTCCCTGCCAGAACTCGATAGTTTGGGGCCTCAGGCGAAAACCACCCCAGAATGAAGGTTTTGGAGGGTTCTTGCCGAAACGTTCGGACACCTCCTCAAAAGCCTTTTCCAGTGATTCCCTTGAATCTATAACCTCGCTTTGGCGAGATGCCCATGCCCCAAGCCGGCTTTCCAGCGGTCTTGTATGGAAATACTCTTCCGAGCTTTGCTCATCCAACAGATCCACCGAACCTTCCACGGTTACCTGCCGCTGTATGGACCACCAAGGAAAGTGGAGGACTCCTTGTGGATTTTGCCCCAGTTCTCGGGCCTTACGACTTCCGAAATTGGTGAAAAAAAGGAAGTAGCCACTTTCAATGCCTTTTAATAAAATCGATCTCGTAGAAGGTATTGAAGATATACTCGATGTGGCTAAAGTACAGGAAGAGTCTAGTTTTATAGATGATTTGGGTGCCGATAGCTTAGATACAGTTGAATTAGTGATGGCTTTTGAAGAAGAATTTGGATCTGAAATTTCAGATAGTGAAGCTGAGAA
>PCBO01000093.1 GCA_002730975.1 Opitutia bacterium
GGCGGGGATGACTTACCAATTGCCCACTGAGGCGCAATGGGAGTATGCCTGCCGAGCGGGAACGAAGACTGACTTTTCTTTCGGCGATAGCCTGACTTCCGGGCAGGCCAATATTTCCGGCGGTCCGAGAGAGACGACGGATGTCGGGAAGTATCCTGCGAACGGATGGGGTTTTCACGACATGCACGGGAACGTATGGGAATGGTGCGCGGACTGGTATGGGGATTACCCAACCGGCGGCGCGCGTGATCCTGTCGGTCCTGCGGACGGCTCCTTCCGCGTCTCACGCGGTGGTTCCTGGCTCTTCACGGCGCTCACCGCCCGTTCCGCGTATCGGGACAGGTACTTGCCCGCCGACAGCTACAGCAGCCTGGGTTTCCGCCTCAGTCTCCGACCGGCCAGCCAGTAGCGGAGTGAGCCGTAGGGAGCCGCCGAGCAGAGCGGAGCCTGCGCGGGGAGCGACTGAGGCCGAACAGAGCGCCGCTTTTTTATTGGGGATTGCCGCGATACTGGCTAAAATATGCTTCTTCCCAATAAGAGAATTAAGCTCCGTTGGTCCGAGGAAAGATCTTAATTGGATTTATACCTAATGATTAAACTTTCGGGGATAGATCTCCCTTCTTTGTTTTCGGACAGTTTCAGCCAGAATTCGCTCATTTTATCTCAATGAGGAGCATTATTTTGCATTATCTGTTTGAATGCGCGAGGGGCCCGATTTTCTTGAAGTCCCGGCACTGATGGCGGAAGGGGAGGGATTCGAACCCCCGGAACCGTTTCCGGCTCAGCGGTTTTCAAGACCGCCGCATTAGACCACTCTGCCACCCTTCCTGAAGATGGAGCCACCTGTCGGACTCGAACCGACGACCTGAGGTTTACAAAACCCCTGCTCTACCAACTGAGCTAAGGTGGCTTGTTTGTAAGCCTTCTCTTTCTATCGTAAGATGCCCTTGAAAGTCAAGCCGTCCACCTCTGAGCCATGTGACGGTAACTGAGTAAACTATAGTACCTTTATGGGTATGGTGACTTCCTTGAGACCGGGCACCTTGATGAAGAGGTTGCCAGTGCCGGCTTGTCCGCCCTTGATGGGAATGTTGGCGGTGCGGGCACCTTCTTGGATACGAGCCTCGGGCATGATTACGGAGGCTGGTACGTCGGTTTCGACTTGGACGGGCAATCCGCCCGCGGGGGCCTCGAAGTCTATCTTGAACAGCAGTATGTCGCTTTCCCCTGAAGAAATTTCAATTCTTTGCGGGGATACGCTCAAGGAGCTTTCGTCGATACGGAAATCTCCCACGTCCAAGCTGCCGTAGGGCCCACCGATGAGCTGTACAGGGTAGTCGACTCCTGCGGGCAGGGCGGGTACCACGAATCTAATTTCATTTTCCGAAAGATATTTGGTTTGGGTGGCCTGGCCACCGAAGCGCACGCTGTCGTGCCGAGTAAAACCGCGTCCCTGTACGGCGATTTCGGAACCCACGGGAGCCCGATAGGCAGCTAGGTTGCCGACATAGCGGTTTTCCAAGCTGAAGCGTTGTAACTTGCTCTTTTTTTCCTTTTTACGAGTCGATCCGCTTTTGGTGACCTCATAATCGGCACGGAAGTAATAAGCGGCCTCATCGTAACCTGCGGGAAGTTTGTAGTCGCAACTCCATATCCGGTTGTTCAATTGATCAGTAACCATCGGTACCTCTTGTCCGCCGATGACGGCGAATACTTGTAGGGAACCTTCGATGATGTTTCGATCCTGCAGGTTGAGCTCGGTCTGCATGGTGTAGATACCGGATGGGTTCTGGTTCAGATTCCCCGATGTGAGGTTTATGAAACTTGGCTTGTTGCAACCGGCGAACAAGAGAAGAGCGGTTGCGACCATGAAGAACTTGAGAAATAAGCGTTGCATTGTCATTAAGAGGTTTATGATTTCTTGGTCTGTGAATTTGGCATGAACGTTCAAGATAAAAACAAGGCAGAGCAAAACTCGCTTGGCGTATACGTCCATGTGCCATTCTGCTCGTCCACATGTGACTTTTGCGCGTTCTATCAAGAGAAACCAAGAAAAAACTCAATCAAAAGTTACATAAATTGGTTGAGGCGAGAGTTTATGCGGATTGCGCCACCGCGTTCGGTGGAGACGATTTTCATCGGCGGAGGGACGCCGGGAGTGCTTTCGCCCGATGAACTTTCCGAGTTGTGCGAAATTGTGCGGGAAAAGTCCGGCGACGAGGTGAAAGAATGGAGCGTGGAATTAGCGCCTAATGAAGTAACTCCGGAAAAGCTGGGGGTACTTAAGGCAGGCGGCGTGACCCGTGTCTCGTTGGGGGTACAAACCTTCGATGCTGAACTTCTGGACGAAATGGGTCGCCGGCATCCTCCGGAAAAAGCTCTGTCCGCCTACAACCTGATTCGAGACATGGGTTTCGAGTCCGTAAACTTGGACCTTATCTTCGGGGCTCCCGGGCAAACCATCGAGCAATGGGAAGGCGATCTTAGTCGGGCCGTCGAACTGAGTCCCGACCACATTTCCACCTACTGTCTCACCTTTGAGGAGGACACCGCCTTGTATGCTCGCTTGGCCAAGGGGGAACTGAGCATAGATCCCGATCGGGAGGCGGCTTTTTACGAATTGGCGTGGGAATACCTGCCTAGCCGTGGTTACGGCCAGTACGAGGTTTCCAATTTCGCTCGTCTCGGTATGGAATCTCTTCACAACCTGAATACTTGGCGAATGAACGAGTGGCTGGGTTATGGACCTTCGGCTGCTTCTCAATTCGGCGGTAAACGTTACCGCAACGTTTCCAACCTCGAGGCATGGGGCCACTCTCTCGAAGAAAACAATGCTTCCCCGGTTGAGGAGGTCGAAGCGCTTTCCGACAGAAGCCTTGCCCACGATTCCGTGCTCTTCGGGCTTCGACTCAACGCGGGTTTCGATTTCGCTGAGATCGGTCGCCGGTTTTCAGTCCCGTTCTCTGCCTTTGATCCTTTGCGCCTGTTCTTCCGACGTTTTGAGAACCAAGGATTGGTGGAAAGGGAAGGGGATCGATACCGATTGCCCGTCGCTGGCCGCATTCTCGCCGATGCCATAGCATCAGAGTTGCCCGAACTGGCCACCGATGTTTGACGTTTTTCTTTCTTTGGGCAAAGTCGTAGAAATGAAATCTATTAAGTTTTTTATCCTACTCTTGATTTCTACTACCCAGATCGCTCTCGCTCAGTCTGAGATTCATGATTGGACGAACAGTGAGGGTAGAACGATCAAGGCCAAATTCGTCCGGGGAGATGCGGAGACCGTTACGCTTTTCATGAACGGTCGAAACTTTGTCATCAAACTATCGGATCTCAAACCCGACTCTCAGCAGTTGGCTCGTAAATTATCGGCGCCTCCCACTCCTGCAACGCCTCCTTCTCAACCTGTAGATTCATCTCTTCCCTCGAATCCAGCTTCTCCTGATCCTCCTGCGGTTAAGAAAACTGCGGGACCCAAAGGAAAGGTTCTTCTTCCCACTCTCGGATCGGGTAAGTGGGCCAATTACCACTCCGTCCTCGAAACTGACAACTTTGACGTAGCTTTGCACGGAAACGGTTATTTCTATCTTTACCTGAAAGACGGAAGCCAATCGCTCCTAGAGGGTCGTCCTCTTATCTTTAAGTTCTACCACGGATACTACAAAAAGCAGAGCCCTCGAGGAAACATTCATGCGTATTCGTCCACAAGGGCCGATCTCCACTATTACTTCCGCAAGATGGTGGGTTTCAAGAACCCGCCTAAAACCTCCGGGAAGTTGGGTCGGGTTGAACTGAAGGCTGAACTGGAGGACGGGGTCATTCTTGAAATCGGTTTCGAGGCGAATTCGCGCGGGGTCGCCATTTGGGGTGAAGCAGATGATCCTTCCAGCTTGGATCATGAAACCGTACTATCCATTGGTTTTCACTCGCCGGACTCCATTCCAATGAAAGACGGGGATGGCCCCGAGCAGTGGAAGGAGCTTTTAGACGAGTCGGCCATTGAGGTGAAAACTAAAACGGGTGCTAGGGAAATCATCCCTTATCTCGAAAAATGGGATGACTTGAAAAAGAAGCTTACCTACCACAAGGGTATTGAATCCGCCTTCGTCTCGGGCAAAGTTTTCGGCAAAAGAAAAATCACCATTGGCCCGAAATCACTTCGTAATTCCGTCTTCACCGTTGGAAGTTACTCCGGTGTCTTCCCGCTCCAGCATCATTATTACATTCTGCGCGATTTATCCGGTGGAGAAATTGATAAAGGCCGCCGTTTGGAAGTACAAATCAAGTAGCCGAGACAGTATTTAGTTTACGGGACTCATTGCCATTTGCTCCGGCTAATCTCCTATGACAGGTATTGGCTTTCACTTTTCGGTGAAAATGGTATGCTCATGTGTTTTCCCCGACACTTCATGGTTGCCACGAACATACATCCTGTTGCGGGCAAATTATTGCCCCGGACCGACAAAGAACGCCTGCTTCGCCAAAGCGGGCGAGTATTCTGGTTGTATGGATTGTCGGGTTCGGGGAAGAGTACGTTGGCCATCGGGTTGGAGCGTAGCCTGCATGAACACGGTTTGGTCGCCGCCGTTCTGGATGGTGACAACTTGAGGTCTGGTTTGAACAAGGACCTCGGTTTTTCTGATAATGACCGGGAGGAAAACCTTCGACGGGTGGCCGAGGTGGGCAAGCTTTTTGTTGATAGCGGTTTGGTGACCATCGTTTCCTTCATCACCCCTCGTCGGCAATTTCGAAAGACCGCACTGGCAATCTTAGGCGAGGATGATTTTCGAGATGTTTACGTCAAGGCTTCCTACGCTACTTGCGAAAAACGCGACGTGAAGGGGCTTTATGCAAAGGCGAAGGCAGGCGAAATATCCGATTTCACGGGCAAGGCGTCCGACTTCGATGAACCGGATTCGCCTTGGCTGACCATCGATACGGAAAAGTCTTCACCGGAGGAATCCCTCGTTCAATTGATGGATGCAGTCCTTCCCTTGGTTCGTCTTCCCGTATAAGCCGGTTCTTTAATTCCCTATCGAGACTTATTCCCAAGATCTTTTTTCGAATAAATACAATGCGCACATACAACGTCACGCACCTCAACCAACTTGAGTCCGAGTCCATCTACGTGTTGCGAGAGACTGCCGCTCAGTTCGAACGTCCATGCCTTCTGTTTTCGGGTGGGAAGGATTCCATCGTGATGGCTCATCTGGCCGCCAAGGCCTTTGCCCCTGCCAAGGCACCCTTTAATTTTCTTCATGTGGACACCGGGCATAATTTTCCCGAAACCATCGAGTTTAGAGACCGTTTCGTTAAGAAACTTGGAGTGCAATTGGTTGTGGGGTCGGTGCAGGATTCGATCGAACGAGGCACGGCGCAGGAAGAAACCGGGCCCGATGCCAGCCGAAATGGTTTGCAGTCCGTGACGCTTTTGGAGTCCATCGAGCGTGAAGGCTTTGACGCCTGCCTCGGTGGTGGTCGAAGGGACGAAGAGAAGGCTCGGGCCAAGGAACGTTTTTTTTCTCATCGTGATGCCTTCGGGCAGTGGGACCCCAAGAACCAGCGACCAGAACTTTGGAACCTCTTCAATGGTCGAATGGGTCCCGGCGAAAACTTTCGCATATTTCCTCTTAGTAATTGGACGGAGATGGATATTTGGCAATATGCCAGACTCGAGGAAATCGACTTGCCTAGCCTTTACTTCGCCCATGAGCGAGAGGTGTTTGAGCGTAACGGTAGCCTTCTCGCAGTTTCGGAATTCGTCGTTCCCCGTGACGGAGAAAATCCTTCCAAGGAAACGGTACGCTTTCGGACGATTGGCGATGCCACTTGTACGGGTGCCGTTCGATCCAAAGCCTCTTCTCTTGACGAGGTCATTCAAGAAGTGGCAGCCTCGAGAGTTACCGAACGTGGTTCCCGCTCCGACGACCGTCGTTCCGAGGCAGCTATGGAAGACCGTAAAAAACAAGGATATTTTTAAGACATCCAAATGACCGAAGACAAGAATTACCTGGAAATGGATCTCCTGCGGTTCACTACTGCGGGAAGCGTGGACGATGGAAAAAGCACCCTCGTCGGGCGACTTTTTTACGATACCAAGTCCATCTTCGAGGATCAGCTCGAGGCCATCGAGCGTTCCAGCAAACAGCATGGTGACGAAAACGTTAATTTGGCTTTGTTGACCGACGGTCTGAGGGCCGAGCGAGAGCAGGGAATTACCATCGACGTCGCCTACCGTTACTTTGCCACGCCCAAAAGAAAATTCATCATAGCGGATACTCCCGGCCACATCCAGTATACCCGCAACATGGTGACGGGTGCCTCCACGGCAAACTTAGCACTAATCTTGGTCGATGCCCGCAAGGGAGTGATCGAGCAGACCAAGCGGCATGCCTTCATTGCTGACCTTCTGGGGATCAAGCACGTAGCCGTCTGCATAAACAAGATGGATCTGGTTGACTATGAGCAAAGCCCCTACGAGCAGATCCTCAAGGACTTCGGTGACTTTGCCTCTCGTCTGGATCACGTTACCGAGCTCACCTTTGTCCCGATCAGCGCATTAAAGGGAGACAACGTCGTTGAACGATCCGAGAACATGCCGTGGTACAAGGGCCCTTCGCTCCTTTATCATCTCGAAACCGTGTATGTGGGTTCGGATGCTAATCATGTGGATGCTCGCTTCCCCGTCCAGTGGGTGATACGACCGCATTCCGACGAACATCATGATTTTCGAGGATTTGCAGGTCGAGTGGCCGGGGGGGTCTTCAAGCCGGGCGATGAGGTGACGGTATTGCCTTCGGGTTTTTCTACACGGATAAAGAAGATCCTTATGGCGGACAAGGAACTGGAGGAAGCGTATAATCCACTATCCGTTACAATTACCCTTGAGGACGAAATAGACGTCAGCCGCGGCGATATGCTTGTGAAGCCGAACAACCAACCCAATGTGGATCAGAATTTGGATGCAATGCTTTGCTGGTTTTCCTCTTCCAAGAAGCTCGTAGCCGGTACGAAATATCTTCTGCGGCATACTTCCAAGGACGTTCAGGCTATCGTTACCGAGGTTTTGTACAAGGTGGACGTCAATACCTTGCGCAAGTCCGAGGATGACCGTGAGCTCGGAATGAATGACATTGGTCGAGTCACCCTGCGCGTTTCCCAACCTTTGTTTTTCGATACTTACAGGCGTAATCGAAATACTGGGAGTTTCATATTGGCGGATGCCTTTACCAACGAGACTTTGGCCGCAGGTATGATGCGCTAATTCTTGTTCTGATTTCCGTTTTCTTTCCGGTCACAACTTTATGAATTTGGCAACCAGTGAACTTTCCTGAAGAACTCCCGGAAAAGCTTCGTCAGCTGGGTCTTCGCCTACTCGATCAGCATGCCGCCCGTATCATTGTTCCTGCGTTGGGCGAAGTAAGCGGATACTGGTTCGGGGGAGGAAATCTGGTTCAAGAGCCTTCCGGCGACTTGTTGCTTTGTGGTCGCTATCGTAATCCCGGAGATGCCCGCAAGGGAACGAATGCCGGTGAGAGAGGCCTTGAATTCTCTATTTTCAGGGCAGCGAACCTCGAAGCCCCATTCGAAAAGATTCATTCCTTTTCCAAGGCGGATCTTTCCACGGCGGAAGCTTCCGTTGTTTCAATCGAAGGCGGGAGTCTCTTGCCTGCTGTCGATGGAGAGTCCTGGGAGTTGTTTGTTTCTACCGAGAAACAAATTCCATATCCTAAGAATCTCATTCACTTTCAGAAACCCGGAACCGGGGTCTGGAGCATTGATTGCCTATCTGGTGATTCTTCGGATCCGACCTCGATCACTAACGAAAATTCGGCTACTGTACTTTCCTCCTCGGAGGGAGGTTTTCTGCACATGAAGGATCCCGTGGCTTTTCGGACTTCCGATGGTTTAACCCAACTAGTGTTTTGCTCTCATCCTTTTTCCTGGTCTAGCTCTAATACAGGTTTGGCTTGTCGCGAGGCTATCGGAAGTCCATTCCACCTCGTCGCCAAGAGCTTGCTGGATAGGGGTCCGAGCTGGGATGTTGCCTGTGTCCGCGTTACTGAACAGCTATCGTTGCCGCAAGTGGGGATTCTGGAGAGTCTGCCTCCCCTGTCTTTATACTTCTACGACGGGGCAGAGTGCCTGCGGTCCCTTGACCAAAATCCGAAGGCGGCTCGCAGACCCAGAGGTTACTCTTGCGAGGAACTCGGCGGACTCGCTTGGGGGTTTGACGATGAGTTCCCCAAACTGCGTCGCCTATCGCAAGATTTCCCTCTATTCGTCTCACCTTATGCAACCGGTTGTAGCCGCTATGCCTCGGCGAGCTTTCTTTTCGATGGAACCCTAGTCGCAACATGGCAACAAGTGACTGCCGACGGTTCTCAACCCCTTGTAGGACATTCCCTGAACGCTGATGAAGTGGCTAGGATTCTAAGGGTTTAATAGAGATTGAAACCCACTTTTGTGTACAACGACTTTAGCTTTTAGTTGTACGATTCAACTCGTTCTTGCGGAGTAATTATTCCCAAGAATAGACCAATCTTATATAGTACCTCAAGTCCAACCCCTCTTTCCCCGGGGCGGGAGTGCTGTTGTAACTATTGGCGAGACCTGAGCGAATTTTCCATGGTGACTCTTTACCGAGAGGTATCACCAGCGCCGAATCTTGGGTAAGCAGGTAATTGCCGAAATCGGATATGCTTGGGACGATGGTGACGTCCGTTTCCACCGATAGCAAATCGGAGAACCTGCGCGAATGTTCGATACCGAAGTCGATGGCCGGATCGTCTAAGTCGTTTCCGCTTTCTTCTTGATAGACTTCGTAGCGAAAGGCGGCACCCGCTCGGAGAGAGAGATTCCTGTCCTCCTCGTTCCACAAGATATACTTTAAACCCGAGGCAACGGTCGCTCGGATGTCGATTTCTTCTAATCGGTCTGACTCGAGGTCAGTCTTTGCATACCACCCAATATGGTCTGTAAACTGGGAAGCGTATTCGGCGCCTCCTTTGGTCTCATCCACAATGCTTACATTCTCCTTGTGGCTGTTGTTGTAGGATAGATAGAGATCGACTGTGCGAAATTTGTTGCCATAGGTCGAGTCGGCCCTGAGGCCAAGGCCGAAGTCTTCCGTATTTCCCGAGCTTCCCGCGAGGTCGAATCCCATTGAATTCTTCCACTTCATGAGGTTAGCCTTAGCCAGTCTTTCTTTAGCGACGAGCACTGGATCTTGTTCGAATTCTCGCCAAAGGTGTTGCAGGTTTTTCAGTTCGACTAAAACGGGAGGCACTCCCACGTTTAGTTTTCCTGCGTCGGCCGGTGATACTATTCCTTCGATTGTCCGATTGTCTTCCAACCGTAAATAGGCCGGGTTTTCCGTTTGAATAGTCGTGATTTCGGAAAGGGATACCCGAACGCTGCCTGCGTATTTGGTGAGAAGCGTCAGGTTGCCGTCTTCCATTCCAAGGACTTCTCCTACAAGG
Organism: Opitutia bacterium; assembly: GCA_002730975.1. GTDB lineage: Bacteria > Verrucomicrobiota > Verrucomicrobiia > Opitutales > Seribacteraceae. The sequence continues at coordinate 9,483 of PCBO01000093.1, forward strand.
CGGGAACCATCGGTGGTGGTTACGATGTCCGCGACAAGAATTCCGGGCAAAAGGGATGTTATTCCCATTAAACGCATTATAAGTATGAGAAATTTCATCCAGGGGGCCATCCCATTTGTCTACCACCCAATACGTGAACATGAAGGTGGGGTACGGACTCGCCTCCGGCAGGTCCGTTGTTCACTACGATGCGGAATCCCTCTGCTAGCTCCTCCTCGCGTGCCACTTTTTTGGCAACTAGCAATAGGTGCCCCAAGAGCGTTTGATCTTCTTGAGATCCCTCGCTGATACGGGGGATTAGCTTCTTGGGGATTACCAGAAGATGCGTAGGCGCTTGCGGATTTACGTCGCGGATCACCACACATTCTTCGTCATCGTGGAGCATGTCCGCATCCATCTCTCCGTCCATGATTTTCTGGAATATGGTCTTGTCGGTCATGTTGCAGAAGATGGTGAATCTTTCATTTTGCCGTCCATGTCCTTAAGGAGGAAAGCCAGAAGTATTCTAGGGCGGTTTCCTCCTTGAGATTAACCTCCAATAGGCCGGCTGCTTTTTCGAGGGACTCGATCACCTGAGCCAGTTTGCGGCCTGGTAGTTCTTGCCCACGCTCCGCGGCCAAGGATATTGCGAAATCTCTCGTTCGTTCTTCAAGCGCGGCAAGAAGAGTCGCTCGAGTTCCTTTTCGCACTCCCGTTTCCAAGGCGTCTCTTTCCTTTTCGTCGATGCCCTCGGGTAAGCTCTGCTTGCGATGTGCCCAGACCTCATCCGCTTTCCGCGCGATGATTGACCTGAAGCTGAGGATTAGGCCGTTGGCAATAAATACCGGCGCGGCAATATCCCTGCGAACGGCTTCACGATCTGAAGCTAGCTGTATCCAAGCTTTGTATGAGTTTAGCCAGCTTTTCCATTCTTCGTCCTCAAGTTCCTCGAAAGTTGCCTCCAAGCGCACTTGGAGGCAGCGACTGCGTATTGTCGGCAGTAGCGAGTAAGGTCGCGTGGTCAGCATTAGGATAAACGTGCCTTGGGGTGGTTCCTCGAGTGTCTTTAGAAAGGCATTGGCGGCTTCGCGCCTCATACGGTCGACTTCATGGATGAGGGCAACCTTGTTCGTTCCTTGACTGGCGGAGCGGTTGAGGTTCGATATCAGTCCTCGCGTGCTTTCCACAGTAATAAGCCTTGCTTTCCCGGAAGGTCGCAAGTGAAAGAGGTCGGGATGTTCCTTGATTTCTTCACTTTCCCCGAGAATCTTTCGTGCCAGATGGATGGCTCCTTTTTCCAGAGCCAAAAGATTCTTCCCTTGAAAAAGCAAGGCATGGTGAAGTCTCCCCGAAGCCAAGTCTCCTTCTAGAGCCTCCAAGTTGCGTTTCGTTCTTTCCGATGAACCGCTCACTTTTCAGTGACTACTAATCTTCCGCAAAGAAGCGGGCGTGCATCTCATTCCAAATATCGAGTTCGATCTCGTCGGGGTCGCGCTCGCCGTCTATTACGAAGAAACGTTCAGGGAGGGAACGCGCCAGATGGAGGTAACCTTCTCGCACTTTTCCGTAGAACTCCACGTTTTCTTGTTCCATGCGGTCAGGCATGTCGGACACCCGATGCCGAATGCGCTCCAGACCTAATTCCGGAGGAATGTCCAAAATGACTGTGAGATCCGGAATGATTTCACCGACGGCGAAGTTGTTGATTTGAGTCACGGGGTCTTCTGCAATTTGTCGAGCTACGCCTTGATAAACTGTAGTGGAGTCAAGAAAACGGTCGCAAAGGACGGTTTTCCCTTCCTGGACGGCAGGGAAAATGACTTCCCTCACCAGTTGCGCTCGGCTAGCTGCAAAGAGCAGAAGCTCTGTTTCGGGGAACATGGCTTGGGCTTCTTCCGCATGCATGAGCAGGTGGCGAATATCCTCCCCTATGAGTGTGCCGCCTGGTTCGCGCGTTACCACCACCTCACGGTGATCGATTTCCTCCAAGCGATCGGCGATGCGACGAATCTGGGTAGATTTTCCGCATCCTTCGGATCCCTCGAAGGAGATTAATATTCCTTTGTCGTGACTCATGATTCTTGTGTAAGTTCTCGTAGGAAACCCACCACCTGTGAAGAGGATGGGCTTTGTGCCGTTCGAACATAGTGTCCGGACGTGCAACTAGCGAGCGTTAGGCAACTTCTTGGCGAGAATCCGCACAGTCGAGCGGAGCAGAATCCGGCGTTGAAGTGATCACCGGCTCCGGTCGTGATTTTGGGATTAGGAGTAAACGGTCCCGGAGCCCACCAACTATCCTCCTTTGTGGCGCAGGCAGCGGAACCCACCGGATGTATGACAACGCAGGCCAGTTCCAGTTCATTACGAATATCCTGCGCCATTTGCCGCAAGCCTGAGGAATCCTCTTCTTGAGGATTCAATCCAAGGACTTCCGATACTTGGATGGCTTCGTTGAAGTTCAACCCCAAGGTGACTTCAGCGTGCGCCTGATAACGAGAAAAAACTCTCATCGCTTCCAAGATATCTTCCTGCGAACGTTTGGCGGGATCGGCTAGATCAAAGAAAAATTGTCGCGTATCCAGAGGAGGCAGGTTGGGCATTATTTTCTCTAGGATTTCGACCAGGGTGGCCGTCATTTTAGGAATCATCGTCCAGTTGACGATTGCTACCAAGTTTGCCCGGGCAAGCATGTCGATGAATTTACCTTCTCCGCAAACTTCGATGATCCGTGAATAATCGACGCCGTCGAGGCTCTTCATGTCGCCGAACATAACTTTTCCATCTTTGAATTCCAAGGCCGTAGTGATCCCAGGGTCGGCCAAGGTAATGGCGTCCGTTTTTTCAGCGAAATCCTTAAAGACCGGGTGCGGTTCAAATTGGCCCAATGCCCCGACATATCTGGTGGGCAAACCAAGAGAGAGCAACGAGTTCGCCATGATGGGGCCATTGCCACCAAGTTTTTCGAACCTTGAAAAGAGTTCGATGTTGGCGCTTTTGCCTGCAGCCGCGCTGATTCGAGACCCAAGATCGGATATTGTCTCGATGGGGTCGAAGTTTTCCCCCATGCCATACCGTCGGTTGACGGGCGTGACTATCTTATCGACGAAGCCATCAAGACCCACCAATGCTTTGTGCCCGGTGAGGGTGAAGGTTCTTTCTTCCGCTTCCTTGAGCGTTTCTTCAGCGTTTTCCATTTCGCCTGACAGATAGGACGCTAAAGTCTTTTTTCGCAAACCAAAAGCGATTGATCTTTTAGATAACCAAGGGGGCTTGACGACTTCGGTTCTCTTCCCGGAAACTTCACTGGATCAGCAATTTCGAATTTATCATTAAAGCCATTAATATTCCGTTGAATGTCCTTTTTCATTGCACTCTCTCATTTACCTTATTGAACAATTGTCGATCTCTTTGGTCTATTTTACGTAAACCTAACGCTATGCTAAAGAATTTATTCACCCACGAACTTCCCTTTCTCGCGGATGCAAATGTCTTCGACTATTTTTGGGATTCCAATTTTGCTGGAAAATGCGTGATCTTCGCATTGTTCGGCCTTAGCATTTACGCTTGGTCGCTCATTTATTCGAAGTATTCAGACCTTCGCAAATTGAAACAGTTCAATGCTCGTCACGAAAAAAAAATTCATGAACTGCCTAGCCTTCTGCACTACGACGATGCTTTGTTCAAAGGGGAGGGCGGTCCATTCCTCCGTTTGGTATCTCGAGCCATGGAGGCTTATCGCAAACACGAGAAAAGCGGAGCTGAAAATCACAAGGCTCGTATGAAGCAAGTTGAAAACGCTCTCCGTCGGACACTTTCAGAGCTCACTGATAGGTATGAGGATAAGATGATTTATTTGGCCACTATTGTTTCAGGAGCACCTTTCCTAGGCCTTTTGGGAACTGTTTGGGGGGTAATGGATGCTTTTGGTTCCATGGAAAAAGGAGGTGCTACGATCGACCAACTTGCGCCGGGCGTATCCGGTGCCTTGCTCACTACAGTTGCCGCTCTCTTGGTTGCCATCCCTACTGTCTTCATCTACAATGCCTTACTCAGCTCCACTCGGAACGAGATCACGCATTTGGAAAATTTTGCAAGTCTGGTGCACGACCGCATTGATCTTGATTCCGAAAGTTAAGCTTTTTTACTTTCACGACGGGGCTTAATAATTCCTGAAAAGCTAATTCTCCAAAGTTTGTCATGGCACTAGATTTCAAACAGACGAAAAAACTCGACTGCATTTCGGATCTGAATGTCACTCCCCTGATCGATCTGGCTTTTGCCTTGCTGATTATCTTCATGATCACCACGCCTGTCATAGAGCAATACAATCGTATTGATCTTCCGGACCAAAGTACTTCCGATCAGCAACCTAAAAAGCAACCCGAGGACAAGACTATTACCATAGATGCCAATGGAGCCTACCAATGGGGCGGAGACGACGTTACGAAGGAGCGACTGGAGGCTTTGCTTGATGAGATCGCCGAGACCCCTGCTCTAGATCAGCCCGTAGTTCATATTCGTGGGGACAAAAACCTTACATATCAAAAGATCATCGACGTCGTGGACATGCTTAAAACCCGTAATTTGACTAAGCTTAGTCTCGACGGAAAAGGTGGCTGATCTTTTTCCTTTAACGTCAAGGTAATGCTTAAAGACAATTCTCGTTCCGCCATTCTGCAACGCCTTCGAACAAAGGTCGCTTCAGGCAAGCCTATAGTCGGTGGAGGTGCAGGCACAGGGATTTCAGCCAAATGTGAGGAAGCTGGTGGCGTAGACCTAATCGTCATCTACAACTCCGGTCGTTACCGCATGGCGGGTCGTGGTTCACTTTCCGGTCTCATGGCCTATGGCAATGCCAACGAGGTGGTCGTAGATATGGCTCGCGAGGTGCTGACCGCGGTAGATCATACTCCTGTTCTCGCCGGCGTAAATGGTACCGACCCTTTCATGCTTCGGGCTCCCTTCCTTCGACAGCTCAAGGACATGGGCTTTTCAGGCATCCAGAACTTCCCGACGGTCGGTCTCTTCGATGGGAAAATGCGCGCAAATCTCGAAGAGACCGGAATGGCTTACCAATTGGAGGTGGACTTGATCCGAGCTGCTCGAGATCTCGACTTGTTGACTACACCGTATGTGTTCAATGTGAAGGAGTCTGAGCGGATGGTCGAGGCAGGCGCCGACGTCATCGTCGCTCACATGGGTCTGACCACAGGCGGTTCCATTGGAGCCGATACGGCCATGACGCTGGATGATGCGGTACAAGAAGTGCAGGCTATCGCCGATTCCGCCAAGTCGGTTCGCGACGATGTCTTGGTTATTTGCCATGGCGGTCCTATATCCATGCCCGAGGATGCGGCACATGTTCTAGGGAACTGCCGGGGCGTCGATGGTTTCTACGGAGCGAGTTCGATGGAACGTCTCCCAACGGAGACGGCCCTAACTTCTCAGGTTAAGGCTTTTTGCGAGATAGAGCTTCCCGAGGGGGAATGATCGCATGTCTACCATTGCGGTCCTAGGCACCTTCGACACCAAGGGCGAGGAGCATGCCTATGTCGCCGAGCTAATTCGCGAGCGTGGGCACGAGGTGTTACTCGTCGACGCTGGTTCTCTTCATTCACCAAGCATCGCTCCTGACGTTTTTCGCGAGGAATTGGTAGCCGTTACGGGAACTGACCTCGCAGCGTTCGTTGACCGCCGTGATCGAGGAGAATCAGTCAAGGTCATGTCCGAAGGCGCCGCCATAGTCATTGCCAAGCTGGCTGCGGAAAAGAAAATTCAGGGTATTATTTCTCTCGGCGGAGGAGGGGGAACCGCCATCGGTACCTCGGCAATGCGGGCTTTGCCCATTGGGTTTCCCAAGCTAATGGTGTCTACCCTTGCGGCTAGTGAGAACGTGCAGGTCTATGTTGGAGTTAAGGACATAGTCATGATGCCGAGCGTGGTCGATGTGGCGGGTCTCAATCGCGTCTCTCGTCCTCTATTTGCGAATGCCGCAGGTGCCATTTGCGGCATGGTGGAAACGAAATCCCCTCCTACCGATGACAAGCCAATAATTACGGCCAGTATGTTCGGGAATACCACCGGCTGCGTGAACCAAGCCAAGCTCATTCTCGAGGACGCCGGTTACGAGGTCTTGGTCTTCCACGCGACCGGAACCGGTGGACGGGCCATGGAGAGCTTGATCGAGTCTGGACTCGTTTCTGGCGTTCTCGACCTCACCACTACCGAGTGGGCCGATCAACTTGTCGGCGGGATTCTTGGCGCCGGACCTACTCGTCTGGAGGCAGCGGCAAAACACGGTGTGCCCGCCGTCATTGCCCCGGGATGTCTCGACATGGTTAATTTTGGTCCGCGCAATACGATTCCGAAAAAATTCTCTGCCCGTCTCTTTTACGAGCACAATCCGCAAGTCACTCTGATGCGAACCACTCCCGAGGAATGCACTGATCTCGGTCGCATCCTTGCGGAGAAGGCGAACCTTTCTACCGGTCCCTGCTCCGTGCTCATCCCCACGCAGGCGATCAGCATTATTTCCGCCCCCTATGAAGTCTTTAACAATCCTATTGCAGATCAAGCTCTCTTCGCAGCAATAAAGTCCAACCTTTGCCAAAACGTAGAGGTTCGCGAAATTCAAGCCTCCGTCAATGATTCCACCTTTGCCCAAGCTGCTGCGGAGACCCTTCTCGCCTTGATGCAGGTGCAATCGATCTAGCCATTCAGCATATAGTGCAGACTTGCTTGAATTGTTTTGGCTGCTACTAATGAATAAATTTTGCATTCGTTTGCCTTTCTAATGAATCTCCCACTCGGTTAATCCATAATCTTTTTCTAAAATGATATTTCGTTCTCCATTGATTTGTACCCTCATCCTTTCCCTTGTTGTTAGGAACTTGACGGCGGATCCTATTCAACTTTCCTCTTCCTTCCCTGCCGATATCGCGGCGAGCAAAACGGTTTTCGATAAGTGCGTGGAAGTTTTTGGCCTGCGTGTGCTGGCCACTTCGGGAGTCTCCGAGGCAAAAACTCTCTACACGGCAAACGTTTTGGCTGAATATTTGGATAATGACGAAGACGGGAACATTGACCAAGCGGAAGTGCTGGCGGCTTTGAAGGGGAGTTCGAACGCCCAAATTGCTACAATGGTACTCTTCGCTTCCGAGCAGGAACAGGAGAGCAAACAAAGCGCATTCGAGTCATTCGAAAATTCCATCACACGAGCTCAAAATCTTTTCGCCATGGAGATTTTCGAGAATGGAAGCAATGGGAGTAATCGTGATGCCACCCTCGAGGAAGTTTTGCATTTGGTTACAGACAAGGGTTGGGACGAAGCCTTTCCCGCCGTATGGGGAGAAAAGATAGGAAGCAGTATCGCGTTGGCCATGGATATTGCTCGCGGAGGACACTTCGAAACGGTTCCAACAACTTATCCTTCAAGCGCTTGGTATTCGTACTATGATCAGACGGCTGACTACGGAACTCAGATTACCGAGTACGTCTACTGGGCGACCACGACCTACCTCGGTGGTCAGAATTGGTCGGGACGAGTACATGCCGATTACACGGGCGAATGGAAACTTTACACTCGGTCCATGCTGGAGTCGACCGATCCGGCAGTTGTCGCTCTGTTGACTTCAACCGACTACAGGTTTCCCATCTCGAAACTTCCGGATGGAAATTACTCGCCGAGCTCGAACTCCTCTTCCATTGCCGCTTATGTTCGAACCAATACAGCGACCGACGCTTCTTCGGGATGGAAGCAAAGTTCATGGTTCGGCAACTTTTTTGATTCGGGTTCGAATTGGATTTATCACGAAAACTTGGGTTGGCTTTATCCGGTGGACTCAGGAGTGGATGCAACTTGGTTGTATCACCCCGAACTCAAGTGGATGTGGACGAAGAAGGAGTTTTATCCGTGGTTGTACCTTAATGACCTTCAGGGTTGGCGATACTACAGCGCTACCAAAGGATTTTACGATTATTCTAAGTCGGCATGGACATCCATTGCCACTCTGTCCGGCGAGTCGTCGAACACATCTGAGTCTGGTTCCGGCAGTTCCACTGGTTCGGATTCAACCGCATCTTCATTCTCGATTGAGCGAGTCGAGCTCTCTCCCGCTTTGATTTCCTACTTCGAGGCCAACTCCTCCGATTCATCGGGTTGGACCAAGGTTGCAGAGGAATCCGAATCTTCCGCCTCTGGAGATCTCTCTTTTTTGCAGGGAGACTCCTCCTTCGAGCGAAGGGCTCGACTCATTGTAGCCAATTATCGTTCGCAAGTTGCGGGAGGAGGTCCAGTGACTCTTACCATCAATGGTCAGTCCTTTGCCAATCTCCTTACTATTGAGAAAGATTCGGCTAATGATCATATGATCATTACGGGAAATGGAGTTCCTAATTATATACCCAGCGTCATGGGTATTGATGTCTCAAATGGATGGAACACTGCAGCCAATGGCGATTTTCAAAGCCTAAAGCTGAGTGAGGAAAACCTTGGAGCGAGTGGTGGAAACAACCCCAATCAAGTTGTCGCTGCTGAGGAAGTTTTTCGTGTTCCCTTGAGTCCTGTCTATAACTCGACAGCGACCGACACCTCTCTTGGCACAGTGGGAGCTGGGCTTAATGGCATACCCGTATATAATCCCTTCGAGGACGCTCAGGAGACCGCCGCTTACGGGCGCATTTTTTCCGGGTGCTGTGGTCATCCCCAGCGTAATGGCGTCTACCACTACCATAAATATCCCACTTGCCTACGCCTGCTAAAAGATGACTGGAAATCTGAAAAAGATAAGTGTGACAAAATTGATTCCCTTTTGGTTTCCGGGGGGCATTCTCCACTGCTTGGTTTCGCTGCAGATGGATGGCCCATATATGGTCCGGTTGGCTGGAGGAACGATGGTAATCAGACAGGTGTGATTCTCAAAACCAGTTATACGGGGACCAATGATTCAGCTGGGAATGCCTTATTCGTCGAAGGCAGCGGCGATTTGGACGAGTGCAATGGTTTGGTTTCACCGACTCCGGAGTTCCCCGAGGGCATCTATCACTACGTCATGAGTATTGAAGCCGATTCCGACGGTACAGTGCTTCGCTATCTTAATCCGCATTTCGGTTATGATGTTCGGAATACTCTCAACAAACACAATCTCCTGCCTCTTTCTTGGTCTGATGATTCTGCTTATCTGGCAGCTCTCAAGTCTGGCTTTACCGTAAATGGAGTCTCCGTCGCGGGAACGGACAGCTACACTACCTTCGTCAAGTTCATTGAAGGCATGCAGTCCACGCTTAATGCTAATGCCATGTCCGCAGTAGCTTCTGAATTCCAAACAATGCAAATCGCCTATCCCTACACGATTAGAAAATATCGTGGAACACCCTTCGCCTCCGGAGTTTCCGGAACAGGTGGTTCCACTGCGAATTCGGTAGGTGAAAACAATACGCAGGGAACTGGAATCGTTTCAATTTCTCCTTCTGCGGGAAGTGTGGCAAACACCGTGTCCGTAACCATCACCCTCGACGGCAATGCTCAACCCCCCTTGCCGCCCGCGAATGTTACTCCTAGCTCAGTTCAGATCGGGGGAGTTGCATTAACGGGGGTGGCCAGATCAAATACAACTACTCTTACAGGTAGTTTGGCCATTCCGTCCAACTCCAGTAGAGGGTCCCAAGCCGTAACGATTGTTTTCGCTACCCCGAATGGGAACATTCAGCTCAACGGAACCGGGCTCTTCTCCTTCCAATAGTCCTTTGTTATTTTCCGAAGCAGAACAAGTGCTTTTCGCCACGGACAAGTAGGCGATTCATGACTGGAACCGGCGAGGCGATTACGCGTTCGCTCATGTCGTTCCGGGCGAGGAATCGAAAGCCGTTCGAAATGTCGGCCACTAGGATGACGCCGTCTTCGCGAGGGGCGTAGAGCTTACCCCCCGCTATGGTCGGAGATCCGTAATAACTTGAACTGGCTTTTGGAAAGGCGTCCTCCCAATGACTTTTACCTGTCTTCGGGTCGATGCAGTGAACTTCACCCCGGTCTCGCAGAACGTAAACCTTACCATCGGAAACGGCCGGAGTGGGGACAAAGGAACCGGAGTCGGAGCGGGTCCATAGGCGGTTGGATTCGGTCACGTCTCCCTTGCCGCCCATTTGAATGCCGGCGATGTGGGTGCCGCGACCGTAAGGCACGATTGCCACGTTTTGGGCTACTACGTGCGAGCCTACGACCACCCAGTTGTTTTTCTTCTTGGGATTGAATCCCGAGGAAATCCATAGGATCGATCCATCCTTGGCTGAGTGGGCCGTTAGCCGTTCAGCTCCCCAGACCAAGATAGCTTCTTTGCCTTCGTGCTTTATCAAAATTGGGGTGGCGTAACTATGATCACCTTCACGGGGTGTCTCATAATTTCTTTCCACCTTCCAAGCCACCTTGCCGCTGGCTTTTTCGAATGCGATGAGCCACGAATTATTCTGGCGCATGAGAGCTACGATTACGTGTTTCTCCGTGAGGATCGGGGATGTTCCGAAATCCCAGTACAGGGAGTCCTTGCCGTAGTCGGTTAAGTTGGTCTTCCACCGAACTTTGCCCTTGAAATCGAGTCCTCCAAAGTTTCCGCTCTTAAAAAGGGCGAACAAGAGGTCTCCGTCCGTCACCACCGATGGATTGCTGCCCGAGCCATTCCTGTGCTTGCCCTTGCGTTCTTTCCCCAGAGTGGTTTGCCAAAGTTTTTCCCCCTCCCAGTCATAACCCAGTACGGCGTCCTCACCATTGACCGGACAGGTAAGCAGAATCCGCTCCCCCCATACCACAGGTGTCGAGCATCCCTTGCCCGGCAAGGGGGTTTTCCAAATCAAGTTTTCCGTTCCATTCAGCTTGGTGGGGTAGGATCCGCCATCGGAGGAACCCGACCCATCTGGCCCTCGCCAAGCGGGCCAATGTTTTTCCGGAGCGGCCCATAAGCCGGTGCCTGTAAAGAGAGTCAGAAGAAGAAATCTCGTTGTTTTCATGATTATGAAGTATTTTTGATTTTCAGGGGAGTTTGCGAAGCTTCATGCCGCGATAATCCATTGGGGCGCCTTCGGATTCGAGCACGAAGTGACCTTCGCTGGGTTTGCATTCGTATCCCCCGGAAACCTCCTCGCCGTTTACCCAAAGTCGTACCACTGCGTTTTTGGCCTCGATGTAATAATGGTTCCACTCGCCCACTCCCTTGGTCAAGCGCTTGGTGGGGAAGCAGCGACTGCTCGTTGGCTTGCCGACCTTGTATTCCTTCCCGTCCTCTGACTTATAGGTGATCTCCGGAGTAAACGCTTTCATTCGGCCAACGCCCACCGGAAAAACATCTCCATGGCTGGTAAACCAGTTCGAATGCTTGCCCTTGTTCTTGAGGTGATTCGTCTCATAGCCCAAGTCGAGGATTTGTACTTCTATGCCTTGCGGTAATCGTCCGCGAGGCAATTTGTCGAGTACTCCGCGAGGACACCAGAGGAATACCCCTGCATTGCCGGCATGCCTGAGGTGTCGCCACTCGAAGGTCACCTCGAAATTCTTGTATACCTTGACCGAGCGCAACCCGCCGCTTGGCTTGCCCGTGCAGTGAATAATACCGTCCTTCTTGAACTGAAAGGTTTCAGGATCGCAATTCACTTGGGCGAAGTCTTTTTCTCCCAGAGATTTCCATCCTTTTCCAGCCAAGCGTTCGGTCAACGATTTGGTCTTGTTCTCGCTCTCTTTTGCTTGAGCAAGGAGAGCGAAGAGAAGGCTGGAAATAAGTGTGGCTAAGGTTTTCATTTTGTCAGGGTTTAGGATTCTTCGGATCATGGCAAGGACAGGTAGGGTGGGGCGAGTCACTTTTCTCCAGCGACCTTCAGTACTTTTCGTAAATTGCTCAGCTCCTTCTCCAGTCGCTTGACCGTTCGCGCATACTCCGGTCTGCCGAACACGCTCTTCAGCTCTCGGGGGTCTTTCTTCAGGTCATAGAGTTCCCACTCGTCCATGGGCGCGGGATAGCGGATCAATTTGTAGCTTTTCGTGGTTACTCCGTAATGGATGGGCACGCCGTGACCTCCTGCCTCGTAATAGTGGTAGTAGTGCGAGGTTCGCCAGTCCTTGGGCGTGGCTCCTTTTAAAACGGGCACGAGACTACGTCCTTGCATTTCGCTTGGTACGGCAGCCCCTGCAATTTCCAGAAAGGTTTCCGCGAAATCAACGTTCGACACCATGTCGGCCGATTCGGTTCCCGGTTTGGTCACGCCGGGCCATCGGGCAATCAAGGGTGTCCGCAGGCTCTCGTCGAACATCCAACGCTTGTCGAACCAGCCGTGCTCCCCAAGATAAAAACCTTGGTCCGAGCTGTAGACGACCACCGTGTTCTCAGCCAGTCCTTGCTTATCCAGATAGTCGAGTAATCGGCCCACGTTTTCATCCACGGCTTTCACGCAGCTCAAGTAGTTCTTGATATACCGCTGGTAATGCCATCGGGTGCGTTCCTTTCCCTCGAGCTTGGCGGCAAGGAAGGACTCGTTGCGAGGGCGAAAATACCCGTCGAAGACCTTGAACTGTTCGGGCGTGAACTTGCTTGAGTACTTGAACATCAGGCGAGCGTCTCCCATGTGGTTGGCAATTCCCATCTTGTGCATGGAGGCGGCCTTGCCTCGACCGGCGTAGTCGTCGAAGAGGGTGGGTGGTTCCTGAATATCTACGTCGTCGAAAATCCCCAAATGCCGCAAGGCCGGCTCCCATCGTCCGTGTGGCGCCTTGTGTTGGCACATCAGGAAGAACGGCTTTTTCTTGTCTCGCTTGTCCAGCCAATCAAACGCTTGGTCGGTTATCAAATCCGTGGTGTATCCCTCGTGTTTTACTCGTTCGCCATTGGTGATTAGAATCGGGTTGTAGTAACTTCCTTGACCGACGAGCACCTCGTGGTGATCGAATCCCGTGGGGGTGGACTTCAGGTGCCACTTCCCCACGATAGCCGTTTGGTAACCCGCCTTTTGCAGGAGCTTGGGAACGGTTTGCTGAGAACCGTCGAAGACGTCCTTGTTGGTGAGCTGTCCATTTAGGTGTGAGTATTTGCCGGTTAGGATAACGGCTCGGGACGGCGCGCAAATCGAGTTCGTAACCAGGCAACGCCGAAAGAGCATGCCCTCCTTGGCGATGCGATCCAGGTTAGGCGTCTTGTTAAGCCCATGGCCATAGGCGCTCAGTGCCTGAGTGGCATGGTCGTCGGTGAACAGAAAGAGGATGTTTGGCTGCTTATTGGCGGAAAGAGCCGCACACGCAACCAGTTGGAACAGACCGTAAACGAAGAATCTCATGAGGCCGAAAGTTTTGGCAAGAGCCTCGATGAAAGGCGAGACCGAATCGAGAATCCGTGATTGCCTGCATTTTCTACCTTGCCTGTATCGAGATCGCGCCGAAGCTATTCAAACCATGAAATTCACAACCTCCCGATTCCTTTGTTTTCTGCTCATTCCGATCTTCTCCTTCGGGGCCAAGAAAGTCCTCGACGTCGGTACCAAGCCCGAGAGCGTGTGTCGTGGGTTCGGCGGCAAGCTATACGTCACAATGATCAACGGGGACGAACCCGGAGACGGTGAAATCAAGATGATCGACGGAGACAAGATCACGGTTTTCGCAAAGAGCCTGAACAACCCCAAGGGCATGGCCTTCGTCGGCGGCTTCCTCGTCGCGTCGGACGAGACCATGGTTCGCAAAATCGACAAGAAGGGCAAGGTCACGGTATTGGCGAAAGCCGAGGATTTTCCAAAGGAAGTCACCTTTCTCAACGACGTGGCTCGGAGTCGAGATGGCAAGAGCGTGTACGTCACCGACATGAGTAACCCCAAGTGGATGTTCGATCCGGATGGCGAACGCAAGCTCTGGCCTCTCGGCAGCGACAAGGCCGTTCCACCTATGACCGGCTGCGTTTACAAGGTCACTCTCGACGGCAAGGTCTCCGTAGCCGTCCCTCACGGGGATAAGCGCATGCCAGGACCCAACGGGGTCGGCGTCACGGGTTCCAAGGACAAGGAAATCCTCCTCATGGGAGACTTTTTCACCGGAAACGTCCTCGCCTATTCCGACGACAAACTGCGCATCGTGGCCAAAGGTATGCGAGGCGCGGATGCCGTGGAAGCCTTCGGCGACAAGATATACGTTTCCAGTTGGCCGCTCGGCAAGGTTTGGTCCTATGACCGCAAGACCAAGAAAAGCAAGGTCCTCAGCGACGAGTTCACCACCGCCGCCGATTTCTATCTCGACCGCAAGGGCAAGCAGCTGATCGTGCCCGACATGCTAGCCGGAAAATTGGTCTTTCTTCCCCTCGAGTAAAGGTTTACCACCCTCGTCTTTCTCGGCTAAGAAATGGATTGAGTGAACCCGATGTTGCGTCGTTTCATCACCGGAGTAGCTGTTCTCGGCTTATGCCTCTCTCCGACGGTCGGTTTTTCTCTCGCGCTGAAAAAGGGCAAGGCATCCGAGAAAGATTCAGAGGCCTATCTTCCGGAGGCCGGCGACGTTCTCTTTCAAGCCTTGCCTCGAGGCGTTGATCTGGTCGAGGCCATCGAGGGCGTAACCCGTTCCAACTATTCTCATTGCGGGGTGGTGTTGAAGGGTAAGGACGGGAGCTGGAAGGTATTCGAGTCGATTGGTCTCGTGGGTGCGATTCCCTTCAAGAACTGGGTCTCCCGCGGACGCGGCAAGAAGTTTTCCGCCTTTCGCCTCAAGGAGGAACATGCTTCCGAACTTCCCAAGTTCAAGTCGGCCCTGGCCAAGTACGCCGGTCGCCCCTACGACTTGCGCTACCGCATGGACGACAAGTTCATTTACTGTTCGGAACTCGTCTACAAGGCCTATCGCGACGCCACGGGAAAGCCGCTGGGAAAACTCGCCAAGCTGGGTGACTTGAACTGGCGTCCCTATGTCGCGACCATTCGCAAGTACGAAGGCGGAGACCCTCCTCTGGGTCGTGAGATGATCACCCCGATCGACCTCTCCAAAGCTCCCCAGTTGCAAAAGGTCTTCGACAACGGAATGGCCGAGGAGCCCTGACCCGCCGGTAACGTCAGTCCAGCAGATTCACCATGCCCTTGCCTAGGGCGTCGCCAATCAGGAAGTAGCTTTCCGCGTTGCCGAACCAGTGGTGCCCGTGCCCGACGTTGGGCGAGTCCTCCTTGGGGCGGGCGAAGTCCGTGGTGCTTACGAATTTTACGTTGCCCTTGAGTTCCTTTCGTTCGGTTGCGGACTTCTGGGCTTCGCGAATGGCCAGCATGTTGCCTCCGGCTTTGGGTCCGCCGTTGCCCAGTTCACCCACGATCACCGGCAGGTTCGGGCTCTTGAATTCCTTGCGTAGGTCTTGAATCAGGTGCACGAGGTTATCCTCGTACTCGGCCAGCGCATCCTTGTCGAACATGTCGTTCCAGCCCTGAAACCAAACGAAGCCCGCCCATTCGGGCCTGCGTCCTTTCAGCCCGGAAAACTCTTTTTCCATCTCCGCCAAGGCCTCTTTCACTTCGTCCAGCATTTGCTTGTAGTAGGGGCCCGTTTCACCTCCCGCGGAGGGCGGACGAAAATCCTTGTGCAGGCTCTTGCCCCCCCAAGCCGTCTTTATCAACAGCACCGGTTCCTCATAGTGGTCGCCCAATGCGTGCCCGATCTGTAGTTCGGGTCCGATGTGGTGCCGACTCTTGTCGCTT
Source organism: Opitutia bacterium (assembly GCA_002730975.1). Classification (GTDB taxonomy): domain Bacteria; phylum Verrucomicrobiota; class Verrucomicrobiia; order Opitutales; family Seribacteraceae. Next base: position 25,149 of record PCBO01000093.1, read on the forward strand.
CCGTATCCCGTGAACCCGATGCTCACGCCTCCCGCCATCACGCCTTGCTTGTTGCGAAAGCGGATAAAGGCGTCGTCTCGCGCTACCCAGTCTCCCTTCTTGTTCTTTAGGTGGGCGTAGCGCTTGGAGTCGGTCGAATTCTTCATGACTCGTAGAAGCGTCCCTTTCCCTCCGTTGTAGTATTCCGGGTGATCCATGTCGACCACGCCTTGGCCCTCCATGTTGGATTGTCCCGCAAGCAGGAATACTTTTACCGTCTTGGCGGCGTTCGAGGAAACCGAAAGGCTTGCAATAAGCAAGGTGAGCATGAGTTTGGTCATAATCATTTTCATATCGAAAGTAAGGTCATTCAACGGAGCCGTCGAGCGCTTGGGCATAATAGTCGAAAAAGCCATTGGTGAAAAGATAGCTCGGGTCAACCGCTTGTTTTTCCTTCACGAAGAGGGGGAATTCCGGATAGGCGCGCATCAGTTGTCCCGAAGTGGCGTAGTTGCGATAGGGCAGGTATAAACTCCCTCCTAGCTTCAAGGCTTCCTCGCTCATTCTTCTTGCTCTTTCTTCGAGGCTCGCCGCTCCCTTTGCGGAACGCTCCACCGTGAACAGCATGACGAAGCCGAACACGTCCTCTTTTGCATAGGGCAGGGCGGTGTCGCTGTCCTTCTTCACTTGCCGTATGGTCACGTTCATCAAGTCGTCCGCTTGGCCCTCGAGAATGGTTCGGGCGGCTCCCGTAAACTCGGCAAACCGTTTGCAGGGCACGAAAAACTCCATCAACAAGTCGGTTTTTTCAGGATCCGCGTTGGCAAATACCCACGCCGGTTCGTTCAATAGGTACGACCTCGGGTGCAAGCCGCTTGCTTCGCCGCCTATGTTCTTTTCGAGAAACCACCGAAACCCTTTTCCTCTTTGGCTTCCCAGCGATGCCCGAAAAGTGGCCCGAGCCACCTTCGTCATCCAGTCGTCGCGCTCCTGCGGTTCCCAAGTCGGTTGAATTTCTCCCGTCGACTCGTACACGGTGAGCATCACTTCCCGGAAAAACGTCGAAGGCGCCACCGATAGCCTCCCGTAGGCCAAGCGAGCCTTGGTGTCCACCGCTTCCGACTGCCATCCTTCCGCGAATTGGTCCGCGCTCATCATTACATGTTGCGAACGCAGGATCTCGTTCGGCGCCGGCCGTATCCATGCGTCCAGAATAATGCCGAACAAGCCGTACCCCCCGAGGGCGTGCCGAAAAAGGTTCGTCTCCTCCGTTCGCGAGCAAACTCGGATGCTCCCGTCGGGTAGCATGAGCCGAAACTTTTCCACCGTTGAGGCGACCGGAGGTCGGTCCGGTTGCCAGCCGTGGGCGTTCACGCTCAGGGTTCCCCCGATCGAGAAGTCGTTGTTGCTCTGCATCACTTCCACCGTGAGGCCTCGCTCGGCCAGAAAGCTTATTACTTTCGACCACCTCGCCCCCGCCTGGGCTCGCAGCAGTTCGCCGTCCATTTCCAAATGGTCGAAGCCCGAGGTGTCGACGTGCAGGGCGCCCTCGCGCAGGGCTTGCTTGCCCATCGAGTGCCGAGCTCCGAAGGGAACCACGGAGAGCTTCTCAGTCCTTGCTCGCTCCAAGGTTTCACGGAGTAGGTTCTCCGTCGCCGCAAGGTCGGAGGACAAACGCACGATCCCCTTGTGCGATATTACGTTCAAGCCCGATGCATCGTCTACAAGCTCTTCCGTTAGAAGAATGCTCGCATCGTCTCCAGCCTCGACGATTATAAGAAACACCCCCACGCGCAACACCGGGTAGACGAACCAGCAAATCGTCCCCGCCAAAGCCAAGGCGATCCAAGTTCTTCCATCCTTGAGTCTGGATTTCATTGGCATCCCTCTTAGCGCTTGTCGAACTTTTGGGCAAGCCATGCCTGCAAGATGAAAAACATTACCCTTGCAGGGGGCGGTTTTCGAAGTAGCTTTTCCAATGTATCCTTGGATAATATCCGTATCTACGACAGGGTTCTAACCGCTGCAGAAATCAACAATCTCTTTTTGTCAGGCCTTTAGCCCTATCATTTGAAGTTTACGGTTTCGTTTTCGGTCGCCCTTTCCCCGCCAAAGGAAAAGGGCCAAAGCTCTGACGCGGCTGATAGCTTTTGCTTTGCCTTCTGCCTGTCTTGGAGGCTACAAGAATGAGTAGATGACGAAAGAAGACGAGAGCGCCGACATGGGCTTGGCCGCCTTGCTGGCTAGCCTGGGCGAGGTGACCTCCACGGTGGAGGAGGACTTGGGTCGGGTTTCGCACGATGCGATGAAGGTGAGCTTTGCCCCCGACGCC